>CAVFNZ010000111.1:0-7751 GCA_963624095.1 Clostridium sp. CAG:217 | reverse complement strand
CGTGAACACCTCGTCGGGCAACGAATGGTAGAGCAGCACGACGCGCGCCTGCGCAAACCGGGGATGTCGCTCCAGCCACTGGATGAGTGCCTCGGACTTCGCCCGGCACTCTTCCGCCGTATGGCTCGCCTTGCGCTCTCTGATTAGTCTGCGCAACTCCTTCTTGTCACTTCGCATCGGCTTTCGTCTCCGTGGGCGCTTTGGGGAATGCCTCTCCCTTTCTCAGGACCTGCAAGGCTTTCTTCACCGTGGGGTCGTCCTGGTTGAGGAACTGCACATACTGCTCCGTCCCCATCATGTTGTAGATGATGTTGCCGTAGAGCGTACGCTCCAACAGCTTGTACGACTTGCCGATCAGCAGGTTGCGCCGTTTCACGCCGCGCTCCTCGGCAAAGCGGACGAACCTCTCCACCAGGTTTTGGCGTTTCAGGTAACTGAGCAGCGACTTGTATCCCTCGTACGCGCTCAGCGTCTCGCGATGGGTGTCCGTATACTGGAAGGCGAACTCGATGGGCAACCGGTTGTTCGCCACGCTGTAGTAGTACGACGTGTAGCCCACGGTGTCCTGCGGAACGAAGATGTCCGGCATGATGCCGCCGCCGCCGTAGACCACGCGGCCCAGTGAGGTGTGATAGACCTCGTTCTCATTCTGCCGGATGCTGTCCTGCGAGAAGAACTCCCCGTGGTCGAAACGGTTGATGATGTCCATCTCGTAGTTCTCGTCCTTGCCGTTGGAGTAGGGCTTCTGTATGCAGCGGCCCGAGGGGGTGTAGTAGCGGGCGATGGTCAGACGCATGGCCGAGCCGTCCCTGAACTCGATGGGCTGTTGCACCAGTCCCTTTCCGAACGAGCGTCGGCCGATGATGGTTCCGCGGTCGTTGTCCTGTATGGCACCGGCGAAGATTTCGCTGGCCGATGCCGACGACTCGTTGATGAGCACCACCAACGGCGTTTGCTGGTTGGTGCCCCGTCCGTCCGAGTGGTACTCCTGTCGGGGTGATTTGCGTCCGTTGGTGTAGACAATCATCCGGTCGCCCGGCAGAAACTCGTTCACCATCTGGATGCAGGCTCCCATGTAGCCTCCGGTGTTGTCGCGCAGGTCGATAATCAGGTTCTCGAAGTTCCGCTGCGCCAAGGTGGCGATGCCGATAATCATCTCGGCGTAGGTCGTCTCGCCGAATTTGTTTATCTTGATGTAACCCGTCTTGTCGTCAATCATGTAGGCCGCGTCCACGCTCTTGATGGGGATGTCGCCGCGCACGATGGTGAACGAGAGCAGCTCCTTCACGCCCCGGCGGCAGATGCCCAGCTTCACCTCCGTACCCTTCGGGCCTTTCAGCTTGGCCATCGTGGTGGCGTTGGTAACCTCCTTGCCCACGAACAGGGTGTCGTTGACCGACACGATGCGGTCGCCGGGCAACAGTCCCACCTTCTCCGACGGGCCGCCCTTGATGACGTCGCTGACGTAAATCGTATCCTTTTGGATGGTGAACGACACGCCGATGCCGCTGAAGTGTCCCTTCAGCTCGGAGGTCGTGGCTTCCATGTCCTTTGCCGGGATGTAGGTGGAGTGGGGGTCCAGCTCCGAGAGAATCTGGGGCATGGCCTTCTCCACCAAGTCCGTCATCTTCACCGTGTCCACATATTGGTCGTCCACGATGCGGAGCAGGTCGTTGAGTTTGTTGGACGAAGTGTTGATGATGCTCAACCGGTTGTCGGAGAACAGGTTGGCGTAGAAAGTCCCTATCAGGATGCCCACCACCACGCTGGTGGCGATGATGATGGGTATGTAGCGTTTCGAAGAGTTTTTGTTTTCGCTCATGATGTCTTGTCGTTTACTCGTTCATATTTAGGTACACTAACTCGATTCCCGCCCGTTTGAGCAGGTTGATGCCGTCCTCCAGCCGGTACTCCTCGGAGTAGACCACGCGGCGGATGCCCGCCTGGATAATCAGCTTGGCGCATTCGATGCAGGGGGCTGCCGTGGCGTACATCGTGGCTCCCTCGCTGCTGTTGCCCGAGCGCGCTATCTTCGTGATGGCGTTCGCCTCGGCGTGCAGCACGTAAGGCTTCGTCACGTTGTTGTCGTCCTCGCACACGTTCTCGAATCCCGAGGGCGTGCCGTTGTATCCGTCCGAGATGATCATCTTGTCCTTCACGATGAGCACTCCCACCTTGCGGCGGTGGCAATAGGAGTTCTCCGCCCAGATGGCCGCCATGCGCAGATAGCGTTTGTCCAACTCTAATTGTTTCAGTTCGGCGTTTGTCATGTTGTCAGTCGGTTTTCAAATGGTAAAACAATAGGTACGGCCCGCTTGCCTGATGGATGCTGAGCTGATGGGTGTCGCCCTCGTAGCGGGTGGCGTTCTTCAGTATGTTTATCATCTGTCGGCTCACTTCGTCCGTAGCGGTCAGGCTGCCGGCGTTCTGGAAGTTGAAGGCAATCTTGCGGCTCTCGCCGTCCACCGTCCATGTACCCGAGAAGGCTTTCGATGCCGTCCGTCCCGAGAACTGGTTCTCCTCGAAGGTGATGACGAAGCAGTCGTTGGCACTCTCGTTTATCTTCCGCTGGTCCTCCTCGCTCAGCGCGTTCTGCAATGTGCTGGCGCGCACGCACGACAACTTCCAGGTCTGCCCGATGAAGATGGCGTCCAGGTCGTCCCCGTCGTTGCAGGCCGTGGCCACGAGCATCAGTGGCAGCAGCAATATCCGGATTATCCGTATTCCTTTTCTCATATACTGTTCATCTTTTATGCTTGTTTCTTTATGCCGTTTCGCCGCAGCAGCGCGTCGATGGTCGGCTCTTGTCCGCGGAACCGCCTGTAGAGCGTCATGGGGTGTACCGTGCCGCCCTTCGACAAGATGTTGTCACGGAACGAGGCGGCTGTCTCCGTGTCGAAGATACCCTTCTCCTTGAAGAGCGAGAACGCGTCCGCGTCCAGCACCTCCGCCCACTTGTAGCTGTAGTACCCGGCGGCGTAGCCTCCGTCCATGATGTGCGAGAACTGCACGCTCATGCAGGTCTCCTCCACCTGTGGCAGCACCTGGGCCTCTCTCCACGCCTCTTTCTCAAAGCTCCTCACGTCGCCCGTGAACTCCTCCTCCCGTGTGTACCAGGCCATGTCCAACAGTCCGAAGCTCACCTGCCGGAGGCAGGCGTACGCCGCGTTGAAGTTGGAGGCGTCCACGATGTTCCGCACCATCGCCTCGGGCAACTGTTCGCCCGTCCGGTAATGGAACGCAAAGGTATGCAAGAAATCCTTTTCTATGGCAAAGTTTTCCATGATTTGTGAAGGAAGCTCCACGAAATCCCTGTACACCGACGTGCCGCTCATCGAGGCGTAGGTGGTGTCGGCGAAGATGCCGTGCAGCGCGTGGCCGAACTCGTGGAGGAACGTCTCCACCTCGGACAGGGTCAGCAGGGCGGGCTTCTCCGCCGTGGGTTTGGTGAGGTTCATCACGATGGAGATGTGCGGGCGGCTATCCTCCCCGTTCTCTTTCCATTGGCTCTTGAACGAGGTCATCCAGGCACCCGACTGCTTCGTCTCGCGTGGATGGAAGTCCGTGTAGAGCACGGCCAGGTAGCGGCCGTCCTTGTCATACACCTCGTAGGCCGTCACGTCCGGGTGGTAGACGGGAATCTCCCGGTTCTCCCTGAACGTGATTCCGTAGAGCCGTGTGGCCAGTCCGAACACGCCCTCCTTCACCTTGCGCAGTTCAAAGTAGGGCCGCAGCATCTCAGCGTTCAGGTTGTACTTCCTGTTCTTCAGCTTCTCCGAGTAGTACGACCAGTCCCAGGGCATCAGCTCAAAGTCCGTGCCTTCGGCCTCCCTTGCCAGTTGCCTCACCTCGTCCCGCTCCTTCAGTGCCGTGGGGCGGTACGCCTCGATGAGTTGGTTCAGCAGCCGGTATACGTTGTCGCGGTTCTCCGCCATGCGCCGTTCCAGCACATAGTCCGCGTAGGTCTTGTATCCCAGCAGTTGGGCTATCTTCATCCGCAGGTTGACAATCCGCCGCACGATTCCCTCGTTGTTGTATTCGTTGTCGTGCGCGCACTGCGTCTGGTAGGCCATGTAGAGCTCACGGCGCAAGTCGCGGTCGGCGCAGTAGGTCATCAGCGGGATGTAGCTGGGAGCCTGCAGCGTGAAGGTCCATCCCTCCGCGCCCTTCTCCCGTGCCGTCTGTGCCGCAGCCTCCAAGGCCGAGTCTGGCAGTCCGGCCAACCGGTTCCGGTCCGTCACCGTCACCGCGTATCCGTTCGTCTCTTTCAGGTGGTTCTGCGCGAAGGTGACGGTCAGCCGGCTCAGCTCCGTGGTCAGCGTGCGGTAGGTCTCGCGCGCCTCGCCTTTCAGGTTCGCCCCGCGGCGCACGAAGCTGTCGTAGGTGTTTTGCAGCAACATGCGGTCCTCGCCCTCCAGCCGCTCTCTCTCCTGGTCGTAGACCGCCTTCACCCGTGCGAACAACCGCTCGTTCAGGTGGATGCGGTTACTGTGCTCCGACAGGAGAGGGGTCACCTCCTGCGCCACGGCCTGCATCTCGTCGTTCCCCTCGGCCTCCAACAGGTTGAAGAAGACCTCCGTCACCTTGTCCAACAGCCGTCCCGTGCGCTCCAACGCCACGATGGTGTTGCCGAACGTCGGTGCTTCCGGGTTGTCCGCGATGGCATCGATTTCCGCCTGTTGCCGTGCGATACCCTCCACGATGGCGGGTTTGTAGTGCTCCGCCCGGATATCGCCGAAGGGCACCGTTCCGTGCGGGGTCGTGTAGTCTGTCAAGAATGGATTGTGTGTCATAGTCCTACGATTCCGTCAATGTCCGAGAATTTGAATTCCTCCTTTGGGTGGGTGGTGGGGTCCGGTTCGCGCGTCAGCTTCTCCAGCGCGGGGATTTTGAATCCCATCCTCAGCAGTTCGATTTGGTTCTCCTCCTTCAGTTCGTTCAGTGCCTTCGAGAGCTTCAGCCTTGTCGTGTTCAGCAGGTAGGCCAGATCCTCCATCTTCGCCTTCACGAACTTCTCCCCCGTTGGCGACGTGGAGACCAGTTGCAGGAAGTCAATCAGCTTGTCGCGCACGGTGCCGTGGGGTGTCATTCCCCATTTGTCGTACATCCGTTGGTTGCCGTTGCTCAGGATGTTGATGAAGTTGATGCGGAAAATCGGGTAGTTTATCAGTTCCTGGTAAAGGTAATTCTTCTCGATGGTCAGGGTGCTTACCTTCGTCCGCGCGATGTAGTCGAAGATGTAGTTCTGATGCAGTCCGAACAGCGAGAACGGCTCCACCAAGTGGGGCGCGTCCATCAGCTCGCTGTAGCACACCGTCGCCTCCTCCGCGCGGATGAGCGTCTGCTTCGAGAAAGACCCGGAGATGATGAAGACGAATTTGTCGCTGGGGTCTCCCGCGGAAATAATCTTTTGTGCGGCATTGTATTTTGCGAAATGAAACTTTACCTTGCCCAGGATGCTTGTCAGGTCGTTAATCCCGATTCCCTGGAAGAGGGGAAGCTGCAGTAAAGTATCGTACATTGTTTGTTCCATGTCCACGTTATTGCTTTATGATTCGTTTACTAACCTTACAAAGGTAACCCGATAAATAGAATGCGGCGGCAAAATGTCCCGAAATTTTTCGTTATTTATGTTTTCTTAAATAAACAGGAAGTCCGAATATTGTTTTATTTTTGCACCGTCAATTAGAAAGGAGGATAGATATGTTCCAGTCATTTAGCATTCAAGAAGTGGCGAGTGCCTTCATCGTGCTGTTCGCCGTCATCGACATCATCGGTGCCATACCCATCATTCTGGCGCAGAAGCGCAACGGCCGTGCCGTCAACAGTGCCAAGGCCACGCTCATCTCGTTCGCCCTGTTGCTGGCTTTCTTCTTTGCCGGCGACATGATTCTGAAACTCTTTCAGGTGGACATAGCCTCCTTTGCCATCGCCGGAGGGTTCGTCATCTTCCTCTTGGCCCTGGAGATGGTGCTCGACGTGGAGATATTCAAGAACCAGGGTCCCATCAAGGAGGCCACGCTCATTCCGCTGGTCTTTCCGCTGATAGCCGGGGCGGGAGCCTTCACCACCCTCTTGTCGCTGCGGGCCGAATACGCCCCGGTTAACATCATCATCGCTCTGGTGCTCAACATGGTTTGGGTCTACGTCGTGCTGCGGTCCACCGACAAGGTGGAACGGCTGTTGGGCAAGGGCGGCATCTACATGCTGCGCAAGTTCTTTGGCGTCATCCTGTTGGCCATCGCCGCCCGTCTGCTCACCGCCAACCTGACGCAGCTCGTGGAGCAGATGCAGCAAAACCAGTAAATCTCCCTTTACCGAAAACAAGAGGGCCTTACTCCGCTTAGTCCTGCCGATGCCGAGACGCTAACGGTCAATTATTTACCGTTAAAATCTCAACATTATGGCAACGATAAAACTAAGGTTCAGAGCCTCCTCCGTATCGGGCAAGGAGGGTGCGCTGTATTATCTCCTCATCCACCAACGCAACGTGCGTTGGATCCGTACGGACTATCACGTCTATCCCAAAGAGTGGAACGCCAGGACATCGACCGTCATCGCCACCAACCGCACCGACAGGCAGGCGCATCTGCTGTTCGTTCGGTCACAGGTGGACTGGGAAATGAAACGGATGCGGCGCATTATCCGTGACAAGGAAGCCGAAGACATTCCCTGTTCCATTGACGACATTGCCCGGGAGATACAGCGGCTGCCGTCGAGCCAAAGCGTCTTCGTCTTTTTCCGGCGGCAGATAACCCGGAAGGAGCGGATGCAGTGCATCGGCACTATGAATAACTACGTCAACGCCGTCAACCGCTTCATGGAGTTTCGCGGCGACGAAGACCTCGCCTTCTCCCAAATGACGGCCGACATGATGGAGATGTACCAGGCGTGGCTGTTCAACCGGGGCGTTCGGCAAAACACGGTCTCTTTCTACCTGCGTACGCTCCGCACCCTCTATAACAAAGCGGTCGAAACGGGCTTTGCCCCGGACGGGGACATCTTCGCCCGGGTGCAGACAACCAATGTGCGGACGGCCAAACGGGCCATCACCGTCAAGGACATCCGCAACGTGGAGCGGTTGGACCTGCCCGTAGGCTCGTCGCTCGACAAGGCGAGAGACCTGTTCCTGCTCAGCTTCTACCTGCGGGGAATGGCGTTCGTGGACATGGCGTTTCTGAAAAAGAGCGACCTGAAGTGTGGCGTGGTGAGCTACAACCGCCGCAAGACCCACCAAAACCTCCGCGTCGAGTGGATGAAACCCATGCAGGCCATCGTCAACAAATACGCCGGGCAGACCAAGGACTCGCCCTACCTGCTGCCCATCCTGACGGGGGAAGAGCCGTTGCCCTATGCCGCGTACAGAAGGGTGGAGCACAACACGAACTACAACCTGAAGAAAATCGGGAAGATGGTGGGTCTGAAGATACCCCTGACCACCTATGTGGCGCGCCACACCTGGGCCAGCGTAGCCTTGCGCCTGAACGTTCCCTTGGCGACCATCAGCGAGGCGATGGGCCACAACTCCTACAAGACCACGCAGATTTACTTGGAGTCGATAGACTCGACCACCGTCAACGAGGCCAACGAACGAATCATAAAAAGCGTCTTGAAAGGGTTGTAATAATAAAAGGTATGGCAGTCGCACGACCTCCGTCCACCTCGACAAACGGTAGGGTGGAATGTTTAGCGAATTTCGACCATTCTTAGTGTAAGAGCTCGAAAATTTGCTAAACACGATGTAAATCATC
>CAVFNZ010000110.1:0-7885 GCA_963624095.1 Clostridium sp. CAG:217 | reverse complement strand
ACTCGGAACATACCGATGAATGAGACATGTTCTCTCTCCTTATATTCAAAGGCAATGACCTTGTGACGAGATTCCTTAGTCTCCCGTAAGGCACGGAATGAAGTATCCTTGTAGATTAGTTGAAGGAATTGGGCAAAATGTTTCATTTTGCCCAATTTTTTTGTCCGTTGTTAGGTGAATTGTTTATTCTTTGTCAATACGTTTCAGCTCGGTCTTAATCCTTTTCCCATATGCTTCGCCACGGGGTGTGAGATATTGGAAGAATACTGTGTCACCTGAGATTTCTATCTCTAAAGTGAATAGGGCTCGATAGTCTCCTATACGAATTCTGTAAATATTACTATAGCCTATAAGTTTTTTGCAGTCTGTGATGCTTTGTAGGTCATCGGCAGCTTTCACCTCGGCAATTGTTCGTCTGAGAGATTCGAGCATCTTGCCTGAAAGCTTCCTGGAGGCTTTAATGAAAGAACTGGAAAACTTCACTATCATACGCCAAGCCACTTTTCAAATTCTTCCTGTTCTTCTTTGCTGACGGGGGTAAGACCTTCTGGATGTTCCTTGCTCAACTTCGCGTAAAGCTTGGCATCCTCATAATCTTCCGCCAGCTCGTTCAACACGCCTTCAATGTAATTTTTAAGGTTGGTTCCCTTCTGGATGGCCATAATAGAAAGGGTCTTGAACGTGTCTTCGTTCAAGTCTATAATCTTTCTTTTAGATGGTGTCGTTGCTACTGTACCCATACGCAAAATGTTTTAATGGTCTAACTTGCCGCAAAGATATATAATATATTTCATATATATGATATATGGGATATGGTTATGTTATGGGGCGAGCCGGATAAGTTCTCTATGCGGTAATGAAAGGTTAGTTGACGTAGTACGTGGCGCAGATGCCCACCCAGAAGGCGAGTTCGCAGAGCAGAAAGGCGGCACCGCAACAATCGCCGGTGTAGCCTTGGATGCGCTTGCGCATCAACGCCACCAACAGCAGGAATACCAACGCGGATAGCAGGTAGGCCGGCCAGAACGCGGGGAGGAGCGGGATGCCCCAAAAGAGTCCGCCAACCAAAGCCGCCACAAAATGGAGCGGACGCATGCGGTTGTACACCACGCCGGCCTTGCTCTCTTCCTCCTTGCGGGCGTAGGGGAGCAGGTTGACCAAATTGGCGGCGACAAACTTCGACCAGGTGTCTCCGGCTATCAACGCCATGCAGGTGAGGTGAAAGGGCAGTGACGTGAGCAACGAAACGAGAAGGAGGAAGTAACAGATGAGGCCGATGACACCGTAACTGCCGATGTGGGAGTCTTTCATGATTGAGAGAGTCCGTGCGCGGTCCGTTCCGCCGCCGAACCCGTCGCAGAAATCCGCCAGTCCATCCTCATGCAGCGCACCCGTCAGCAACAGCCGTCCGCAGAGCGCGAGCACGACAGCCGTCAAGACTGGAAGTACCGGGGCGGTGAGATAGAATATGCCCACCATCACTCCCCCGGTGAGCCATCCCACATAGGGCCACGCGTTTACTACGGACTTGAAACTCTCGCCGGGCACCTGACGTATGCGCCACAAGGGCAAACGGGTGAAGAACATGAAAGCTGCAAACAGGGTATTCATCGTCATTCAAAATATTTGGTTACGGAGGCGGACCGGAAGCTATCCATCTCGTTAATCATCCGCACGGCACTCTCTACAATGGGGTAGGCGCACACCGCTCCCGAACCCTCGCCCAGGCGAAGCCCTAAGTTGAGAATCGGTCTGGCGTTCAGGGCTTCAAGTACCGCCTTATGCCCGGACTCGTCTCCCTGATGGCCATAGACCGCATAGTGTGTCACCGCAGGATAGAGCTTGCTGGCGGCCAACATGCAGTTGGTCATGATGAATCCGTCCACCAATATAACCATCCGCATCTCGGCGGCCTGCAACATGGCCCCCACGGCCATTACCATCTCGTAGCCGCCAAAGTGGCGCATGATGTCCGTCACCGAACGGTCGCCCCGATAGTTGTCCCAACTCCGCTGGAGCACCTCCTGCTTGTGGCGCACGCCCGCGTCGTCGAGACCGCTGCCTGCCCCCACGCACGATTCCAGCGGGATGCCCGTGAAGGCGTGCATCCAAAGGGAGGAAGAGGAGGTGTTGCCGATGCCCATCTCGCCGAAGCTCACCACGTTGCAACCTTCGGCATGGCTGTCGCGCACCACCTGCGCGCCTCTTTCGATGCAGAGCTCCATCTCGTCCCGCGTCATTGCCGGCTCGTGCAGATAGTTGCGCGTGCCTTTGCGCACCTTCATGTCGATGATGCCTTTTTCGTAAGGTAGGTCATAATCCACCCCGGCATCCACCAGCTTCAGCCGAAATCCGTGTTGCCGGCAGAGGAACGTTATGCCGGCACCTCCCCGCAAGAAGTGGCTCAGCTGTTGCCACGTTATCTCTTTGGGCGATTTGCTCACGCCTTCGTCCACAATGCCGTGGTCGGCGGCAAACAAGATGTTTTGCGGATTGCGCAGCGCGGGTGTCAGCGTTTGCTGAATCAGTCCCACCTGCAGGGCCAGCTCTTCCAACCGTCCCAACGCGCCAAGGGGCTTCGTCAGGTTATTGATTTTGTCCCTCAACAGCGGCTCTATCGCCGTGTCGGGCACACTGATATGAAACCGTTTCATCATAGTCACTACTGTTTTCCTATCCTTTTATCTTGGTGGGGATGCCGCACACCATCAGGTACACCTCATCCGCCCGTGCGGCCACATATTGATTGAACCATCCTTGCAGGTCGGTGAAGCGCCGTTGCAGCTCGTTCTCCGACACACCGCCCATGCCTATCTCGTTGGTCACGAAGATGAAGGTCGCCTCTTGACGGGTGAAGGCGTCGAACTCCCTCTTGAGGGTCTCCAAGGATGCCTGCACGTCCGACTGGAGGTCGAAAAAGAAATTGGTACACCACAGCGTGATGCAGTCCACCACGACGATTCGTCCCCGCACGTCGTGCCGGCTCAGCGTTTTCTCCTCTTCGATGTTGGTCCACTGCGGCCCGCGCCTCCGCTGATGCCGTTCCACCCGCTGACGGAACTCGTCGTCCCAAACGCGTGCGGTAGCCATATAGACGGGCTTGTCGGTCAGCGCGAGTGCCATGTCCTCGGCAAACGTGCTTTTGCCCGAGCGTTGTCCGCCTGTTACAAGAATGATTTTTCCCATCGTCGTTTATCTGTGATTCGGTGACAAAATTAGCTATTTCAATAATAATGGCGGTCTTTTCTACACTAATTCAAAAGAACTTTTCTATATTTGCATGTCCGAACCCGTTTCGGCTAATCTATATACCATTGTAAACATGAAAAGACTTCTTACCATCGCGGCCTCGCTCTTCGGAGGCGCGTCACTCTTGTTCGCGGGTGACATTTGGGTCTCCCCTACAGGCAGCGATACAGCGCAAGGAACCGAAACAGCTCCCTTGAAGACCATCCGTCAAGCCGTGAAACAGGCGCGCGAGTGGCGTCGGCTCGGCGACCCGCGCACAACGGGAGGCATCCGCATCCTGTTGCAGGACGGTACCTATTACCAAGACGAAACGCTCTTCCTCCGTCCCGAAGACAGCGGCACGGAAGATTCCCCCACCATCATACAGGCAGCGGACGGTGCGCAAGCCACTATCAGCGGTGGCCGACAGATAACCGGATGGAAGAAATACAACGATAAACTCTGGTGCGCCGACGCTCCCATGGTAGGTAACCGGCACTTGGAGTTTCGCCAGCTGTGGGTCAACGGACAAAAGGCGCAGCGTGCCTCACAATTCCCCGACGGTACCATGCAGCGCATGATTGCGTTCAACAAGGCGGACGAAACCATCACGATACCCACCCCCGACATCAAGGGGCTGGAAAACGCCAAGCAACTGGAGATGATTGTCCACCAGCGTTGGGCCATCGCCATCCTGCGCGTGAAAGGACTCGACATACAGGGCAACCGGACGGTGGTGAGCTTCCACAACCCCGAGAGCAGACTGGAGTTTGCCCACCCGTGGCCACAGCCGGTGATAGGAGAGGAGCGAGGCAACTCTTCGTTCTGCCTCACCAATGCCCTGGAGCTGGTGGACGAACCGGGTGAATGGTTCCAGGAATACCCTTCGGGCAAAATCTACTACTACCCGCGCGAGAACGAGACATTGAACACCATTGAGGCCATCGCTCCGGCCTTGGAACTGTTGGCGGATGTCAACGGCTCGCTCGAACGTCCCGTAAGGCACATCCAATTCCGCAACGTCAACTTTGAACACGCCGCATGGAACCGGCCCTCGACGGAAGGACACGTCACCCTGCAAGGCGGATTCCGTCTGCTGGATGCCTACAAACTGACCATTCCCGGACTGCCGGAGAAGGCAGCCCTGGAAAACCAGGCCTGGATAGCGCGCCCGGAGACCGCCGTACGCGTGCGCGGAGGGCAACACATCGACTTTAAAGGTTGCGTCTTCCGTCACTTGGGTGCTACGGGACTGGACTATGAATGGGCTGACAGCCATTGTGAAGTGTCGGACTGCCGATTCACCGACATCGGCGGTACGGCCCTGCAGATGGGTACATTCCCCGACCGGGGATTCGAGACGCACGTCCCCTTCAAGCCGGTCAATGAGGCGGAACTCTGTTCGGATATCTTGGTCTACAACAACCTCATCACCGAAGTGACCAACGAAGACTGGGGCTGCGTGGGCATCGGTGCAGGGTATGTGCGCGACGTGACCATCGCCCACAACGAGGTGTGCCACGTCAACTATTCCGGCATCTGCGTAGGATGGGGGTGGACGCTACTCGAAAGCGGTATGCGTAACAACCGCATCGAGGCCAACTATGTACACCATTTCGCCCGTCGCAACTACGATGCGGGCGGACTCTACACCCTCTCCAACCAACCCGGTTCGACCATGGTGGCCAACCGCATCGAGGAACTCACCGACGCGCCCTACGCCACCAACTACCGTGCTTTCTACATCTATTTTGACGAGGCCACGGACGGCTACACGGTGGAGAACAACTGGTGTCCCGAGGAAAGGTTCGACTCCAACCAACCCGGCCCCAACAACGTGTGGCGCGTCAACGGTCCTACTGTGGATGAACACGTCAAGCGGACAGCCGGACTGACCCGACCCGTGCGTGAGTAACCAACGAAACCAATTACCATAATATACATACATGAAACCAACAAACTATCATCTGTTCGATTTCCTCGATTTCGACCTCAACCTCAGCAAGGACGAGTCGCTGTGGAAAGCCTGCAAGCCCACGGCCGTGGTGGAACGCGAGGGCGATATCCTGGTGACCGTTCCGTTCCAGAAACAGAAATTAGCCAACGACATGGCTGCCGACACCGACACGCCACGCGAGTCCTATACACTCCTTATCCGCCAATACAGCAACAAGATTATCCGTCTGTTCGCCGGTTTCGGTGAGGCGGAGATAACCGACAAGTCGGAGATGCTCTGTTTCGGCAACGAGGTGAAGCAGCTGCCCCTGCACGTGGAAGAGGCCGATGGACTCTACACCATCAAGTCCGCCGACGGGGTGAGACGCGCCGTCATCAATGTGAAGGAGCCGGTGCTCGAACGTTGGAGCACACTCTTGCCCGACCCGCAGGAGACGCTGGACCTCCGCCTCTATCCGGACGGCAAGAAGGAGATTCGCCTCTCCGCTTACGACCACTTCTCGCCGCCCCGTTATGACGGCCTGCCCTTGGCTTACTGCGTCAAGGACGGGCAGAAGGAGCGCGCGACCATCTCATTCGAGTGCAAGGCGGACGAATGCTTCGCCGGTACGGGTGAACGCTTCGCCAAGATGGACTTGAGCGGCCACACCTTCTTCCTGAAGAACCAGGATGGACAGGGTGTCAACAACCGGCGCACATACAAGAACATACCTTTTTATATATCCAGCCGCATGTACGGTACGTTCTACCACACCTGCGCGCACAGCAAACTCTCGCTTGCGGACGTGTCCACCCGTTCGGTGGAATTCCTGAGCGACCAGGCTCTGCTGGATGTCTTCGTCATTGCGGGTGATTCGATAGAGGAGATTCTCCGCGGCTATCGCGAACTCACGGGCTATCCCTCCATGCCGCCGCTTTGGAGTTTCGGTGTGTGGATGAGCCGCATGACCTACTTCAGTGCCGATGAGGTGCAGGAGATTTGTGACCGCATGCGCCGGGAACACTATCCTTGTGACGTCATCCATCTGGATACCGGATGGTTCCGCACGGACTGGCTCTGCGAGTGGAAGTTCAACGAGAAACGCTTCCCCGACCCCGAACGCTTCATCCGCGGATTGCGCCGCCAAGGCTATCGCGTCTCGCTGTGGCAGTTGCCCTATGTGGCGGAAGACGCTGAGCAGATAGACGAAGCCCGCAAGAACGATTACATCGCTCCGCTCACCAAGAAACAGGCTTCCGAAGGCTCCAACTTCTCCGCCCTGGACTACGCCGGCACCATCGACTTCACCTATCCCAAAGCGACCGAGTGGTACAAGGGACTGCTGAAGAACCTGCTGGATATGGGTGTCGCCTGCATCAAGACGGACTTCGGTGAAAACATCCACATGGACGCTGTCTATAAAGGCATGAAACCCGAACTGCTCAACAACCTCTATGCGCTGCTCTATCAGAAAGCCGCCTACGAAATCACCAAGGAGGTGACGGGTGACGGCATCGTGTGGGCACGCTCCGCCTGGGCGGGTTGTCAGCGTTACCCGTTGCACTGGGGTGGCGACTCGTGCAGCTCGTGGGACGGCATGGCCGGTTCGCTCAAGGGAGGCATACACTTCGGACTCTCCGGTTTCGCCTTCTGGAGTCACGATGTCCCGGGTTTCCACACCCTGCCCAACTTCATGAACTCCATTGTCTCGGACGATGTCTATATGCGCTGGACCCAGTTCGGTGTCTTCTCGTCGCACATCCGTTATCACGGCACCAACAAGCGTGAGCCTTGGCACTATCCCGCCATTGCGCCCATGGTGAAGAAGTGGTGGCAGTTGCGCTATAAACTCATCCCTTACATCGTGGAACAGAGCCAAAAGGCGACACAAACGGGTTATCCCGTGCTGCGCGCGCTCGTTTTCCATCATCCGGAAGACAGGTTCTGCTGGCACATCGACGATGAGTACTACTTTGGCGATGACTTCCTGGTAGCCCCCGTGATGAACAGCGACAACCGGCGCGATGTCTACCTGCCGGCCGGCAAGTGGGTGAATTTCTTCACCGGCAAGCGTTACGAAGGAGGCCAGTGGCTCAACGGATTTGAAACGCCATTGGACGAAATGCCCGTTTTCGTAAAGGAAAACGCCGACTTGTCCGTATATAATGAGAGTGTGGATTGCACCGACGAGATGGATCTCACCAAGGCGGTGAAGCTGCACATCGACGAAGACTTTAAAGGTATCTGGAAATAAGAACCCCATAAACTTTGCAACGATATGAAAACATGGAAATCAAATTGGGAAGAGAGTAAACAACGATATATCGACTGGTGGAACCACAAAGGCATTGTGCTCACCATGTGGGAACACTTTCAGGAGGGCGTGAAGCCTCATGCTGACGTGCCTGCCCCCACGCCGCCCAGAGACTTGAACCAACGGTGGTTCGACCCCGTGTGGCGTGCCGAGCAACTCAACTGGTATGTGGCGCACAGCTCACTGATGGCGGATATTCCTCCCGTGGCAAATACCCAGCTTGGCCCCGGCTCACTGGCGGCCATATTGGGCGGTGTCTTCGAAGGTGGGGAAGATACCATCTGGATTCATCCCGACCCGTCGCCCAAGGACGACATCGTGTTCGACCCCGACAACGCGGCGTGGAAGCTCCATAAAGACCTGCTCGCCAACTGCAAGAAACTGGCGCAAGGCAACTACTATGTAGG
>CAVFNZ010000109.1:0-7969 GCA_963624095.1 Clostridium sp. CAG:217 | reverse complement strand
GTGGTTGTTGCATAAGTTTTTGTTTTCAATATTCGTATTAGATTCATTCGTCTTTTGTTCTCAATGTGCCACTTTGCGTGCACGTTCAGCTATCGCGGCTTCTTCTTCCTCGGGCAGACGTGTCAAGGGCGGCAACATGTAGGGGTCGCACAGACCGTCGGTCTGCATCATCACCTTCAATGCGGTCAGCGACTGACCCAGCGTACGTCCTTCCTGATAGATTTTGGCGATGGCGTTGGTCTCGTCCTGCAGGCGGTTGGCGGTTTCCATGTCACCGGCCACGGCCGCATCGTAAAGTTGCTTGAACATGGCCGGCACGAAGTTGCCCGTACTGGGCACAATGCCGTCACCGCCCAACTCCAGGCAGTGAGCCGACTGCGCCGCCCACCCGCAGAAGTAGGCGAAGTCCTCACGTTCGCGGGAGATGGCGATGCAAGCGTCCATACGCTCCAAGTCGCGCTCCGAGTCTTTCAGTCCCACAATGTTGGGGTGCGTACTCAGGCGTTTGATGACATCCACAGGAATGGACATGTGTGTGGTCGACTTGATGTTGTAGAGCATCAGCGGGCCTTTGATGTTGTCCGCCAGATACTTGTAATAGTCGTACATCTGCTCGTCCGTCAGCGCGTAGTAACTGGGCAACGTGGCCACAATCACGTCAGCTCCGGCAGCCGTGTAAGCCTCGGCGGCCACTAATTGTTCGGAGACGCAAGTACCTGTCAATCCGGCATAGACAACGATTTTTCCTTGTGCGGCCTTCACGGCCGTCTTCACCATCAACAAGCCGTCGGCGGAAGAGACGGAGTTGCCTTCGCCGGTGGTACCCATCAATAACGGAGAAACGCCACTCTCGACGAAGAGGGCAATGATACGCTCGACGGCCTTCACGTCCAAAGCACCGGTGGCAGTGACCGGTGTCACCATCGGCACTACCACTCCATGATATTTATTCGTATGCATATTCAGCGGATGAACGGGTTAAAGGTTTGCCTTGATGGCATCAATCATCTCTTGATACTCAGCGTCCGTGAGGTATACTTTCCCGGGGTTCATCTGGAACACGCCTCCGTAGTCGGGGCCGTCCACATACTTGGGAGCCAGGTGGAAATGGAGATGAGAGAGCTTATCACTGTATGCGCCGTAGTTAATCTTCACGGGATGGAAAGTTTTGTCCATTGCCCTTGTAACGCGCGTCACATCGGCCATAAAAGCGTTGCGCTCTTCGTCGCTCAGCTCGAAAAGGTCATTCACATGGTCCTTGTAAGCCACCAGGCAACGGCCTCTGTAGGTCTGTTCCTTGAACAGGAAAACGCGGGAAACACTCAATTGGGCGATTTCAATCATCAAATTGTGTAAGGTCTCATTGTTCTGACAATAGAGACAATCTTTAGGATCACTTTTCATAGTACTATTTTGAACGTTTATAAAATTTTGGGTGTAAATATAACCATTTATTCTGACACGGAAGGCATCCGCTCACTTTTTTCGCCCAAAAGGGCATGAACATTCTCCTTTTCACCCACAACCCACACGATATCGCCTTCATGAAGGGGTGAATCCACGTCCGGACTGAAGAGCGTTCCATCACCATCAGCCTGCTCCACCCCGACGACCAAACAATTGTAGCGGTTGCGTATGCCGCTTTCCCGAATGCTCTTGTTGAGGAAAGGCGAGTCGGCACTGATTTCCAGCTGCATCAGATTCATCTCGTTGTCGGTACTCTTTTCGTCGTCAACCACCTGAGCCATCTTGGCACCTTCGGCGGAGAATGCAGTCAACTGTTCATCGGTACCGATTACCTGTATCGTGTCACTGGGGAAGAGCATCGTGTCGCCCCGTGGGATGTTGATGCGGTGGTCGCCACGCAAGATGGAAACGACGTGTACGCCGAAGAGTTTGCCGAAGTTGAGTTCGCCCAAGGTGTGACCACCCCATTTGGAGTTGGCTGGGATTTCCAGGTCGGAAAGGTGAATATCGCGAGACAACAAGCGGCCCGCATAAGCCGGCGAATTGTTCTTGGAGGGGTCATTATAGAGGTCGCGCACATGCAGGTTCTGCATAAAGGTACGCTCCAAGGCGATGGATTGCTTCTTCAACCGGCGCGAGTAGGCCATTGCCAGCAGCAGCACCAAGGCAATGCCGGTAAGTACGGCCGACGAAGCCTGAAAGTAGTGCGAAATGACATAGACAATGAAGAGGACGGCCACCGCCATGCGCAACACAATGGTGGAGACGAGCGAGGCCCGGTTGAACCGGTTGTCCCTCCACAGGGCGGTGAACTCCACGGAGTGGTTTTTCTTCATCATGATGGCGCGCAGGAAAGGCGACATGGCCAGGATGGTGACTGTCACGCCAATCCATCGCTCCCATCCCTCAGGGATGAAATGTTGAATGAGCGGATCGATGAAGTTGAAGCAGATGGCAACCACGGCAATGGTCAAAATGATGTAGACCACCACGATGCGGACAATTGCCAACAACAGCTTGCGCCAGTTGCTCTCTTGGTTCACTGAGGTGTGTGAGCGAGCCGCATAGTGGTCGAGAAGCTCAAGCAACGAACCGGGCAAATGCTTCTGTAACGAGTCATAGGCGGGCACCGCCAACCGTATCATGTAAGGAGTCAGGAAGGTGGTGATGACCGACACGGCCACCACAATCGGATAGAGGAAACTACTGGTCACGCCCAGGCTGACACCCAACGAAGCGATGATGAAGGCGAACTCGCCAATCTGCGTCAAGCTGAAACCGCACTGCATGGAGGTCTTCAGCGGCTGACCGGCCAACAGGA
The DNA here is from genome assembly GCA_963624095.1 of Clostridium sp. CAG:217. Taxonomy (GTDB): domain Bacteria; phylum Bacteroidota; class Bacteroidia; order Bacteroidales; family Bacteroidaceae; genus Phocaeicola_A. Next base: position 5,181 of record CAVFNZ010000109.1, on the reverse strand, counting down.
AAGCACCCGAGCCAAAGATGGTCTGTCCAAGCAGAATGGCCAACGTGATGACCACGATGGGCAACCAATATTCGGCTATCATCGCCGGGTCTACCATCATGCCGACAGAAACGAAAAAGATGGAACCGAACAGGTCTTTCACCGGAGCGACAACCTTGACGATTGTCTCCGCCTCCACCGTCTCCGCCAAGATGGAGCCCATCATGAAGGCACCGAAGGCTGCCGAGAACCCGGCATGGGAAGCGAGCACCACCATTCCGAAACACATGCCCAACGAAACGACGAGCAAGGTTTCGGAACTCATCCATTTGCGGGCTTTCTTCAGGAAAGTAGGAATCAAGTAAATGCCCACGACAAACCAAAGGATGAGGAAGAAGGCCAGCTTCGCGATGCTGAACGCCATCTCCATACCCTCGAAATTGCGGCTCACGGCAATGGTGGAAAGCATCACCATCAGGATGATGGCGAGGATGTCTTCCAGAATGAGCACGCTTAGCACCAATCCGGCAAAGCGTTGCTGACGAAGTCCCATGTCATCGTATGCCTTATAAATAATGGTAGTGGAGGACATGGCCAACATTCCGCCCAAGTAGATGCAATCCATCTGCTTCCAACCAAAAGCGGTGCCGGCCAAGATGCCGACAGCCATCATGCAGAGGATGACAGTGCAAGCCGCCACGATGGCCGTGCCGCCCGCCTTCACCAATTTCTTGAAACTGAATTCCAAGCCGAGCGCAAAGAGTAGGAAGATGACACCCAAGTCAGCCCAGGACTTAACGTCTACCATATCCTCCACGGACGGCGTGTAAGGCATGTGGGGACTGGCCAAAAATCCGGCTACAATATAGCCCAATACCAACGGCTGTTTCAGCCGCTTGAAAATCAAGGTGATGACACCCGCACTAAACAGGATTAACGCAAGGTCTCTGATAAGAGGTGATAATTCCGACATACTTGAAGCGTATAAGTATTATTTCAAGATACAAAATTAGACAAAACAGAAACATTGCGTAAGGAAAACAGACTATATTTTAAACAGATTAACACAGATTAGTGCAAAGCAATGATATACTTGTTTGCACCAATCCGTGTCAATATAGTCGTGAGGTCTGTGGAAGACCTTCTTTCGTTCGTCTTATCGCGCCACCAACTCGGCAATCTTGGAGACGACCGCGCAAGCCTTTTCCATCGACGGGATGGGGAGGAACTCGTATCTGCCGTGGAAGTTGATGCCACCGGCAAAGATATTCGGGCAAGGCAATCCCTCGAACGAAAGGCGTGCACCGTCCGTTCCGCCCCGAATGGCACGCACCTCGGGCTTCACCCCGACTTGCTTCATGGCCTCGAAAGCCACGTCGATGACGTGCATCACGGGTTCAATCTTCTCACGCATGTTGTAGTATTGGTCGCGCAGCTCCAATTCCGCAACCTCCTCACCATAACGGGCGTTGACGAAATCCACCACGCGCTTCATCTCCGCCTTGCGTTGCTCGAACTTCGCACGGTCATGGTCGCGGATGATGTATTGCAGTGTAGTCCGCTCCACGTCACCCTGCATGCCTACCAAGTGGAAGAACCCTTCGTAGCCCTCGGTGTGGGCGGGAGTCTCGCAAGAAGGGAGCAAGCCAATGAACTCACTGGCGACCAGCATGGAGTTTATCATCTTGTTTTTGGAGTAACCCGGATGCACGTTACGTCCCTTGAAGAAGACCTTGGCTCCAGCAGCGTTGAAATTCTCGAACTCCAACTCCCCTACTTCACCGCCATCCATCGTGTAGGCCCAGTCACAACCGAACAGCTTCACGTCAAACTTGTCGGCTCCGCGTCCAATTTCTTCGTCGGGAGTGAAACCCACACGAATCTTGCCGTGTTTAATTTCGGGATGTTCCTGCAAGTAGACCATAGCGGTGACAATCTCGGCGATACCCGCCTTGTCGTCGGCTCCCAACAGGGTGTGGCCGTCGGTCACGATGAGGTCTTCTCCCTTGTGGAGAAGCAGCTCAGGAAATTGCCTGGGCGACAAAATAATTTTATCTGACTGACAAAGTACAATATCCCCGCCATCGTAGTTTTTCACAATGCGCGGCTTCGGGCCCGTTCCGCTCATGTCGGGACTGGTATCCATGTGCGCGATAAAGCCTACCGTGGGCACCTTCTTATCGGTGTTGGCGGGTAAGGTGGCGTAGAGATAGCCGTTCTCGTCCAGCGTCACTTCGGTCAAGCCGAGAGATTCCAATTCACTCTTCAAGTATTTGGCGAACACCATCTGTTTGGGTGTGCTCGGGGTCGTTTCGGACTCCTCACAAGACTGAGTGTCGAAACTTACATACTTCAAAAAACGTTCAACTAAATCCATTGTTTTATATTTTAATTCCTTATACTCTCCACGATTCCGCGCATCAGAAATGGCTGCTGCCATCGAAACAGTGCGTACAGAGTTTGCACTTGGGCAAGCCGATGGCCTCTACCAAAATCTCAAGGGTGTTGAACTTGAGCGAGTCGAGACCGAAGCGTGCGCGGATGCACTCCACCATCTTGTTGTATTCGGGCGAATTGGTGGTGGCGTACTTCTCCAGGTTCTTGGTGTGGTCGCCTTCCAGTTCCTGAATCACGCGGCGCGTAATCAGTTCCAGTTCACCCTTGGAAGAGGTAAAGCCGATGAACGGACAGGCGTAAATCAGTGGCGGACAAGCGATACGCATGTGTACCTCTTTGGCACCATAGTCATAGAGCATCTTCACGTTGTCACGCAGCTGCGTACCGCGCACGATGGAGTCGTCACAGAAGAGGATTCGCTTGCCTTGCATCATCGACCGGTTGGGAATCAGCTTCATCTTCGCCACCAACGAACGCATGGATTGGTCGCTCGGAGTAAAGCTACGCGGCCAAGTCGGCGTGTATTTGGTCATGGCCCGATGATAGGGTGCGCCTTTCCCTTCGGCATAACCCAACGCCATCCCTACGCCGGAGTCCGGAATTCCGCAGACACAGTCCACCTCCGAGTCGTCCGTCTTACCCATCTTGTATCCGCTGCGGAATCGGACCTCCTCCACGTTGATGTCTTCGTAGCAGGAGATGGGGAAGCCATAGTAAACCCACAGAAAGGAGCAAATCTGCATCTCCTTGTTAGGCTTGCGCAACTGCGTCAGCTTGTCTGCCTGCAAATGCACAATCTCGCCGGGACCCAGGAAGCGTTCCACCTCAAAGTCGAGGTTCGGCAGGCTGTTCGACTCGCTGGTGGCGGCGTAAGCCCCCTCTTTCTTCGCTATGACGATAGGGGTACGACCCAGTTTGTCACGGGCGGCAATGATGCCGTCCTCTGTCAGCAAGAGCATGGAGCACGAACCCTTCACTTTGTTGAAAACGTTCTCGATACCCTCCACAAAGCTCTTGCCTTGGATGATGAGCAGTGCTATCAGCTCCGTCTGGTTGGTTTTGCCCTGACTCAACTCGGAGAAATGCATGTTCGCGTCCAACAGTTCCCGTTCCAGCTCGTCCATGTTCGCCAGTTTGGCCACGGTCACGATGCCGAAGCGTCCCAGATGTGAGTTGATGATGATAGGCTGAGCGTCCGTGTCACTGATGATGCCTATGCCGGCATTGCCCTTGAACTTCGACAGCTCGGGTTCAAACTTCGTACGGAAATAGGAACTCTCCAAGTTGTGGATAGAACGTGTGAATCCGTTTTCCTTACTGTATGTGGCCATGCCGCCACGCTTGGTTCCCAGATGCGAGTTATAGTCCGTCCCGTAGAACAGGTCGTTAGCGCACTCTCTGATGGAAACCGTTCCAAAAAAACCTCCCATATTATGACTTTCTTATTGTCGTATTAGATTTAATGTTCAAAACAGGACACAAAGTTAGGGAAAATTAGGATACACCAAAGGATTCGTCCCAATGTTTTGACCTTTTGCAAAAGAAAATTCGCACGACGATGCTGAAGAAACATACTAAGGTAATTACACTCGTATGCTAACATTGACAGTTTCACTCGTCCTTTCTTACCATAGATACTATCAAGATACTTAGCTCATAGAGTCCATACAATGGTACAAGGACTAGGCAGCAAGTAAACAAATCCGGTGGAGTAATGACAGCTGAGACCACAGCAAGGAGAATGACGGCATGCCGACGATACCTCTTCATGAAGTTAGCGGTGAGCACTCCTATTTTGGCAAGGAAGAATGACAATACCGGGATTTGAAAGACTAACCCCATCCAAAGAGTCAGCGTAACAAAGGTGGAGATGTACGATGAAAGGTTGATTTGATTCGCAACCACTACCGACACTTGATAAGTCCCCAAGAAACGTAAGGCAAATGGGAACAACACGAAGTAACTCATCAATACCCCCAAAGTGAACAACATAAGAATCACCATCGCTACCCATGCGGAGTAACGTTTCTCGTTCTGATAAAGCGCAGGAGCGATAAAACGGTACAGTTCGTATACAACTAAGGGTAAAGCGAACAAGAAGGCCAGATAGGCCGAAGTGGAGACATGTGTCATGAACTGGCTCGACAGTTCTGTATTAATGAGTTGTATGTGATAGCTATCGAAATTGAAACTGATTCCAAAGACTCTTGCAAACCGTTCTATTGCACGATAAGTGACAAAGTCATTACTACTAGGAGCCAAAAGTAAACCGAATGTCGTCTCCTTATTGCAGAAGATCGCCACCCCTATCACCAATACGACCATCAGAATCCGGAAGAGCATCTTGCGGAATACCTCAAGATGCTCTCCGAATGTCATCAGTTCCAAAGGGTTGTCCGACTTGTCATTGTTGTTGGACATTGTTTGTTTCTTTCTTTTCGATTGTTACACCCTCTACTACTGCATCGGGCTGATTGGATTCTTTCGTATTTTTCCGCGTCTCATCCATATCTTTCATACCATCCTTGAAAGCTTTCATTCCTTGGCCAAGACCCCGCATCATCTCAGGCAGCTTCTTGCCACCGAAGAGAAGCAGTACCAATGCCGCAATGAGCAGCAACTCTGATGTTCCGATAAACAGAGGCATAATTGTCAACATTTTATTCCTCTCCTACCAGATAGATTTCACATGTGTCGAAGTTGATTTCCCAATTACCTCCTTCAGAGCTCTCCCATTGGTACTTTGAGGCCATACGACTCCACCATGACTGAAACTTCGTGCCTGTTTCGCCAAGGTCTTTTACC
>CAVFNZ010000108.1:0-8078 GCA_963624095.1 Clostridium sp. CAG:217 | reverse complement strand
ATCTTGTGGAGCATACCAATGCGCCCGTCCGTCGAGACCTGATGGACGAAGTGGATTGGAACGACCGTCTGATAGGCATCAAGGGCACACGCGGCGTGGGGAAGACTACGTTCCTGCTGCAGTACGCCAAGGAGAAGTTCGGAACGGACCGCTCGTGCCTGTACATCAACATGAACAACTTCTATTTCCAAAACTGCAGCATCGCCCACTTCGCGGAGGAGTTCAACAAACGGGGCGGGAAGGTGTTGCTGATAGACCAAATCTTCAAGCAGCCCAACTGGAGTCAGGACTTGCGGCTCTGTTACGACCGGTTACCCAACCTGAAGATAGTCTTCACCGGCTCGTCCGTGATGCGGCTGAAAGAGGAGAACCCCGAGCTGAACGGCATCGTGAAGCCCTATAACCTGAGAGGCTTCTCGTTCAGGGAGTTCCTCAACCTGCAGACCGGGAACAACTTCCCGTGTTACGGTTTGGACGATATCCTGCAGAAGCATGAACAGATAGTGAAGACCATCCTGCCGAAGGTCAAGCCCCTCAACTACTTCCAAGACTATCTGCATCACGGGTTCTACCCCTTCTTCCTCGAAAAGAAGAACTTCCCGGAGAATCTGCTGAAGACGATGAACATGATGATAGAGGTGGACATCCTCCTCATCAAACAGATAGAACTGAAATACCTGTCGAAAATAAAGAAACTGCTCTACCTGCTGGCCGTGGACGGTCCCACCGCCCCCAATGTCAGTCAGCTCGCCGCCGACATACAGACATCCAGGGCCACGGTGATGAACTACATCAAATACCTGGCGGACTCGCGCCTGATTAACATGGTCTATCCGAAGGGAGAATCGTTCCCCAAGAAGCCGTCGAAAATCATGATGCACAACACCAACCTGATGTATTCCATCTATCCGGTGAAGGTGGAGACGCAGGACGTGTTGGAGACATTCTTCCTCAACACGCTCTACAAAGACCACAAGCTGTATAAGGGTGACAAGGGAACCTCTTTCCTGGTGGACGGCGAACTGCCTTTCAGGATATGCGATGAGGGGTGCAAGATAAAGAACAACCCCGACGTGTATTACGCCATGCACCGCTCGGAGATAGGTCACGGAAACCAAATCCCCTTGTGGCTGTTTGGATTCCTTTATTGAACGGGGCGTGGAAAACCGATTAGAAGAACATAAAACAGTAACCGAATATTTACTAATAATTTATCAGTTATGACTAAACAAAAAAAATTTATCACGTGTGACGGTAATCAGGCTGCGGCACATATCTCGTATATGTTCTCGGAAGTCGCCGCTATTTACCCCATCACTCCGTCGTCTACAATGGCTGAGTATGTAGATGAATGGGCTGCCCAGGGCCGCAAGAACATCTTCGGCGAGACAGTCCTGGTACAGGAGATGCAGTCAGAAGGTGGTGCTGCCGGTGCAGTACACGGTTCGCTGCAGGCTGGTGCGCTGACAACGACCTACACGGCATCGCAGGGTCTGTTGTTGATGATTCCTAACATGTACAAGATTGCGGGTGAACTGCTTCCTTGCGTGTTCCATGTTTCGGCTCGTACACTGGCTTCTCACTCTCTTTGTATCTTCGGTGACCACCAGGATGTCATGTCCTGCCGTCAGACAGGCTTCGCCATGTTGGCCGAAGGTTCTGTTCAGGAAGTTATGGATTTGGCCGGTGTCGCTCACTTGTCAACCATCAAGTCACGCGTTCCGTTCGTGAACTTCTTCGACGGATTCCGTACTTCACATGAGATTCAGAAGATCGAGATGCTGGAGAACGATGACCTCGCTCCGCTGATTGACCAGAAGGCTCTCTCTGAGTTCCGCAACCGTGCCCTCACTCCCGAACATCCGGTAGCGCGCGGTATGGCTGAGAACCCCGACACATTCTTCGCACACAGAGAATCATGCAATCCTTACTACGAGGCGGTTCCCGCCATCGTGGAGGACTACATGGGCAAGATTTCAGATATCACGGGTCGTGAGTACCACCTGTTCAACTACTATGGTGCCGCTGACGCTGAGCGCGTCATCATCGCCATGGGTTCAGTGACGGAGGCTGCCCGCGAAGCCATCGACTACCTGACAGCCAAAGGCGAGAAGGTCGGTTTGGTTTCCGTACACTTGTATCGTCCGTTCTCCGCTAAGCACTTCCTCGCCGCTGTTCCTAAGACAGCCAAGCGCATCGCCGTGCTCGACAGAACGAAAGAGCCGGGCGCTAACGGCGAGCCTTTGTTCCTCGACGTTAAGGAATGCTTCTATGGCGTAGAGAACGCTCCGTTGATTGTGGGCGGACGCTACGGTTTGGGTTCAAACGATACCACTCCGGCACAGATTCTGGCCGTATACAAGAACCTGGCTCTCGCTACTCCGAAGAACCAGTTCACCATCGGTATCGTGGACGACGTTACCTTCACCTCTCTGCCCAAGGAAGAGGAAATCGCACTGGGCGGCGAGGGTATGTTTGAGGCTAAGTTCTATGGCTTGGGTGCTGACGGTACCGTAGGCGCCAACAAGAACTCAGTGAAGATTATCGGTGACAACACCGACAAGCACTGCCAGGCTTACTTCTCTTACGACTCCAAGAAGTCAGGAGGTTTCACCTGCTCACACCTTCGTTTCGGTGACTCTCCCATCCGCTCTACCTATCTGGTAAACACCCCGAACTTCGTGGCTTGCCACGTTCAGGCTTACCTCCGTATGTACGACGTGACCTGCGGACTGAGAGAGAACGGTACGTTCCTGCTCAACACCATCTGGGAGGGCGACGAGTTGGTTCACAACTTGCCTAACAACGTAAAACGTTACTTCGCAGAGAAACATATCAAGGTTTACTACATCAACGCTACCAAGATTGCTCAGGAGATTGGTTTGGGCAACCGTACCAACACCATCCTGCAGTCAGCGTTCTTCCGTATCACCGGCGTCATCCCCGTTGACCTGGCCATCGAGCAGATGAAGAAATTCATCGTGAAGTCTTACGGCAAGAAGGGTGAAGACGTTGTGAACAAGAACTATGCTGCCGTTGACCGTGGCGGTGAATATCACGAACTGGCTATCGACCCGGCATGGGCTAAGCTCGCTGATGACGAGAAGGCTCCCAACAACGACCCCGCTTTCATCAACGAAATCGTTCGTCCTATCAACGCGCAGAACGGCCACTTGCTCCCCGTATCCGCATTCAAGGGTATCGAGGACGGTACATGGCACCAGGGAACAGCCGCTTACGAGAAACGTGGCGTAGCCGCTTTCGTTCCGGCTTGGACCGCAGAGAACTGTATCCAGTGTAACAAGTGTGCGTTCGTTTGTCCTCACGCTTGTATCCGTCCGTTCGTCATGGACGAGAAAGAGGTTGCCGGCTTCGGCGCTACGACCATAGAGATGAAGGCTCCCGCCGCCATGAAGGGTATGCACTTCCGCATGCAGGTAGGCGTTATGGACTGCTTGGGTTGCGGCAACTGCGTTGACGTATGTCCGGGCAACCCGAAGGCCGGTGGCAAGGCATTGGCAATGGTTCCGTTGGAAGGCGAACTCAAAGAGGCAGCCAACTGGGATTACTGCGTGAAGAACGTGAAGAGCAAACAAGACCTGGTGGACATCAAGTCCAACCCGAAGAACTCTCAGTTCGCTACTCCGTTGTTTGAGTTCTCCGGCGCTTGCTCCGGTTGCGGTGAGACTCCGTACGTGAAGTTAATCGCCCAGCTGTTTGGCGACCGCGAAATCGTTTCCAACGCAACGGGATGCTCTTCCATCTATTCAGGTTCCATTCCTTCAACTCCTTACACTACCAACGAGAAGGGTCAGGGTCCCGCATGGGCCAACTCCTTGTTCGAGGACTTCTGCGAGTATGGTTTGGGTATGACTTTGGCTACAAAGAAGATGCGTGCACGTATCGCTGAGTTGCTGAAGGAGGTTATCGCTACCGAAGAGGCTCCCGCTGAATACAAGGCAGCCGCTCAGGAATGGCTCGACGGCAAAGACGACGCTGACGCAAGCAAGGCCGCTGCCGCCAAGTTGGTTCCGATGATTGAGGCAGGCGCAGCCAAGGGTTGCACGACTTGCGCTCAACTGAAAGAGCTCAGCCACTACCTCGTGAAGAGAAGCCAGTGGATCATCGGTGGTGACGGTGCTTCCTACGATATCGGTTACGGAGGTTTGGATCACGTCATCGCTTCCGGCGAAGACGTAAACATCCTGGTATTGGATACCGAGGTTTACTCCAACACCGGTGGTCAGTCTTCCAAGGCTACTCCGCTCGGTGCCATCGCCAAGTTCGCCGCCAGCGGTAAGCGTGTCCGCAAGAAAGACCTTGGTATGATTGCCACGACTTACGGCTATGTATACGTAGCGCAGATTGCCATGGGTGCAGACCAGGCACAGTGCCTGAAGGCTATCCGCGAGGCCGAGGCTTACCACGGACCTTCTATCGTCATCGCTTACGCTCCTTGTATCAACCACGGTTTGAAGAAGGGTATGGGCAAGGCGCAGGCCGAAGAGGCAGCAGCCGTAGCTTGCGGTTACTGGCATCTGTGGCGTTTCAACCCGGCATTGGAAGAAGAGGGTAAGAATCCGTTCTCACTCGACTCTAAAGAACCGGCTTGGGAAGGCTTCCAAGACTATTTGAAGGGCGAGGTTCGTTTCGCGTCTGTCATGAAACAGTATCCTAACGAGGCCGCCGACCTGTTCAACGCTTGCGAAGAGATGGCCAAGAAACGTTACCAGAGCTATGTTCGTATGACCAAAATGGATTGGAGCGAATAATTCGTTTCGATAACATACACCAAAGAGGTGGGTGCGGGAGCAATCTTGCATCCACCTTCTTGTTTTCAACAGACTGTGTAGCGTCTGCTGATTCAGTTAATGAGTCCGGTGAAATCCGAAGAGGCACAGGATATGACACGACATTAATATCATCGCCCCGAGACATTATAGGCATGAGCCCGAGACATTACAGGTAAGTCCCCGAGACATTAATGTCATTGCCCCGAGGCATTATAGTCATTTCCCCTGTCGTCGGATTGTGGGGAAATGCGTACTTTTGCCGAACGAAAACTGAATGAATATGTCCGCGTCACTCTATCTGTTCAACCCCGACAATGACTTGGCGATGGCCAACAACGACGAGAACTATCAGGCCCCGCAATCGGCACGGCGGATGGCGGACGACCTCTGCACACTGCCCGCTTGGTACGCCTCTCCGGGCGATAGCGTGGTGGTGACGGGCATAGGTGAAGCCGAGCGGTGGCTGCGCGAGGAGACGGGCGGTCTCTTGAGCGATATCCGTTGGCACTCTTTTCGGGCGGCTCCTTTCACGGGTAGCTTGAAGCCTTGGGGTTGGAATCCCTCCCTGATAAAGCGGCTGCGCCAATGGGGCGTTGATGAGACCCTGCTTCCCGACGCGGCGCGGATGGCGGCGATTCGTCAACTCTCGTCCCGGCAACAGGCGGTGAGGCTGTTGCCCCGGTTTGTCACTTCATCCCTGTTCTGCGGACAATCCTTCTATTGTACGGACCTGAGTCAGATAGAACCGCTTGTGTGCCAATGGAAAGAGACCGTCCTGAAGGCTCCCTATTCGGGCAGCGGTAAAGGACTTCGCTTAGGCCGTGGCGTATGGAATCCGACCCTGGCCAATTGGTGCGGCAGAATCCTCCGGGGACAGGGTGGGGTAGTGGTGGAACCCCTCTACGATAAGGTGGCGGATTTTGCCATGGAGTTCCTCGTGAACGGTGACGAAGTCTCCTTTGTGGGTTATTCGCTCTTCCGTACGGACGGCAACGGCGCTTACAAGGGAAACCTGTTGGCGGCGGACGCTGAGATAGAGGGTCGGCTTGCCCGTTATGTGGCGAAAGAGACGTTGCGCACCTTGCGTGACGAGTGGACAGTAGCCTTGCGTGAGTGGCTTGGCGGTGCGGGCTACCGCGGCTATCTGGGTGTGGACATGATGGTGTGCCGTTTTGAGTATATGCCCTTCTTTCGCGTTCATCCCTGTGTGGAGATAAACCTGCGGATGAATATGGGCGTGGTGGCACGCCTCTTCCATGACCGCTTTGTGAAGGACGGGCGGACAGGGACGTTCGCCGTGGAGTATTGGCAGGACGCTGAGGCTCTGCGGACAGACCATGCGCAACAAAAGAACGATTCTCCCCTCGTGGTGAGCGAAGGGAGAATCGTCTCGGGCTACCTCTCACTGAACCCCATTGGCAAGGGTTGCCACTATCGGGCCTGGGTGAGGGTGGAGTGACGGACTCTAATCCGTTATTTCAGTTGCGCCTTCATCCAGTCAATGGATTGCAGGTTTGTCTCCGCAAAGCGCCAATGGGCCGAGGTCGGAGTCACAACCACCGTCTTGGGAGCCGTGATGGAGTTGACGGCACCGCGTACGGAGGTCGGGCAACAGGTGTTGTCGGCGTAGCCGAACGAATAGAAGCCTGGCACGGAGATGTTGCGGGCGAAGTTCACCACGTCGTAATAGCCCATGGTCTCCGTCACCACGGCCGGGTCAACATCCGTTCCCGGTTTCTGTCCCGGGACGAACATGCGCGGCCATCCGCCGGCACGCCCATTCAGAAACCCCGTCACGTCGCTCAAGGCCGGATAGTAGGCCACTACGAAGTTCACCCGCTTGTCGAGTCCCGCGGTGACGATGCTCAACGCGCCCCCTTGGCTGCCTCCGCATACGAAGGTGTTCTTTCCGTCAAATTCGGGTAGCGATTGCAGGAAGTCGATGCACCGCACGCATCCCAGATAGACCTCCTTATAATAATAGGTATCCTTGTCCGCAATGCCGTTGTACCAATAGTCGCCCAACTCTTCTTTCCGGGTTTTGAAGCTCTCGTCGTCCGTGTCCAAGGCGATGCCGTGAATCTCGATGTCTAAGGTGATGAACCCTTCCTTGGCGTACATCGTGGTGGGGGCTATCTTCTTCACTCCCGCTCCGGGCGGCACCAGTACGACCGGGTACTTGCCCTCCGCCTTCGGTCTGCTCAGGTATCCGTAGACGTAGCGTCCCTTGCGGGCGCATTGCAGTTTCACGACGGAGACCTCCACCTGGTCCGTGGAGAGGTCTGGTCGCGGGGTAATCTCCGCGTCCATAGGCACTTTGGCGGCTTGCTTCATGGCCTTCTCCCAGTAGTGGTTGAAATCCTTCGGCATCATCGTGTAGGGTTTGATGCTTTCGGGTTCGAATCCCACCTTGACGAAATCCTTGTAGCGTTCGCCGCCGAAGGTGAAGGAGACGTTGCAGTAGCGGAATCCCGGTGTCCGCATCGTGCCGAAGGGGATGGAGGCCTTGCCGTTGCGGAAACGGACCGTACCTTTCCGGTCTGCCGGGAGCATGTCGTCGCCGGCATCGTAGGTCACTTCCACGTCGTTGAGCCCCACGCCGCCCGCGTAGGCCAATATTTCCACCATGGCCTCTTCGCCCAACTTATAGCACCGGTCGGTAGAGGTGGTGGTGAACAGATATTCCAGGTAATCGCGGCGTGCCTTCGATATTTGCGCGTCCGCGACGGTGATGCCGCCCATCAGAATGAGCAGGCAGAGAATCAAGTAATGTTTCATAAGGTATCGTTGGTGTGTTTTTGGTTTTTCCGGATGTCCTCTTCGCGTCGGTCGGCCGCTTTCTCCCGCTTCCTCAGCACGAACCACAGCAGGGCGATGATGAGGTAGGAGAGGCTGATGGTCCCCCACTTTTCGGTGTCACTGATTTCGGTGTTGCGTGGCAGAAAGTAGATGGCCATGGCGGTGGTGTAGACCAGCAGTACCAAGGGCAGCCACACGGAACGTTTTGTTTTTCTCATCTAATTATATCGTTGTTTACGGATGTAAAGTTCCGCAAAGTTACCTATTTCCTTGGGATTTTTGCGTAAGTTTGCGCTCAAATTCGACGCGATGATTACTTGCAGAAACTCTAATATACTCCTTAATGCGCTGCTGTGCAGCGTGCTCAGCCTGTTGACGCTTCCCGTTCGTGCGCAACAGATGCCTTTCTCACTCTCCGCCGCTTCACGCTACCCCAAGGTGGAGACGCGTGCCGTGTGGATTACCGTCCTCAACCAACTCGATTGG
>CAVFNZ010000107.1:0-8087 GCA_963624095.1 Clostridium sp. CAG:217 | reverse complement strand
CCCGAGGAAGAGGGCGGCAGCGGAGGCGCCGCGGATGTAGACCTCAACCACCTCGACCCGATGTTCGAGGACGCTGCCCGGCTGATAGTCATCAACCAACAAGGCTCCACGTCGCTCATCCAACGGAAGTTCTCCATCGGATACAACCGGGCCGGACGGCTCATGGACCAGCTGGAAAAGGCGGGCATCGTGGGACCGGCACAGGGCAGCAAACCGCGCGAGGTGCTCTGCATCGACGAGACCGACCTGGAGATGCGGATACAGAACATCAAAGAGTTCAACCATTAACAAACGGCACAACAATGAAACAGAGATATCTACTCACCGCTTGCCTGCTGCTCCTCTCCCTGCTGACGGGATACGGACAGAATACCGACCAGGCAAGAGCCGTACTCGACAAGACATCCGCCTTGTTGACGAAGGACAGCGGCATCAAGGCGACTTTCAGACTGAACAATTACGACAGCAACCGCGCCATGGGCGAAGTGAGGGGGACGCTCTCGATGAAGGGCGACCGCTTCCTGTTGGAGACACCGGGCATCACCACCTGGTTCAACGGCACCACCCAGTGGACTTACCTCACCGAGAGCGAGGAGATAAACATCAGCAAACCTACGGAAGAGGACCTGCAACTGGTTCATCCCTATACCTTCATCCACCTCTACCGCAAGGGGTATGACTGCGGCCTGGCCGGCACGGTCACGTACAAGGGAAAGAAGAGCTACAAGATTTCCCTCGTGCCGCAAAACAAGCGGTCGGACATCAAACGGATACTGCTGTGGATTACCTGCCAAACCTATCAACCGGCGGCCATCGAGATTGAGACGGGCGACGGACACCGCCAGGTGGTGGAAGTGACGAGCTTCGCCAACGGACAGAACTACTTCGACAGCAAGTTCAGCCTGAACACCAAGCTCTACCCCCAGGCGGAAATTATTGACTTACGATAACTACAAACCTAAAAACATATTGACTATGAGCAATGAGAAAGTAAGATGTCTTATCATCGGTTCCGGTCCTGCCGGCTACACATCGGCCATCTACACGGGCCGCGCCAACCTGTCACCCGTCCTCTATGAGGGAATCCAACCGGGCGGACAGCTCACCATCACCACCGAGGTGGAGAACTTCCCCGGATACCCCGAGGGTGTCGGCGGCACAGAGTTGATGGACGACCTGCGCAAGCAAGCGGAACGCTTCGGCGTGGACATCCGTAGCGGCATCGCCACGGCTGTCGACTTCAGCAAAGCACCCTACAAGGTGACCATCGACAACGAGAAGGTCATAGAGGCGGAGACGGTCATCATCAGCACCGGTGCCGCCGCCAAATACCTGGGACTGGACGACGAGAAGAAATATGCCGGCATGGGCGTGAGCGCCTGCGCCACCTGCGACGGATTCTTCTACCGCAAGAAAGTGGTAGCCGTGGTGGGCGGCGGTGACACCGCCTGCGAAGAGGCTTCGTACCTGGCCAGCCTGGCTTCCAAGGTTTACCTGATAGTGCGCAAGAACTACCTGCGCGCGTCGAAAATCATGCAGGAGCGTACGCTCAACAATCCGAAGATTGAAGTTCTCTTCGAGCACAACGCCGTGGGGCTCTTCGGTGAGAACGGCGTGGAGGGCGTACACTTGGTGAAGCGCAAAGGCGAGCCCGACGAGGAGCGTTACGACCTGGCCATCGACGGATTTTTCCTCGCCATCGGCCACAAGCCCAACTCCGACATCTTCAAGCCCTGGCTCGACACGGACGAGACGGGTTACATCATGACCGAAGGGGCCACCCCTTGCACCAAAGTGCCCGGTGTGTTCGCCGCGGGCGACGTGGCAGACCCGCGTTACCGCCAAGCCATCACTGCGGCAGCCAGCGGATGCAAGGCCGCCATCGAGGCCGAACGCTACCTGGTAGAACATAGCTTATAATATATAATAGGTATAGACGAAGTCGTTCCCCGCATCCCATCTCCTTGCAGGGAACGATTTCTTTTGCAATACCGGGAAAATTATCCGAAGATAGTTTGCATAGTTTCAAAACTATGTGTAACTTTGCGGCCAATTTAGTCCGTAGAGGTAACAGAAAGCAGTCCCGGGAGATAAGGGCTCACCTTGCGGAGAAACCGTTTAATTAAAAAGTAAAATGTACGTAATTGTAGAAATTAACGGACAGCAGTTCAAAGCCGAAGAGGGCAAGAAACTGTTTGTACATCACATCCAATCGGCAGAAGCCGGAGCAACCGTTGAATACGAGAAAGTGTTGCTGGTAGACAAAGATGGTGCTGTCACCGTAGGTGCTCCTACCGTGGAAGGCGCGAAAGTTGTTTGCGAAATCGTCAGCCCGCTTGTAAAGGGCGACAAGGTGCTCGTGTTCCACAAGAAGAGAAGAAAAGGCTACAGAAAACTGAACGGTCACCGTCAGCAGTTTACTGAGTTGACAATTAAACAAGTTATTGCTTAATCAATAAAATCAGAAAGAAATGGCACATAAAAAAGGTGTAGGTAGTTCTAAGAACGGCCGCGAATCAGCTAGTAAGAGATTAGGCGTAAAGATATTCGGCGGACAGGCTTGCAAGGCAGGCAACATCATCGTTCGTCAAAGAGGCACTGTTCATCATCCGGGTAACAACATCGGTATGGGCAGCGACCACACACTCTACGCGTTGGTAGATGGTACCGTATGTTTCAAGAAAGGACGCGAGGACAGAAGCTATGTCTCTGTAATCCCCGCTACAGTCGAAGCTGAAGCGTAACGGTTTACGATAAACTTCTAAGAAAAGGATGTATCCTCACAAGGGTACGTCCTTTTTTTGTTTATACCCCTACCCGATGACTATAATGTCTCGGGCACTTGCCTATAATGTCTCGGGCTCATGCCTATAATGCCTCAGGCACTTGACTATAATGTCGTTTTTCGAAGAGGCTTTTGGAAGTTACCACCGGTTATTGGAGGGAGGCTGGCCGGAAACCCGGTGGAAATTCCGTTTATGTCTATCGATTCAGTACGGCTCAGCATAAAGTGTCTACTATTTCAGTTAATGAAGAGATAAAGTGTCCGGTTAACCAGGAAAAACCACCCAGTTTATGAGCCTGTATAGACGTACGGGATGGCACTCCCATCCCGTACGGGATGAGGGGTAGTGAACGTACAGCATGAGGTGCTATAGTTGTACGGGATGAGGGTGCATGGCTGTACGTCGTCAGACCGCCTCTCCGAAACGAACGGATTTAGTTAACGGCGAGTTAACGGCTGGTTAACGGTAGTAATCGGTAGTTAACGGTCAGTTAACGGTGGGTTAACGGCTGGTTAACGGTAGTAAACGGTAGTTAACGGCCGGTTAACGTACAGCATTAATCGGGTGAACCCGGCATCCCCCACTTCACTCTTACCGAACGGGCATAAAAAAAGAAGATGCCCCTTGATACAAGGCATCTTCTCATCTTTCGTGTTGGGATACCAGGATTCGAACCTGGAATGACAGGACCAGAATCTGTAGTGTTACCATTACACCATATCCCATTGTTCCAAAAGCGATGCAAAGGTACGCATTTCTTTGAAGCCTCCAAACATTTCACGGACTTTTTTCATCGCGAATCGAAAAGATTTTATCGTCGGTACAACCTTCCCACAGACCGATGCTATTTAACGTGCTGACACAAAGTGCTTCTCCCATTTCGTACGGTGGAACAGGCGGCGGAACGATTTCCGCCGAAACCCGACGGGATTATTGCGCTTTGGGCGAAAAGTATTACCTTTGCCTCAGAAATAGAAAAACAATGCGAGCGTCATACTTCAGATCTATACTGTTTGCGGTTTTTGCGGGCTGCATCTCCTTATTGGCCACACCGGCCATGGGCAAAGACTTCACGGTGGTGTTGGATGCCGGCCACGGCGGCAACGACCCGGGGGCCATTGGCAAGACAGCCAAAGAGAAGAACATCAACCTGAGCATCGCCTTGGCCGTGGGCAAACTACTAAAGAGCAGCGACCCCTCCATCAACGTGGTGTACACCCGCCGCAAGGACGTGTTCGTCACCTTGCAGAACCGGGCACAGATAGCCAACAAGTGCAACGCCGACCTCTTCGTCTCCATCCATACCAACTCCTTGCCCCGAGGACGCAACACCACAATGGGCACGGAAACCTACACGCTTGGATTGCACCGCACACAGGAGAACCTGGAGGTGTCAAAACGGGAGAACTCAGTCATCCTGATTGAGGACGACTACAAGACCCGCTACGCGGGATTCAACCCCAACTCGGCGGAGAGTTACATCATCTTTGAGTTCATGCAGGACAAGAACATGACCCAGAGCGTGCAATTGGCCTCACTGATACAACAGCAGTTCCGCACCACGGCCAAGCGGATTGACCGCGGCGTACGCCAAGCGGGATTCCTGGTGCTGCACGCCACCTCAATGCCCAGCGTACTGATAGAGGTGGGCTACATCTCCACCCCGGCGGAGGAGAGATACCTCACCTCGCAAGCCGGCATCAACGCCATGAGCCGCAGCATCAGCCAAGCCATCCTCAACTATAAGAGCGCGCAAAAGGGAACGGGAAAAGTAGCGGTAGCGAAAGAGTCCGAACCGGAACCGGCGCAAATAGCGGAAGGGACGCAGACCAAGCAACCGGAAAAAGCGGACAACGTAACGTCCGCCAACCAACCGAAGTCCCCCGCCGCGACAAAGACGGAGTCGAAGGACAGACCGGATGGCCCGACTGCCACGAATACAAGCGATACCGCACAAGGTGAGATTATCTTCAAAGTGCAGATACTCGCGTCGAACCGCGAGCTGAAGAAGAACAATCCTCAGCTGAAGGGACTCAGTCCCATCGGTTTCTACAAAGAGAACGGTCTCTACAAGTACACCTACGGGGAGAGTAGCGACTACAACCAAATCCTGCGGTTGAGGAGGAAAGTCGCCACCAAGTTCAAGGGCGCGTTCATCATCGCCTTCCGGGATGGTGAAAAGATGAACGTGAACGAAGCGATACGTATATATAACAGCAAAAAGAAACGATAAACCAACTATAATCAGAATGAAACTGTTCACTAAAGAGGCGAAAATAGGAATCACGGGAATTGTCGCCGTAACCATATTGTTCTTTGGCATCCGGTTCCTCAAAGGCATCAACATGCTGAACGCGATGAACTACTACTATGTGGAGTTTGAAAACATAGGCGGACTGACCGTGTCAAGCCCCGTCTATGCCAACGGATACAACCTGGGCATTGTGCGCAACATTACCTATAACTATAATAGCCCCAACCACGTAGTGGTGAAGGTGGAGGTCGACAACCAGTTTCGCCTGCCCAAAGGCAGCCGGGGCGAACTGAATACGGAGATGCTCGGCACCACCAAGATGAACCTGATTCTGGACAAGGAGTCGACCGCCTACCACCAACCGGGCGATACGATTCCCGGACGCGTCAACGGAGGATTGATGGACGAGGCGGCGACCCTGGTGCCCGCACTGGCGCGGATACTGCCCAAACTCGACTCCATCGCCGCATCGCTCAACGCCCTGCTGGCCGACCCTGCCCTCAGCAACACCCTGCACCATACGGAACAGGTGACGGCCAATCTGCAGACCGCCACCAACGAGCTGAACCGGATGATGAAGAACGACCTGCAGCCTATGGCCGGCAATCTGAACACGGTGAGCGAGAACTTCGTCACCATCAGCGACAACCTGAAGCAGGCGGACTATGCGTCCACCATGCGGAAAGCGGACTCCACCATGCAGAACATCCTGTTGCTGACGGACAAACTCAACCGCAAGGACAATACGTTGGGCCTGCTCTTCAACGACACGACGGTCTACCATAACCTCGACGTGACCACACGCAACGCCGCTTCGTTGCTCGATGACTTGAAGTCTCACCCGAAACGCTACGTCCACTTCTCCATTTTCGGAAAGAAGGAGAAGTAAAGGCATAAAATTAAAAGTGCGGACAAGGGGCAATTTAGATTTTATCCAAATTACCCCCCCCCGATACGGTTATCGCGTCAAGTCTGTGCAAACGCTTGATACGAACGGCAAAACCGAATGCGGGCATCATGTTCCGCTAAGGAATGAATCCTGGCGGATGAATTTATAACCATCTACGAATCAGACTGTTTGAGAAAAGCAAAGCAGGAAATAAGGAGGAGAAATATGGGCTCGAATTAAAAGGCTCAAAGTTAGCCGATTATTCAAATCGAGAAATTAGCAAGGAAAAACACGTTTGTTTTTATTGAATAATATCCCCAATTTTGCAGACGGAAGTTAGATGAAAAATAACGGAGTTACAAACTATGACAAAGTACAATTGTGTTGATTTATGGGACGGATGCCTGCGCATTATCAAAGATAATGTTCCGGAATCGACGTACAACACATGGTTTGTACCCATCAAGCCCCTGAAATACGAAGCGAACGAGCGAGGGGGCGTACTCACGATAGAGGTTCCTACCCAATTCTTTTATGAGTTCATAGAAGAGAAGTTCTTGGACTTGATGCGTGCCGCCTTATATAAAGGTATAGGGAAGGGTACGCAGCTGATGTATTCAATCGCCGTGGGGAATGGGGCGACCCAGCCCAAAGCGGAGGTTGTCGACAAGGGCACTATCACGATACCGTCCACCACTCAAGAGACTTCCGTCCAACCTGTCGTTGAGGACGAGAAGCGCGACCCGCGCAAGATAACGGCGGATCAGGGCACTCACCAAAACAATTGGGAGACTTACCTGAAGGCGGACTACACCTTCGAGAACTTCATCGAGGGCACCAGCAACAAATTACCGCGCGTGGCTGCGGAGACGGTGGCACAGAATCCCGGAAAGACGGCTTTCAACCCGTTGTTCGTTTACGGCCCGTCGGGCATCGGCAAGACGCACCTCGTCAACGCGATTGGCAACCGCATCATGGCGACCTTCCCGCAGAAGAAAGTCATCTATCTGTCGGCTCACCTGTTTCAGGTGCAGTACACCAACGCGGTGCGCAACAATACGGTGAACGACTTCATCGGGTTCTACCAAAGTATAGACGTACTGATTATCGACGATATACAGGAGTTCGCCGGAGCCACGAAGACGCAGAACACCTTCTTCCACATCTTCAACCACCTCCATCAGAACGGCAAGCAGTTGGTCATGACTTCGGACCGCTCGCCGGTGATGCTGCAAGGCATGGAAGACCGTCTGCTCACCCGTTTCAAGTGGGGACTGCTGGCGGAGCTGGAGCGACCCAACACGGAGTTGCGCAAGAACATCCTCAAGAACAAGATGTACCGCGACGGACTGAAGTTCCCCGAGGCTGTGATTGACTTCATCGCGGAGAACGTGAACGAGAGCGTGCGTGACTTGGAAGGTGTCGTCAATGCCTTGATGGCCTACTCCATCGTCTACAACAAGGACGTGGATTTGGATTTGGCCCGTTCGGTCATCGGTCGCATCACGAAGATTGAGGAGAAGAAGCAGCTCTCGATAGAGAATATCATCACCAAGGTATGCGCCTACTTCGACTTGGAGCCCATCTCCATCCAGAGCAAATCACGCAAGCGTGAGATAGTGATGGCGCGTCAGATAGCGATGTATCTGGCCAAGAAATACACCGAGGCATCGTCCTCGCAAATCGGCATGCAGATTGGCAAGAAAGACCACGCCACCGTACTCCACGCCTGCAAGATGGTGAAGAACCTGCTCGACGTGGACAAGAATCTGAAGTTCCAGATGGAGGAGATAGAGCAACAACTCGTTTGATACCTAATACGCCGAAACAAGAGGAAAACCAAGGATAACATATGCATCAAGCGGAGGGTTTGTATATCTCATAGGTGTACATAAACAAAAAGTTCCGCCCTGGTGCGCTGGTCAGCGGGAAGCGTGGCGGATTCTAGTGATGTAAAGATACTATATTTAATCCGCTCTACCAAACATTTTTCGAAAATCTTGCAATTCTACTTTATTTTTCCGACTTTCCGATATTCTTTGTCATAGCCTTGTCTCCAGATACATGGTCAATATTTTGTTCACTCTCAACTTCTCTGCATATTCATGGAGAAGAGAAATGTTTCGGTTGGGTTGTTTCAGATAGTTGTCAAGCACTT
>CAVFNZ010000106.1:0-8161 GCA_963624095.1 Clostridium sp. CAG:217 | reverse complement strand
CACAACATACCCAATGTGCAGTGGGGGGCCATCTGGAAGACCCGGGATGATGTTCACAATGAAGAGATTGGAAAAATCGGTTTTGGAATGCTGCGGTATATATTGAAGAATGACCCTGCGGAGGTGTTTGGGTCTATCGGAATCAGTGGCATACACAAACAACTGGCGGAGACATTAGGATATATCATGGGTGACATGAACCGTTATTATATACCTAACCAAGCCATCAAGGAGTTTAAGGTCGTTAAAGCTCCGGAATTGACAGGCTTATCTACTGAAACAACGGACAGCTGTGTCAAGGAGATAGAATTTCCATACGGAGTGACTTTTGAACACAATATGAATCCTTACAAGGATATTGAATATTTCGAGAACCGCTATAAGAACCACATATCCTTTAAATACCGCTATCTTGGTTTGTATAAGCGGAATGAGTTAAAGGGAGTGTTTGTTTTTAGAAACGTGGATAGCGCAGGGCCAAGGGTACTCCGCATAATGGACTTTATAGGCGACATTAAGGAAGTGAACAATATCAATGCCAGTGTTCAGCAATTGTTGATGTCCGAAAATGCGGAATATATCGATTGTCTCAATCATGGTATAGAACCTGAGTATTTCCATCAACTTGGATTCAAGGAGGCGAAGAAGGACGGAGCCACCGTATTGCCTGAATATTTTGATCCGTTTGAACAGCGGTACGTGCCGATGGAGTTTTGCTATCTTGCCGATAAAAACCTCAATTATGTGATATTCAAAGGAGACGGTGATCAGGATAGACCAAATAGTTAACAAGACAGACCAAACATACTGTAATATATGAAGAGCAATCAAAAACTTACGGTGGTCATGTACCACTATGTGCGAGACCTCGTGCATTCCCGCTATCCGAGAATCAAGGGTCTCCAGATTGAACTGTTCCGTGAGCAAGTGCGCTTCCTACAGAAACACTATAACTTCGTGACTGTGGAGCAAGTACTTGATTCATACCGTGTTGGGGGGGGTAATTTACCGGAACACCCAGTCCTGCTGACGTTCGATGACGCTTACAGGGATCATTTCGACTATGTCTTCCCGTTCCTGGAACACAACCACATCCAAGGAGCTTTCTACGCCCCCGTGAAGGCGGTGACGGAGAACACCGTGCTCGACGTGAACAAGATTCACTTCATCCTTGCCGCCACGCCGGACGAACAGTTGCCGAAGCTCATCGGCGAACTGAAACTCCAGCTGGACAAGCACCGCAAGGAATGGAACCTGAAGGAGTTCGACTACTATTACGACAAGCTCGCCGTCACCGAACGCTTCGACTGCAAGGAGGTGGTCTTCATCAAACGTCTCCTGCAGGTGGAGCTCGATGAACGGCTACGCAAGATCATCACCTCCGACCTCTTCCAAAAGGCCGTCGGCATGGACGAAGGGACATTCTCCCGTGAGCTCTACATGAGCATGGACCAAATCAAGTGCATGGTAGACAACGGCATGCACTTCGGTAGCCACGGCTACGACCACTACTGGCTCAACTCCCTCCCGCGCGAGAAGCAGGAGTTCGAGATAAAGAAGAGCCTGGAGTTCATCCGGGAAGTGGGAGGCGACGCGGACAACTGGACCATCTGCTACCCCTATGGGGCTTATGACGATGCCACCATCGACCTTCTCCGTCAGAACGGCTGTCGCCTCGGCATGACCACCGATGTCAACGTGGCCGACCTCAGCGACCGCGAGGGAGATGTCATCTTCAAGCTCCCGCGCCTCGACACCAACGACTTGCCCAAGGATGCCAACTCCCCGGTCAATGAGTGGTACTATAAATGATAAGTTCTTGACCCCGTCAGCGTCCGCCTTTGATGAGTGATACCGCTTCGCTTATTCGCTTACTATAGGGTTCTCTATGAAAGTTTCTCTTGAAATGTTTTTGTGTCTTTCAATATAAAAACTATATTTGCACAGACATTTAAATGCAGCACAATATGGCACAGGCGGAAACGATGAATCAAGCGCAAATGCAACTCCTCGACATGTTGTCGTTCATCAAGACACCGAGGGCTTTGCAAGATTTGAACGAGGTAATCTCTGATTATTTTGTCAAGATGGCCGATGCGGAATTGGACAAGATGTGGGATGAAGGCACTTTGAGCGAAGAACGTATGGAGGACTTCCGTCATCTCCATGAGCGTACGCCCTACAACAAGCCAACATTGTAATCGATTTGCGGATGAACGTCGTGTTGGATACGAACTGCTTGATTATGTCAATCTCTCCTAAGAGTCCGTACCGTGAAGTGTGGAATGCTTTTCTTAGAGGCGATTATAATCTTTGTGTGTCCAATGAAATCATCGAAGAATATTCCGAGGTGTTGGCTCGTAACCTCTCGGTTTCGGTGTCAGAAGCTATCGTGTATGCGATATTGACAAGACCCAATATTGTCCGGAAAGATCCGCATTTCAGTTTTGGTTTGATAGATGTAGACAAAGATGACAATAAATTTGTGGATTGTGCAGTTGCGGCAAACGCCAAATACATAGTAACGGAAGATAGTCATTTTGGAGTTCTGAAGTCTATACCATTCCCTAAAGTAGAAGTTGTTGGTATAGATGAATTTAAGAAACATTTGAGCGGATGGCTTAATTAGCTTTCCCTTTTTACAACTCAATACATACTACTCCCAAGGAAGCCTGTACGAATGGCTGAGCCCTTGGTCGAGTGACAACACCCTCCGGCTTGCCGGAGGGAAGGTGATGTTCCCTTGGCGGCGATGAGACTGTATGAGAACACGATGGTGATATCCGAACAAGATACGTCTATGAACAAACCCTTAATCCTGCTTGGTGGCGGAGGCCACTGTAAATCCGTGATAGAGGCGGCGGAGAGTGCCGGCTTTGTCATTATGGGGATACTCGACCGCCAAGAGGAAGTTGGGAAGAAAGTGCTGGACTATGAAGTCATCGGTACAGATGACGACATACCCTGCCATGTAGACAAAGCGGCGTTTGTCGTTACCGTAGGATTCATCAAGAACCCGACAGTCCGCGTCAAGCTATATGATAAGGTGAAGAACGCGGGAGGCAAGTTGGCAACCGTCATCGCCTCCACGGCTCATGTATCCAGGTATGCCGTCATTGGCGAAGGGACTGTCGTCCTGCATGGCGCGACGGTCAATGCCGGTGCCCGTGTCGGCCGGAATTGCATCATCAACACGGCCGCCAACATCGAGCATGATGTCGTTGTCGGAGACCAGTGTCACATCTCCACGGGAGCGTTCGTCAACGGCGACTGCAAAGTCGGGGAACGGGTATTTATCGGCAGCGGCTCTGTCATCGCAAACGGTAAGACGATAACGGACGGTTCCGTCATCGGGGCCGGCTCCGTCGTCATTAAGGATATTCCCCGGAAGGGACTCTATGCAGGTAATCCTGCCAGACTGATAAGAGACGAACTATGAATCATACACTAATCATAGCCGAGGCCGGTGTCAACCACAACGGCTCGCTCGACATAGCCAAACGACTGGTTGACGCGGCTGCCGACGCGGGCGTGGACATCATCAAGTTCCAGACCTTCAAGGCGGACAGACTCGTGTCCAAGGATGCCAAGAAGGCTGCGTATCAGAAGATGAACACCGGTGACGACGATGACTCACAATATCGGATGCTCAAGAGGCTTGAACTGTCCGATGCCGACCATCGGGAACTCGTGGCTTACTGCCAGCGGAAGGGCATCCGGTTCTGGTCTACCGCCTTCGACTTGGAAAGCATAGACTTCCTCCATTCCCTCGGCTTGCGGTTGTGGAAGATTCCTTCGGGCGAAATAACCAACTATCCCTTCATCAGGAAGATTGCCTCCTATGGCGAACCCGTCATCATGTCCACGGGCATGTGCGACGAGGAGGATATCAAAGCGGCCATGGAAGTGTTGCTGAAGAACGGATTGACGAAAGACCAAGTCACCGTCTTGCACTGCAACACCCAGTATCCTACGCCCATGCGGGATGTCAACCTGAAGGCCATGCTTTCCATCAAGCGGGAGTTCGGTGTACGGGTTGGCTACTCCGACCACACGCAAGGCATCGAAGTCCCTGTCGCCGCCGTGGCTATGGGCGCGGAGGTTATCGAGAAACACTTCACGCTCGACCGCACGATGCAGGGACCCGACCATAAGGCATCCCTTGAGCCGCAGGAGCTGAAGGCAATGGTACAAGCCATCCGCAACATAGAGCAAGCTCTCGGAACGGGTGTCAAGCGCGTGTCCGACTCCGAGAGAGCCAACATCGCCGTGGCGAGGAAGAGCATTGTGGCGAAAACCTTTATCCGGGAAGGGGAGACCCTGACGGATGATAACCTCACGGTGAAACGTCCCGGCACGGGTCTCTCGCCCATGCTTTGGGAGAGTGTCGTGGGTACGGTAGCCACGCGTGATTACCGACCCGATGATTTGATTGAACGATGAGAAAAATCTGTTTCGTAACAGGCACGCGTGCCGAATATGGTCTGCTGAGCCGCTTGATGCGACTCGTGCATGATGACGGTGATTTGCGGTTGCAGGTCATCGCCACCAACATGCACCTCATGCCTGAGTACGGCGAGACCTATAAGGAGATTGAGGCCGACGGCTTCACCATCGACCGCAAGGTCTGCATGCCCAAGTCCTCCGACGACGCTCACGGCGTGGTAGCCTCCATGGCCGTGGAGATGCAAGGCATGAACGAGGCGTTCGCCGAACTCAAACCGGACATCGTGGTGTTGCTGGGCGACCGCTACGAGATACTCGTGGCGGCCGAGGTGGCACTGCTCCACCGCATCACCGTCGCCCACATCCACGGCGGCGAGGCCACGGAAGGGGCCTTCGACGATGCCATCCGCCATTCCGTCACCAAGATGTCGTCGCTCCACTTCACCTCTTGCGAGGCGTATCGCCGCCGGGTGATACAGATGGGCGAACAGCCCTCGCGGGTGTTCAACGTCGGCTCCCTCGGTGTGGAGAACATCAAGTCCATCCCGCTCATGGGTAGGGAAGAGCTGGAAGCCTCGCTGGATTTCGGGTTCGGCGACCGCACCGTTCTGGTCACTTACCATCCCGTGACGTTGGGAGGAAATCCGGCGAGAGACATACGCGAGTTCTTAAGTGCGCTGGAACAGGTGAACGACCTGCGCGTCATCTTCACCATGCCCAACTCCGACACGGGTCGCGATGCCATTGCCGGGGCTATAGGGAAGTATGTGACCCGTCATCCGAAAACCGCCAAGGCGTACGCCTCGCTGGGTTTGAGGCGTTACCTCTCCACCCTGCAATATGTAGATGCGGCTGTGGGCAACTCTTCCAGCGGCATCATCGAAGTCCCTTCGTTCGGCATCCCGACGCTCGACATCGGCGACCGCCAGAAGGGCAGGGTGGCGGCGGACAGCGTGCTCCACTGCGCACCCGACCGACAGGCCGTCCTCGACGGTCTCCGCACGGTGCTCTCTCCCGAGTTCCGTGAGAAAGCGGCACGGACACGAAACCCCTACGACAAGCCGGGTACGGCGCGGTTCATCTATGAACAGCTGAAATCCGCTGACCTCACCGAGCTTACACGGAAACACTTTTACGATTTGTAAAGCATATGAAGGTAATAGTAGTAGGACTTGGCTCCATGGGCAAACGCAGAATCCGTTTGCTGAGCGAGCATAAGGATATTGAAATATTCGGTATTGACAGTCAGGAGGCTCGTTGCCGAGAGGTGAAGGAGAAGTTCGGAATCCGTTGCTTCCCCAGTGTCAATGAAGCCTGTGGGGCGGAGCCGATAGAGGCGGCACTCGTCAGCACCTCACCGCTCTCTCACGCCTCCATCATCACCGATTGTCTGAACCACAATCTCCATGTTTTCACGGAGATAAACCTCGTGCAAGACGGTTACGAGGAGAATATCGCCTTGGCGAAAGCCAAGGGAAAGGTGCTGTTCCTCTCCTCGACGTTCCTCTACCGTAAGGAGACAACAACCATCGTGGAGAAGGCAAGAGAGGCCAAGTGCCCACTCAACTATATCTACCACGTCGGTCAGTATCTGCCCGACTGGCATCCATGGGAGAGCTACAATAGTTACTTCATCGGCAACCCGCGTACCAACGGTTGCCGTGAGCTGATGGCGATAGAGCTCCCTTGGATAGTCTCAGCCTTCGGTCGGATAACCGGTGTCGCTGCGCTGAAGAGCAAGAACACGCGGCTCAACATTGCGTACAACGACAACTACCTTATCACGATAGAACACGAAGGCGGAGCCAAAGGTCTCCTTGCTGTCGACGTGGTGGCACGCAAAGCCGTGCGTCATATCGATGTCTACGGTGAACAACTCCAGTTGACTTGGAACGGCACGGCCGACTCCCTTGTCGAATATGATTTTGCGAACAAGACTGACCGCCCGATAACCTTCGACGATGCCTCGGAGCATGTGGACGGATACGCCGCCTTCATCACCGAGAATCCCTATCGTGAAGAGATAAACGCCTATCTACGTCAGATTGCCGACCCCGCTTGCCGCCCCGTCTGGGACTTCGAGCGGGACAAGGAGGTACTCACTTGGATTGACCGAATCGAATCTGTGTGACTTTTAGACTTTTCGTCTCCTCGTCTTTTAGCCTTATAAAATGAAGAAAATAGCGTTCATTGGACTTGGCTCCATCGGCACGCGACACTTCAGGAACGTTTGCGACTTTCTTGAACAGCGTGGCGAGCCTTACGAGATAGATCTCTACCGTAGCGACCTGACAAGGACATTGCCTGACGCGATTACCGCCAAGGTCCGTTGTCAGTATCCCTACTCGGCACCGATAGACGAGGAGCGGCAGTACGACATCGTGTTCGTTACGAACCCCACTTTGTTGCATTACGAAACCGTAAGCCGTTTTCTCAACCATACGCGGGCTTTCTTCATTGAGAAACCGATATTCGATTCCACGGAGGTGGACGAGAGCTTGTTGGACAGGCTGAGTGACAAGGTCGCGTATGTGGCCTGCCCTCTGCGCTATAACCCCGTGCTGCAGTATGTGCGGCAGTGCGTGGACTGCTCCAAGGCTATTGCCGTACGGGCGATATCTTCGAGCTATCTGCCCGACTGGCGGCCCGGTCAGGACTACCGCAAGTGCTACAGTGCCCATCGTGACATGGGCGGAGGCGTGGGCATCGACCTTATCCACGAGTGGGACTACCTCACATGGCTCTTCGGCATGCCGAAGAAGGTGTGCTCTATTCAGGACCGGGTGTCGGCACTTGAAATAGACAGCGACGACGTTGCCGTCTACATAGCAAAGACGGACACCGCCACCATGGAACTCCATCTCGATTACTTCGGACGCAAGACGCTTCGTGGCATGGATATCTTCACGGACGAAGAGACCATCCGTTGTGACATCACAGAGGGACGGATAGAATTCCTCAAGGCGGGAAAGGTCGTTCGACTCAATGCCGAACGCAACGCGTTCCAGATGGCGGAGATTGCCCATTTCTTCGATATCGTGGAGGGTAGGGCGGTCAACGACAGTGATGTCCGCCACGCTTATCAGGTTCTGAAACTGACTAAAGGAATAATCTAAAACAGCGAACGATATATGAATATCTTATTTACACTTTGTGGCCGTGCAGGCTCCAAGGGTGTGAAGGGAAAGAACGCACGCGACTTTCTCGACGTTCCCTTGGTATGGTACTCCATGGCTGGCATCGGCCTCTACATCCGGAAGTATGCTACAGCGGCCGACCGGGTGGACGTGGTGCTCAACACCGACAGCAGGGAGCTGATGAATCTCGTGCAGCAGGTTAAGGACCTCGACGTGACCATCCTTGCCCGTGACGAGAGCCTCGCCGGCGACCGCGTGCCCAAGGTGGCGGTGATACTCGACTGCCTCACCCGTGCCACGGCGAAGTTCGGTGTGGACTACGACATGGTAGTCGACCTCGATATCACCTCACCGCTTCGTACTGTGCAGGACGTGAAGAACGCCATCGACCGCAAGGCCGCCCGCCCCGAAGTGGACGTGGTCTACTCCGTAGCTCCTTCTCGCCGCAACCCATACTTCAATATGGTGAAGGAGGAGAACGGCTTCTTCTGCAAGGCGATACCGAGCAACTTTACTACCCGTCAGGAAGCTCCTGTCTTCTACGATATGAACGCCTCCATCTACGCCTATTCCACCAA
>CAVFNZ010000105.1:0-8411 GCA_963624095.1 Clostridium sp. CAG:217 | reverse complement strand
CTCATCGGTAGCGGCGGTGCTGCTCAACCGCGCCATCGGCAAGAACCTCACCTGCATCTTCGTCGACCACGGCATGCTGCGCAAGAACGAGTTCAAGAACGTGCTCCACGACTACGAGTGCCTCGGACTGAACGTCATCGGCGTGGATGCCAGTCAAAAGTTCTTCAGCGAATTGGCCGGTGTGACCGAGCCTGAGCGCAAGCGCAAAATCATCGGCAAGGGCTTCATTGACGTGTTCGACGAAGAGGCCCGCAAGCTGAAAGACGTGAAATGGCTGGCACAGGGAACCATCTATCCCGACTGCATCGAATCACTCTCCATCACAGGAACGACAATCAAGAGTCATCATAACGTGGGCGGACTGCCCGAGAAGATGAACCTCAAGCTCTGCGAGCCTCTGCGCTTGCTCTTCAAGGACGAGGTTCGCCGCGTAGGTCGCCAACTGGGAATGCCCGAGCACTTGATTACGCGCCACCCCTTCCCGGGACCGGGACTGGCCGTGCGCATTCTCGGTGACATCACCCCCGAGAAGGTGCGCATCCTGCAAGACGCTGACGACATCTTCATCCAAGGCTTGCGCGACTGGACCACGAAGGATGCCGAGGGAAACGAAACGGCTCTCTACCATCAGGTGTGGCAAGCGGGAGTCATCCTGCTGCCCGTGCAGAGTGTCGGCGTGATGGGCGACGAGCGCACCTACGAGCGCGCCGTGGCGTTGCGTGCCGTCACCAGTACGGATGCCATGACGGCGGACTGGGCTCACCTACCCTACGAGTTTTTGGCGAAGGTCTCCAATGACATCATCAACAAGGTGAAGGGAGTGAACCGCGTCACCTACGACATCTCCTCCAAGCCGCCCTCGACCATCGAATGGGAGTAAAAAAGAGGCTCTATTTTAATGAAATCCAAGGAAGCGCATCGTTAGGTGTTAACGATGCGCTTTCTTATCCCCTAACGAAGCGCATCATGAGGGTGCATAAAAGCGCATCGTTGGACTGCATAAAAGCGCATCATCGGACTGCGTGAAAAACCCATGTTTTTTCGAGGTAGTACCTCAATGGCGCATGAGGTTAACCTCTCGGGGCTATGAGGTTAACCTCTCGGGGCTGTGAGGTTAACCTCTTCGGTCAGCAAGACCACGTTTGTATACACAGGAGTTTGTGTCTACTCTTTCTGATTGCAAAGGTTCATCAGGTGACAGGCGACGAGGGCCGCGGTTTCGGTGCGCAGACGGGACTTGCCGAGACTGACGGGAAGGAAGCCGCAAGAGAGGGCGAGAGCGACCTCTTCTTCACTGAAGTCACCTTCGGGACCTATCAACACCAAAGCGTCTTCACCGGGGCGAAGTGCTTGCTTCAGCGGCGTTTTCTCTCCCGGGTGACAATGGGCGATATACTTCTGGCCTGCGAAGGGTTGACTGACGAACTTTTGGAAATCCGTCATCTCGTTGAGCGTCGGCTTGCGAGCCTTGAGGGATTGTTTCATGGCGGAGACGAGGATTTTGTCCACCCGTTCCGGCTTCACCACCCGACGTTCCGAATAACGGCAGTTGAGGAAGGTCAACTCATCGAAGCCGATCTCCGTGGCCTTCTCGACAAACCACTCGGTGCGGTCCATGTTCTTGGTGGGTGCCATGGCGAGGTGCAGATGGCCGTCCCAAAGCGGCTCCTGCTCGGTACGTTCGACGACGCGCACACGGCAACGTTTACCGCTCGTGCCGGCAATCTCCGCCTTATAGAAACAGCCCTTGCCATCGGTGAGCATCAGTTCATCGCCTTGCTGCAGGCGCAACACGCGCACACAATGAGCCGCCTCCTCTTCGGGGAGTTCGTCCGTCGTTTCGATGTCCGGAGTATAAAACAGATTCATAAGTTCAGCTTTAAAGTTTGAAGGTTTGGCTCGCGTCCGTTGTCCGACCTTTCCCGGCCGCAACGGACGCAGCGGAGACAAAAGTACTCTTTTTCATGACACCTCCATCCTTTTACGGGAAGAAAATAATCTGCCGCAGACAAGAGCACCTTACGAGCGAAGGGCTTTGGCGGGTTTTCATACCCGGCCAAAGCCCTTATGCCTCTCCCGCTGACCCACGCAGCGGATTCTCTAACACACAGTAAAAGTCCTTACTTCTTGAAGTAACGGTTGTACAAGCCTTCGAAGCCCTTGCCGTGACGAGCCTCGTCCTTCGCCATTTCGTGAACGGTGTCGTGGATAGCGTCAAGGTTCAGCTCCTTGGCACGGCGAGCGATGCGGTTCTTGTCAGCGCAAGCTCCGGACTCAGCGCTCATGCGCTTCTCAAGGTTGGTCTTGGTGTCCCACACCATGTCACCCAACAGTTCGGCAAACTTGGCAGCGTGCTCAGCCTCTTCCCACGCATAGCGTTTGAAAGCCTCGGCCACTTCGGGATAACCTTCGCGGTCGGCCTGACGGCTCATTGCCAGGTACATGCCTACCTCCGAGCACTCACCGTTGAAGTGTGCGTTCAGGTCTTTCAGCATCTCGTCGTCACACCCTTTGGCAACGCCAATCACGTGTTCGGTCTCAAACGTCAGTGCGGCGGTCTCGTCCAGTTCCTTAAACTTGGAAGCCGGAGCCTTACATTGCGGGCAGCGCTCGGGAGCTTCGTTACCTTCATGAACATAACCACATACAGTACAAATAAATTTCTTAGCCATAGTCGTAATTTTTTAAAGTTAGTTAGTCTTTAAATATCTCTGTAATCTTAATCAGTTTCAGTCTACCTTCTCCTGCTTGCGCAGACAGTCTTTGCAGATTCCTTTGTAATATTGATGAACTTCCGTCACCCGGTTGCCGTCAATGGTCATATTGGAATAATCCTCACCGCTGACATTCTGCAACGGGATGTCGAGAATCCGTCCACACTGGCGACAAAGGAAGTGTGCGTGGGGCGTGATGTCGCCATCGAAACAGGTCACTTTCTCATCGATGGTCAGCATCTGCGTAGCTCCGTGCTCAACGAAGAGTTTTAGCGTATTGTAGACCGTCGTGCGTGACAGCGTGGGGTACTTCGGCGACAAAGCCGTAAAGATTTCGTCCACTGTCGGGTGTGTGCGATGCGTCAGCAGATAGTGCATTATCGCCATCCGTTGCACGGAAGGCTTTATGCCGTATCGTTCCAATTCGCTAACCAATTCAATCGTTCTCATCTTCCAATGTTGTAATGATTACAAATTCAAATCCGATGCAAATATAGATAGATTATTCTACCTTCCAAACAATTCGCCTAACTTTTTTAATCTATTAACAGATATGGTCCTAAGTGGCAGCTATTCAGTTCCCCATCGGACCATATCTTGAGAGATACGGGGAATAATATGGAATAAAGAATTGTTATACAGGAGCTATTATACAAACGCCGTTGTCCGTACACTGAAACAACATACGGACAACGGCGTATAGCGAAAATCATTGCCTATTCTATTCGACCCTATCAGCGCATCACCTTTATCAATAGTCTCATTTTGAATTGTGATAAGGTGAACGCCCATTCTCTACTCCACATAGAGCACCAAACCCTTCAGATACTCGCCTTCGGGATGGTAAATGTTCACCGGGTGGTCAGCGGGTTGGGTGAGCTGATGCAGAATGCGCACACTGCGGCCCGACATGGCGGCGGCGGTGAACACGGCCGTGCGGAAGTTGTCCTTCGTCACCACCTGCGAGCAGGAGAAAGTGAAAAGGATGCCACCCGGCTTGATTTTCTCAAAAGCCTTCGCATTGAGTTTGCGGTAGCCCTGCAGGGCGTTGCGCAACGCCTCTTTGTGTTTGGCAAAGGCGGGCGGGTCGAGGATGATGAGGTCGTAGCGGTCGCCCATGCGGTCGAGAAACTTGAAAGCGTCCTCGGCAAAGGCCTCGTGGCGGGTATCACCGGGGAAGTTGAGTTCCACATTCTGGTTGGTGAGGTCAATGGCCTTGGCCGAACTGTCGACGGAGTGAACGGACTTGGCACCTCCGCGCATGGCGTAGAAAGAGAAGCCGCCTGTGTAACAAAACATGTTGAGGACATCACGGTTCTTGGCGTAACGCTCCAGCAAGGCACGGTTCTCGCGCTGGTCCACGAAGAAGCCCGTCTTCTGTCCCTTGAGCCAGTCCACATGAAACTTCAGTCCGTTCTCGATGGCCACGTTGTCCGTACTGCCGCCTTTGATGAAACCGTTCTCTTGGCCAAGCTCAGCCTTGAAGGGGAGCGTGGTCTCGGACTTGTAGAAGATGTTTTGCACCGTGTCGCCCATCACGGAGCTGAGGGCGTCGGCGATGGTTTGGCGGTCGACGTGCATACCCACGGAATGGGCCTGCATCACGGCTGTCGCGCCATAGATGTCGACAACCAGTCCGGGCAGGTTGTCACCCTCGCCATGCACCAACCTATAAGTATTGTTGTTCGGATTGCCGGCCACGCCGATGGTTTGGCGCACGCGGTAGGCGATGGCTATTTTCCGTTTCCAGAAGTCGAAGTCGATGGGTTCATCCACAAACGACAACACCCTGACAGCGATGCTGCCTATCTGATAGTGACCCACGGCGATGAACTCCTTGTTGGCCGTAAAAACTTTCACCACCTCACCCTCTTCGGGCTCACCGTCGATGGAATGGATGGCTCCCGAAAATACCCACGGGTGGAATCGGCGGAGCGACTCCTCTTTACCCGGCTTAAGAAACACGTGTCTGTACTCCATGATTCTCCGTTTCTGCGTTTATCTTTTTTTCTATAGGTTTCTTCTCCACTACATAGTCACCGCTCTGCTTGAGGCTCTCCACGTATTCGTAGATCTTGAGGCAGGCCCAGGCATCAGTGGCGGCGTAGAGTTTCTGTTTGTCGTTGAGCACGTCCGCCTCCCAGTTGCTGAGCCGCTGCGCCTTGGATATGCGTTGGCCGAACAGGATGGCGTAGACGCGCTGAAGGCTCTTGTCATCGATGCCGAACTCGCCCACATACTGTTGCAGTTCGAGGAAAGCCCCCGGCTCGAAATCGGAGCGTTTGTGCAAGGCCCCGAAGTCGTCCTTCAGCGAGAGACCTATCTTCATCACCCGCTTGTCTTCGAGAAACCGCTGCAGCGAGGCGGGCAGTCCAATGTAGTTGAGGCGGAAGAGGAAACAGACCTCGTCGGTGGAGACCTGGAGCAGGGCGACTTTGTGGTTGCGTCCGCTCACGAAGGAAGGGCGGGTCTCGGTGTCCACGCCCACCATGGAATAGTTCATGAGGTAGGCCACGGCCTTGTCGGTGTCAGCCTCTGTCTGTATCGTGACGATACGTCCTCCGAATGCGGCCACGGGGAGCGTACTGACCTCTTGCTTCGCAATGGTGTTCTGTATAATCTTACTCATCGAACGCCTCCTCTTCTTCATCCTCGTCAACAAGGTCTCCGTACTTCACGTCGTGCAGCGCGCGCATGGTGTTCACCAGGGTCTGTCCCCAATAGTGGCCGAAGTTCTCACGGCAGATGGCAACGGCATCGTGCATCGTCTCGTCGAGACCCAAGCGGAAGACACCGACAAAGTTCTTCACGTCCTGGTAGATGTCCGCCAGGTCTTCGGAGATATTCTTCCTTATCGGCGTGTCGCTGTAAACCATATCCTGCACGAACACGTCCAGATAGTCGTCCTTGCCGCCCATCAGCCCCGCCAAAGTTCCGCGGACGACTTCATAGTCGGCTTCGGTGACAATACTCTCGGGGGCGTAGTCGCCCACCGTCTCACAGGGAGGAAGCATGGAAGCCTTCAGGTAGAGCAACGGCAATATCTTCAGGATGGTATCGACAAACTCGGACCTTCGGTGCGCCTCGGCCTGTTCCAGGTAGGCGCAGAACTCCGCCGCCACCGTAACGAACTCCACGGTATTCTTGTCGAATATAACTTGTGACTGATTGTTCATAGTTCTCATTTACGAACCGCAAAGGTAAGAAAAAAGCCGTTCCCTCCCCACTCGTTGAGCCAAAAATTAATCGGACAGAGATTCTTTGGCCCGATTGCCCAAGGTTTCGATTCTTTCCATTATCTTTGTAGCCCGTTGCAAAAAGTATTTTTCTTACATGGTAAAAGCCAAGAGTAAAGCATCAACAAAGCCGGAAGCCAAACCGGCAAAAACACATAGCGTCACGGAGGCCGTGAGGAACGAAACGGCTCATTTCGTCATCGGAATGCTGTGCGCCGCCGCGGCAATCTATCTGCTGTTGGCCTTCTCGTCGTTCTTCGTTACGGGGGCGGCGGACCAAAGCATCCTGGAGAAGCCTCAAGACGGCGAACTGCTCTCCGTACACAGTCACATCCAAAACAACGCCGGTTCACGGGGCGCGCAAGTCGCGGACTTTTTCATCAACGGATGCTTCGGCATCCCGGCGTTCTTCATCGCCATCTTCCTGGCCATTACGGGACTGAAACTGATGCACGCCTACCGGGTGAAGCTGTGGAAGTGGTTCCTCACCTGCGCGTTTCTGCTCATCTGGGGTTCCGTCTTCATGAGTTTCGCCATGGAGAAGGTTCTCTACGACAGCTTCTTCTATCCGGGCGGCATGCACGGACACAACGTGAAGCTGTGGCTCATCTCACAAATCGGCACGTCGGGCCTCAGTCTGCTGTTGCTGGTGACGGCCATCCTGTTCGCCGTGTTCCTCAACCGGAAAACCATAGGAATCATCCGCAAGATTTTGCACCCGAACATTCGTTTCCGCAGGAAAGAGAAGGCGAAGGACGAAAGCACCGACACCGGGACAGCAGCCGAAACCACGGACGAGGGATTCACGGGGACTGACCGGCAGTCGGTTCTCGCGAACCATGCGGACACAGACCCGAAGCCGTTGACACTGGACTTGACGAATGTCGACACCGCGTCAACAAACGTTTCGGATGAAGAGGAGGGAAAAACGGACATTCGTGAAGAGGTTGAACCGGATGACATCGACCCCGATGATGAGCTGGAAGGTTCTTACAGGAAGGGGGATGCGGAGGATGAACCCGACACGAAAGGAGCGGACGGGAATCCGGACGAAGAGATG
This sequence comes from Clostridium sp. CAG:217, assembly GCA_963624095.1. Lineage (GTDB taxonomy): Bacteria > Bacteroidota > Bacteroidia > Bacteroidales > Bacteroidaceae > Phocaeicola_A. The sequence continues at coordinate 1,401 of CAVFNZ010000105.1, read as the reverse complement.
CTGGAAGTGAAGGTCGGCGGCACACCCGAAGACGAGAAGGTGACACCCCTGGAGCCTTATAACCCGAGGCTCGACCTGGAGAATTACCACTATCCCACCCTCGACTTGCTGAAGAAGTACGAGAACAGCACGCCCTCCATCGATATGGATGAGCAGACCGCCAACAAGAACCGCATCATCGAGGTGTTGCGCAGCTTCAATGTGGAGATTTCGTCCATCATGGCTACCGTGGGACCGACCATCACGCTCTATGAGATAACGCCGGCACAGGGCGTGCGCATCGCCAAGATACGCAACCTGGAGAACGATATCGCCCTCTGTCTGGCCGCCGAAGGCATCCGCATCATCGCCCCGATACCGGGCAAAAGCACCATCGGTATCGAAGTGCCGAACGCCCGCAAGATGATTGTGCCGATGCGGGACATCATCGCCAGCAAGAAGTTCCAGGAGACCACCTACGAACTACCCATGGCGTTGGGAAAGACCATCACCAACGAAGTCTACATGGCGGACCTCGCCAAGGCACCCCACCTGTTGGTCGCCGGTGCCACCGGTCAGGGCAAGTCCGTAGCGTTGAACGCCATCGTCACTTCCTTATTATATAAGAAACATCCGGCCGAACTGAAGTTCGTCATCATCGACCCGAAAAAGGTGGAGTTCGCCATCTACGCGCCCATCGAGCGTAACTTCCTCGCCAAACTGGAGGATGAAGAGGATGCCATCATCACGGACGTGAAGAAGGTGGTGAAGACACTGAACTCGCTCTGCAAGGAGATGGACACCCGTTACCTGCTGCTGAAAGAGGCGGGTTGCCGCAACATCAAGGAATACAACGAGAAGTTCAAGGAGCGCAAGCTGAACCCGAACAACGGGCATCACTTTATGCCCTATATTGTGGTCATCATCGACGAGTTTGGCGACCTTATCATGACGGCCGGCAAAGAGGTGGAGTTCCCGATTGTACGCATCGCCCAGTTGGCGCGCGCCGTGGGCATACACGCCATCATCGCCACGCAACGACCGACCACCAACATCATCACGGGATCCATCAAGGCGAACTTCCCGGCGCGTATGGCACTGAAGGTTTCCTCCATGATAGACTCACGCACCATCCTCGACCGCTCCGGCGCCCAGCAACTGATTGGACGGGGCGACATGCTCTACCTGCAGGGTAGCGACACGGTGCGTGTGCAGTGCGCCTTTGTCGACACGCCCGAAGTGCAGCGCATAGCCGACTACATCGACCATCAGCAAAGCTATCCGCACGCGTTCGTCCTGCCTGAGCCCGACACGCCCGAGGAAGAGGGCGGCAGCGGAGGCGCCGCGGACGTAGACCTCAACCACCTCGACCCGATGTTCGAGGACGCGGCCCGGCTGATAGTCATCAACCAACAAGGCTCC
>CAVFNZ010000104.1:0-8589 GCA_963624095.1 Clostridium sp. CAG:217 | reverse complement strand
GCGTTACGCACTTTCTTATTCTTGTTTCTCTTCTTCCGCTTCGGCCTCTTTCCGCGCAGCCTCCGCTCCCGGCTTTGTCGCCGCCGGTTGCGCTGCCGGTTTCACGGGTTTTCCGCCAACCTTCTTCGGTGTGAGGAAGATAGTCATCCTCTTTCCTTCGAGCAGCGGCATCTGTTCCACCTTTGCATATTCCTCCAGGTCGTTGGCGAACCGAAGCAACAACACTTCGCCCTGTTCCTTGAACAAGATGGAACGGCCTTTGAAAAAGACGTAAGCCTTCACCTTGTCGCCATCCTGCAAGAAGCCGATAGCATGTTTCAGCTTGAAGTTGTAGTCGTGATCATCGGTCTGAGGCCCGAAACGAATCTCTTTCACGTTCATCTTCACCTGCTTCGCCTTCTGTTCCTTCTGACGTTTCTTCAGCTGATAAAGGAACTTGGAATAATCGATTAACCGACAAACAGGTGGAACGGCATTGGGTGAAATCTCAACTAAATCACATTCATGTTCCTCGGCCAGGCGCAAGGCTTGAGCTATCGGATATACGGCGGATTCAATATCATCGCCCACAATACGGACTTCTTTGGCACGAATCTGTTCATTGATTCTATGTTGCCCTTTTAAACTGTCATTCTTCATTAATAAGTTGTTGTTCCAAACTGTTTTTATAATCAATAATCCTTTCTTCTTTATCTGTTTCTTCTTAGCGTCAGCGGGAGCGGTCACAAGCTACTCTTCCGCAAACGGCTGCAAAGTTAGAACTTATTTATCATATTCTGAACTTCCTCATTCAAAATTTTAGCGAATTCCTCAAATTTCATGCTGCCTTTGTCTCCATCGCCCTGCTTACGTACGGAAACCTCTCCGTTTTCGGCCTCCTTCTCGCCCACGATAAGCATGTAAGGAATGCGTTTCATCTCGTTGTCACGAATCTTGCGGCCAATCTTTTCATTGCGGTCGTCCACGATGGCGCGAACGTCATTCATGTCGAGGTATTCGCGCACCTTGTTGGCGTAGTCGTTGAACTTCTCCGAGATAGGCAGGATGGCTACTTGGTCGGGGGTCAGCCACAACGGGAACTTACCGCCCGTATGCTCTATCAGCACGGCAACGAAACGCTCCATGGAACCGAAGGGCGCGCGGTGAATCATCACCGGACGGTGTTTCTGGTTATCCGAACCCATGTATTCCAACTGGAAGCGTTCGGGCAAGTTGTAGTCTACCTGAATGGTTCCCAACTGCCAACGGCGACCGATGGCGTCTTTCACCATGAAGTCGAGCTTCGGTCCGTAGAACGCGGCCTCGCCATATTCCACGCGGGCCTTCAGACCCTTCTCCTCGCAAGCCTCCACGATGGCGCGCTCCGCCTTTTCCCACACTTCGTCGCTGCCGACGTATTTCTCGTGGTCGTTGGGGTCGCGCAGTGAAATCTGCGCCTCATAGTTGTCAAAGTCGAGAGCCTTGAAGATAATCTGAATGATTTCCATCACCTTCAGGAACTCTTCCTTCACCTGGTCGGGACGGCAGTAGATGTGCGCGTCGTCCTGCGTGAAGCTGCGTACGCGGGTCAGTCCGTGAAGCTCACCGCTCTGCTCGTAGCGGTATACGGTACCGAATTCCGCCAGACGCAATGGGAGGTCTTTGTAGGAACGGGGTGAGTTCCTGTATATCATGCAGTGATGAGGACAGTTCATCGGTTTCAGCAAGTAAACCTCACCCTCCTCGGGCGTGGTGATAGGCTGAAAGCTGTCCTTGCCGTAGTGGTCCCAGTGACCTGAGGTAACGTAGAGTTGCTTGTTGCCGATGTGCGGAGTCATCACCTGCAAGTAACCGAAACGCTTCTGGATTTTCTTGAGGACATCTTCCAGGCGAAGGCGAAGAGCCGTACCCTTCGGCAACCAGATTGGCAATCCCTTGCCCACCATATCGGAGAACATGAAGAGTTCCATCTCCTTGCCGATTTTGCGGTGGTCACGTTTCTTGGCTTCTTCCAGCATCACGAGGTACTCGTCGAGCATCTTCTTCTTGGGGAAGGTGATTCCGTAGATACGGGTCAACTGTTTGCGGTCTTCCCTACCCCTCCAGTAAGCACCTGCCACGGAGGTAAGTTTAATGGCCTTGATAGGTGCCGTAGAGAGCAAGTGCGGTCCGCGGCAAAGGTCGGTGAACGCGCCTTGCGTGTATGTGGTGATGTGACCGTCTTCCAACTCGGAAATCAGCTCGCATTTATAGGTCTCGCCTCTGTCGCCAAACATCTTCAGAGCGTCTTGCTTGCTGATGTCCTTGCGAACGAGAGCCTCTTTCTTGGCTGCCAGTTCCGCCATTTTCGCCTCGATGGCAGGCAGGTCGGACTCCTTGATTACGGCTTCGCCCGGATCTACGTCGTAATAGAATCCGTTCTCAATGGCCGGACCGATACCGAACTGGATGCCCGGGTAAAGTTCCTGCAAAGCCTCCGCCAACAAGTGTGCGCTGGTGTGCCAGAAGGCGTGTTTGCCTTGTTCGTCGTCCCACTTGTACAACACGAACTCAGCGTCACCGTTGATGGGGCGCGCCAAGTCGTAAGTCTCACCGTTCACGCCACAGGCAAGCACCTCTTGTGCCAAGCGTGAACTGATGCTCTCTGCTATCTGCAGACCAGTAACTCCGTCGTTGTATTCGCGTACGGAGCCGTCAGGAAATGTAATCTTTATCATAATAATCGATGTTTCTTATTTTGGAAGGCAAAAGTAGTGAAATCTTTTATTGCTCAGATGCTTTTGGGATAAAATTTTATTGTTCCTCCACCACCGAATATCTTTTAATGATGTTGTAGGCGGAGAAAATGCCCAACTCACCCGCTTTGCTCAGGCTAGCCACGCCCTTTTTGTTGTCGCCAAGGTAGATGAGCGTGAGTCCGCGGTTGTAATAGGCTTCGGCGAAGTTGGGGTTGAGCGAGATGGCCTTGTCGTAGTCGACAATGGCGGCCCGGTAGTCGTTGAGCTGCGAGTGGATGTTGCCGCGGTTGTAGTAGGCGAAGGCAAAGTCCGGCGCCAGCTCGATCACTTTGTCCAGGTCGTCCTTCACCAGTTCATAGTCCACGGACTTCACTTCGGGTGTCAGCGGCATGACCGACCCGGCGGCCTCATTGAGACGCGCCTCGTTCTTCTTGTACTCCAGTTGTTTGTAACGCACTACCGCCCTGTTGAAGTAAGCGGGGAAGAAGGTGTCGTCCATCAGGATTGCCTGCGTGAAGTCATCAATGGCACTGGTAAAGTCCTGCGTGAGGTAGAAGTCCATGCCACGAAGGAAACGCAGCACGGAATTCCGTGGTTCACGGGTAATCTCCAGCGTATAGTCATTGACGGAATTGAAATGTTCGTCCGCCTGTTTCTTCGTCAGTGCCGCCTCCTGGTTGATGATGAGCAACCGGTGGCGCAAGAGCGGGTTGTGGTTCAAGTCATCCACCGCACGGTAGTAGTTGATGGTACGTTTCACGCCGTTGTCTTTCTCGTAGTAAGAGAGCACGTAAAGGGGTTGCAGCTCCACCTTCACGTTCTTGTCCTGCACCTTTCCACGGTATTCGCTCTTGTAGCGCTGTTCATCCGTATCGTTGTCGGCAACGACAATCTTGCGGTAGTTGTTCATGTTCTTGTCGGACTTCTTGCGGGTCTTGTCGGCATTGGACTGGGCGTTCTTCTTCACGCCGTTCTGTCGGTCCATGTCGGCCTTCAGCAGCACGAACTCGTCAGCGTTGGCTCCTTTCAGGTCGCCCATTTTGCGACGCGCCTCAGCGCGATAGTGATAACCGGTAAGGAAGTTCGGGTATTCGTTGATGACGGTGGTAAAGTCCTTCGCGGCGTTCGGATAGTCACCCGTCTGGCTCAGCAACAGGCCGCGGTTGAAAATGGCCATCATGTTGTCGGGTTCCATGTCGATGACGAAGTTGAAGTCCTCGATGGCGCGGTTGTCATCGCCCACCTGCGCCCGCAACAACCCGCGGTTATAGTGTCCGAGGAAGTTGGAAGGCTCCACGGAAAGGGCCAGGTCGTAGTCACTCATCGCGCCGCGCAGGTTGTTTTGGTGGTAACGGGCCAAGGCCCGGTTGATGTAGTTGTTGGCGTTCTTCGAGGTGAGGTGGATGGCCTTGTTGAGGTCCGCCTCCGCCTCTTTGTAGTTCGACTTCATCAGGTTCAGGATGGCCTGCGACGACCATGCCTCACCATCGTACGGGTCGATGCGGAGAGCCTCCGCCACGCTCCGCTCGGCGCGCAGCGTGTCCTTCTGCCTCAGGGAGACATCGGCACTCATAAGGAAAGCCGTAGCGTGGCGGGGTGCCAACATTTTCAGCGTGTCGAGGTCGGCTTGTGCGCCTTCGTAGTCTTTCTGTTGCATGCGACAGAGAGCCAGATTGTGCCACAGGTTCTTGTTCTCCGGGTCATACCGCAACGCCTTCTCATAGTCGGCTATGGCCTCTTCGTATTTGTGCAGACGGATGCGGGCGATGCCCCGCACCTGGTAACAGTCCACCACGAAAGGATTGCGCTGAATAGCTTCGGAGCAGTCCTGCTCGGCTCCCAGGTAATCATCGAGGTTGAGTTTCGCCACGCCTCGGAAGAAGTAGGGTTCGTAGAGGTAAGGCTTGGCCCCGATGACCTGGTTGAAGTATTGTATGGACAACACGTAGTCTTCAAAGTAGAGGGCGTTACGTCCAATGGTCATCACCCTGTCCGTATTGATTTGCGCCGTCGCCAACAGCGGCAGCGCCACCAAGAAGCCGAAGAAGAATCTACGCGTCGTCATCGTTTTGTTCCGTTATTATCGTGCAGCCGATTTCACTTTGTAGGAGCAATGCACCTTGCCCTTGAGCATGTTGCCAAGCTTGCCCTTTATCATCTGTTTGCGCAGCGAGGAGAGGTGGTCGATGAACATCATCCCCTGCAGGTGGTCAAACTCATGTTGCATGCAGCGCGCCAAGTAGCCTTCAGTCCACTCGTCATGTTCCCGCATCTCCTCGTCGAGGTATTTCACATGCACGCGGTTCTTCCGTTTCACGGCCTCGTGGATGCCCGGCAGACTGAGACAGCCCTCTTCCATCGACACATCCTCCCCGTCGGTTTCCAGCACGTGGGGATTAATGAACGCGTGACGATAACCCTTCAGTTCGGGATAATCATCGGAGAGCACGTCGAGGTCGATGACCACCACACGGATGGGCAGACCCACCTGCGGAGCCGCCAGTCCCACGCCGTCGGCATGGTCCATCGTCTCAAACATGTTTTGTATCAACTCCTTCAGTCCCGGATAATCGGGCGTAATGTCTTCCGCCTCTTTTCGGAGAACGGGTTGACCATACGTATAAATAGGTAAAATCATATCTTTTCTTTGTTTGGATTTAGAAGTTTCTTTTCGATTCCATGTAGCTCTGCAAGATGATGGTGGCACTGATTTCGTCCACCAACGCTTTGTTTTGCCGGTCCTTCTTCTTCAGTCCGCCGTCAATCATCGCCTGATGGGCGAGCACGGAGGTGAACCGTTCGTCGAAGTATTCTATCGGCAGGTCGGGATAGGCTTTCTGAAGCCGCTTGACAAACGGCTCGATGTTGCGCATATTCTCCGAATACGTATTGTCCATCCGCTTGGGTAGACCAATGACAATGCGCTCCACCGGTTCCTTTTGCAGATAGGAGGCGATGAAGTCGAACAGTTCGTGCGTGGGCACTGTTGTCAAGCCGTTGGCTATCAGTTGCAGCACGTCAGTCACCGCCACGCCGGAACGTTTCCGTCCATAATCGATTGATAAGATTCTACCCATGCGTGATGCTTTAAATGACAGGCCGGAAAAAGAAACAGAGAAGGAGACCTCTTTGGCTTCCGCGAAGGGAGGCCAAAGGAATCTCCTCATACCGTATACCTTTGTCCGTCAATGTCGAATTTCTAAATCAGAAAACGCGATAGAGCAACCAAGAGCCTTGGAAGTCCTGACGTGAAGGGTATTTTGCCTTGAAAGCGTCCCTTGCCTCGGCAGCCTGCGCACGGTCATCAAAGGTAGCGACGACTACGCGGTACATATTACGTTCGGGGTTGAAGACAATCTGTGCGGAGTAACCTTCCCGGTCCAAGTACTCTTTCAGGTTCTCGGCATTGGCTTTCACGCCGAAGCTGCCGCAAACCACACTGTAGTTCTTGAGGCCGTCGCCGCTAACCATCGAAACCTTTTCTTCGCGAACCGTAGCGTTGGAAGTTGTGGTCGGTTTCGGTTGAGCGGTCGTAGTAGTGGTCGTCGTCACGGGTGTCACCTCTACTGCTTCGTTACTATTGTTTTGGGTCGTCTCTTGCTGTTTGGCTTTCTCATAAGCTTTCTTGTATGCGCTCTCACTTGTTTTACAAGACGTAACCATCAGTGCCAAGCAGAAGCCGGAAGCCAAAATCAAATACTTTTTCATTGTTATTTTGTTTTTAATTTATTATCATCTTACCTTTACCGCACCAATCCGCGGACATTCCGCACCGCCCGATTCATGCTATTTTATATAGATAAGGCAAAGGTAGTACTTATTTTATATAGTAAATCCGAAAAGAAGAAAAAAAACATTAATCAGCCGCAAATTCCACGTCTATTCGTACTTTAAGCGTGGAATTGTCGCCTTTCAGTTTTCACTTCTATCGTAATATGCTCCAATTCTCATTTAGGGGCTGAAAGCGGGAACATTTCGGACTCTTATTCTCACTTTGCAAAGAGCTGCACTACCACGGTGTCGACGTAATCGTCCGCCCGGCGCACCCATTGCCGCAAACGGGCACTCTCACGGAAACCACACCCGGTAAAGAGGCGCAGGCTGTCGGCATTGTCGCACGGAATGAAGGCGTAAAGTTGGTGCAGACGCAGAAAGCGGAAGCAATAATCCGCCAACAGTGCCAACGCTTCGCGTGCGATGCCTTTTCCGCGATGGCTCAGCAACAGGGCGATGCCCACCTCCGCCCGGTTGTGCAACGGTTCAAAGTTCATCAGGTCTATCATTCCGACAGGCTTCTCCGTCTCACGCTCAACGATGACGAGCCGCAGTTGCCGCTCGGCGTAAATGTCGCTTTGCGTGCGGGCGATGTATTGCTTGAGGAAGTAACGCGAATAGGGCGCGCTGGTGTTGCTCACCTGCCATAGCTCGGGCGAGTTCTCTATCCCGTATAACAGGTCGAGGTCTGTCGGCTCCATGGCGCGCAACAGGACGCGGTCGCCGTATGTATAGGTATCACTCATCGCTGTCCATTAAATCGAGTTCTTGCATCAACCGTTTCTCACCGGGCCAACAGAAGAAGGAGGCCGTCAGTGCCATCAAGGCGCACAATCCGCCGATATTGTTCATTGTGAGATAATAGGCAATAATTCCGCCGAAGGCAACCACCGCCAACAGTCCCAAGCGCACACGACTCCAAGCCCGGTAGGCTTTCAGGGCTTCCGCCAAGGCATACTGACGTATACGCTTCACCAGGGCGATACGGAACAGGTTGAGCGAAAGCGGAATGAGGGCTATCGCCAAGAGCACTGCAAGCGTCTCGATGACGTAGCCCATGCGCGGGTCATCGGCAAACTGGCCGTATGGCAAGAGCCCCGCTTCAAAGATTATTACCAAGGCGAAGGAGATTATCCACAAAAGGGCGTATTCCACGCCAAGTTGCTTGGCTATTCGTTTTGCTTCTTCCATTGTCCGTTCGTTCAGTTTACCCCGGTAAAGGGAGTGCGGTTAATGATGGACCGGCCCAACGTCACCTCGTCGGTGTACTCCAATTCGTCGCCGATGGCAATGCCCCGGGCAATGACACTGAGTTTCACATCGTAGGAGGCCAGTTTGCGCGAGATGAAAAAGTTGGTCGTGTCGCCCTCCATGGTGGGACTGAGGGCGAAAATCACCTCTTTGACATCACCTTGCTTCACGCGCTCCACCAAACTTTCAATCTCCAGGTCACTCGGTCCGATGCCGTCCATGGGCGAGATGATGCCACCCAACACATGATAGAGTCCACGATACTGTTGGGTGTTTTCGATTGCCATCACGTCCTGGATGTTTTCCACCACACAGACCGTCGAAGCGTCGCGTTGCGGGTTGGCGCAGATGGTGCAGAGGTCCGTATCGGAGAGGTTGTGACACTTGCGGCAATACTTCACCTCTTGTTTCAGGGTGATGACGGCGTTGCCGAACGCCTCCACGGCAGCCGTGTCTTGCCGAAGCAGGTGCAGGACAAGCCGCATGGCGGTCTTCTTGCCCACACCGGGTAGTTTGGCGAATTCGTTGACGGCCTTTTCGAGCAAAGCCGATGAGTATTGTTGAGCCACTGTCTTCTTTTTTTAGTTTCGTACAAAGTTCGTGCAAAGATAATGCAAATCGAACGCAGAATATCAAGCTTGCTTGAAATATTATGCTGAGATGCAGCTTATCTTATCCAAAGATAATGCAAATCGAACGCAGAATATCAAACTTGTTTGAATATTATGCTGAGATGCAGCTTATCTTATCCAAAGATAATGCAAATCGAACGCAGAATATCAAACTTGTTTGAATATTATGCTGAGATGCAGCTTATCTTATCCAAAGATAATGCAAATCGAACGCA
>CAVFNZ010000103.1:3597-8695 GCA_963624095.1 Clostridium sp. CAG:217 | reverse complement strand
CCTGGGTTTCGGCAGGACGTGTCCACGAACGCCCTGAAGGGGCAAAAGCATTACCGTGTCCAACCTTGGTTCCACTGTGGCGCCATAGGGGGATGATGCTGCATAACGAAAAGCCTTTTATTTTTTTGCCCGAAAGCTCGCTATTCTCGAATCTTTTTTGTACCTTTGCCCCATCGAAGAAAATAACAAATAAGAATCATATAGATCAAACATATGAAATTAACTTACGACATCAACAACATGAGGGAGGTGTTCGGCACGGACGCTCCCGAAGAACTCGCCAAGAGAGTCAAGGAATATTTCTCGGGCGAAGGCATTGACGTGAACGTTATTACCACGGGCGATGCTGTCACAGTGGAATTTACCCCCCCCTATCAGAGGACAGCGCCGACGCAGAGTTCAACGCTATTTCAGGGTTGTGCCAGGACGGGCGATTCTCTGAAGCAAGACCCCTTCTTGATGATTTCATAAAAGAGCATCCGCTCTATAGCGAAGCCCACCGCATCAAGGCTCAGATGACAATGGAGAAAGGCGATATTGACAAGGCCATTGACATCAACATCGAGGCTCTCAGATGCAATCCGCAGAACAGTTGGGCTTTGCTCCTTATGGGAAACCTGTTCAGCAAATACAAGAGGAATTTTGATGTTGCCAAGAAGTATTACGACAGCGTGCTTAAATACGACCCGAAAAACACAATCGCCGTCAACAACATTGCGGCAGTGATGATGGAGTTAGGCAAATACAAAGACGCCATCCCGATGTTCAAGCAAGTCCTGGAAAACGACAAGAAATATGCCAATGCCTATTATGGTCTTGCAACATGCCATTACAATCTCAAGGATTACACAGCTGCCTTTGCTGTGGCAAGGAAGGGAAGCATCACGGCGGACAGACGCACAGAAAATCCAATGGTTCTGGAAGAACTGCATAAAGTGATGGTAGCTTCTGCCCACGCATTGACGGAAGGTGTCAACTACATGAACGTGTTCCTCGGCATCAAGGATAGCATCGAATATGAGAGCCATCAGGAAATTGTCGTAGAGGAAGATAAGGGCTTGAAGTTGTCGGCGCAACTACAATACGGCCCAACTCATCATGTAAAATATCACGTCATAAAATATAACCCCTCCATCCCCTTCATGCCCCATCTGGGCGTTCATGAGCTGATGCACCTTGAGATGGCTCTTGAGGCGAGCAAGTGCGGCACAAACCGCATCGTATACACTAATTCGCAAAACACAGCGGCATTCCAAACGCGGTATGCTTCATGGGTCAAGAAAATGGTAGCGAAAATAGGCCACTCGAAAGCCATTGATTTCAGCAATGAGATTCATACAGGGATTGTGTTGCAACTCATGAACTGCCCTCTTGACCTCTTTGTGGAAAAACGTATGTTCGACAAATATCCCACCATGCGCCCTATTCAGCTGTTGTCTTTGATGCAGCAAGAGGAATACAATGTGAAAGCGATAATTGAAAGCGAAAAGCATAAGTTTGTTCCGCAAGAAATCATTACCATGAGCAAGGTGATGAACATCGTGACCTCCATGCACCTGGAGAAACTGTACGGTCTTCGTTTCTATCAGATGTACAAACCCACAAAAAAAGAGCTGGAGACGGCACAGGATCTCTATGCCGAGTACGAGGCATATGCCGACTATCGTCCTGGAGAGGAGTACGAGCTGATAGAGTATTTCGTAGAAACATTCAATGCGGAGCCGCTCATTTCCATAAAGTCAGAAAGGGAGTATGTTGACGAGAGTCTTGACAAGATGCTCCATGCTGACGCTGAGCGAGAGGCTGTGCTCGGTCCTGACGCACCGAAGGGAGGTAATTCCTATGACGGTCTCACGGAAGAGCAGAAGAAGAACCAAGACGAATTCTACGAGCAAAACAAGGACGGCGAGGACCCGATGAAAACCATGATGATGGCCATGTATATGATGGGAGCATTGGAATACTTCGAGGGAATGCCGAAGAACAAGGTCAAGGTCATCGCTATGGAGATAGCCATGAAGGGTGTTAGTGGCATTAACCCCGACAAGAAGAGCGGCTATAATGTACCTTCCATGCCGGACAGAGACTTTGGCGGTTACCAGTTCCTTGCCTACTACTATGTGAGCTGGGCGATTGCCATCCCTGAGCAGCTCCCTGCCCTTGGCTTGCCCTTCGACACAGCCTGGGCTACAGCGCAGGAGATGTATAAACGCAAAAGAGGGAAATAGAATGAAGAGTTGGATATATCTTTTTGACCATGAAGACTTTTGCGATGTGGTCGACATGATTGAGACCACAGGCACCTCCTACATACCTTCCATAGAGCAGGGCGGGTTGGGGGACATCGTGTTCATCGCAACCAACGACTACGGTGGCCGTATACTTTATATGGTTACCGTCAGTCGCACAAGGGGCTTCGTCGCTGATAACGGCGAGGTCTTCTTCGACACGGTGGCAAAACGTGGAATGTTGATTGTCGACGCACTACGGTTTACCTCCCTTAGGGAAGAGGGACTGCCCACCCTGAAAGAAGGAATGCCCCTGCAACTCACCGACGATATTGCAGAAAAGCTAAAACGCTCATTTGTCGAGCTTGATGATTACGGTGACCGAAAGGCGACAGACCTGAAAACGCAAATCATCATGGATGCAAAAGTATAACCTAAAAACAACGATTAATACTAAATCATATGCTATATACCATCTGTCAATTCTGCCAATATGTGGCAAACGACATCAACGGACTTATCGACGAGGTAGCCAATATTAACCGCAACGTCTCCGACGAGGAGCGCAAGGCATATGCAGCCTCTTATCCAATCGTTTCGAATATGCTCACCCTTGCCATGCAAAAGAAACCAAGCATCGGCGAAGCACACATATCCACTACCGACATGCTGCTGGAATACAAGCTCCCCGCAGCATCCGCATGGTGCGACTTGGTGTTGATGGGCAACAACGCACAGGGCGGCAATGAGGTTATCATCATCGAACTTAAGAACTATCTCAAAAACGATTCTGACGTACCAGGCAACTATGAGGGGCTGATGGTCCATAAGGGAAATATCATCAAACATCCTGCTGACCAAGTGAAGGGATATACGGAATACTGCCGCCGCTTCCACTCTGTGGTACTCGACAAGCATGTAAGCGTCAACGGTTGCGTGTACTTTACCCAACCCATTGACTTGAATCCGTACCGACTGCCCCCAAATGACCGCCTCACAGATGAATATCCGCTCTACAATACAGAATCAACCGAACAACTCTCAGACTTTGTTACCTCAAAGATAACAAGCGGAAATTCGGGGTTTGCTGCAGACTTCGTGAATGGCTTCTATAAGCAAGACCGCAACATCCTGCGACAGGTGGCCATCAATCTTTGCAACAACAAGGAAGCAGCAAAACCCTTCGTGCTTCTTGATGAGCAGCGCCTCGGCTTCAACATGGTGATGGAGACACTTGCCCGCCGTGTGAAAGACAAGCAGAAGGAGGTCATTGTGGTGGAAGGCCCGCCGGGCTCGGGCAAGTCGGCTGTAGCCGTCAACCTGTGGATAGAAAGCGTCATCAAGTATTCTTCCGTCGAAGACTGCGGCAACATCGTCTATGTCACGACCTCAAGCAGCCAAAACGAAAATTGGAAGACCATCTTCAACACTTACGGAGAAAAGTATCATGCTTCCGACTTGATACTGAGAGCCAATGATTTCAATCCGGGAATGAGCGGCGGAAAAATGAAAAACGAATTGCTGCCGCTCATGCGGCGCATCGACCCGAAATATGTCAGCGAGACCAATTCCTGCGCCTTGAAATATGAGTATTTCGAAGACTACCTGGAGTTTATGATGGAGAACGGAATGACCAAGAACTACAAAGACAACTTGCACTTCCTTTCCGTCGTGGACGAAGCACACGCTCTCATCAATCCTACGGCAAAGGGCTTCAAGAGCAACAAGACCGCAGGTTGGTGCTTTCAAATGGGACCGCAGGCTTACCACATCATCCGAGAAAGTAAGGTGTCTGTGTTCTTTACCGACGGCAAGCAGTCATTTCGTGATAATGAGTCTACGTCAGTTGCAGACCTCAAGGAATGGGCAGAGAGGCTCGGAGCCCATTTTACCATCGTTTCGCTCGCAGACATGCAGTTCCGATGTGCGGGGTCAAAGGAATTCGTTGACTGGGTAGACCGTCTCTTCTCAAGCCATCCTCTGAGGAATGTACACCAATGGAAAGACAAGTTCAACGTACAGCTTGTCCAGTGGCCTTCTGAGATGGAAGCTGCCCTTCGGGCAAAGATGAGGTCTGAGAACGTAACATGCCGTATCCTGTCATCCTATACCAGACATTGGAATTCAAGGAATGACCTTGATGCGGAGCATGACGGCACGGCTATGTTCGACTTCGACCTGGAAGACAAGGACGGACGAAGATGGCAAAGGTATTGGAACAACCCACAAGGCTATGACATCTTTGTGCAGGCAACGAACGGCTCACAGATGCATGATGATCCGCTCTCGGAGGTAGGGTGCCCGTATGTGGTACGAGGATTCGATTATGATTATGTGGGAGTGCTGTGGCTTGAGGACATATTCGTGAGGAACGGAAAGTGGTATATGAGTTTGAAGCACGCAGCGGAGACCGCCAACGGAAGTACTCGCAGTGCTGCCGTACAGGAACAACAAAAAGCTATTCGCAGCAAGTTGATTCGAGGCAAGATGTCGGACATCGATGTGGTAGAAATTGGGCGACCAGAGTATCCTGCGGCAAACGCCATGTTCCAGACTATCATGCAGGCGTACCGCATCCTGATGACAAGAGCCATCAGGGGCATCGTCCTCTACATCAAGGATGTCGAGACGCGAGAATATGTAAGACAACTACTTAGCGAGAAATAACACAACTGCCCATGAAATCAATAAGAGCGTTCAGAGACCAACTCCTGGGATACCTCGAGACTCAGAAGGAGCTGGAGAAAAAAGACATTGAAGCCAACCGCAGACTCACGGAAGAGAAAAAAGTAGAGACTGGACTCTTGCTGAAGGATGCAACGGTCGTAAGAGTTTGTGAACATCAATACATTCTCAGCACGACAGAAGAC
>CAVFNZ010000103.1:0-3587 GCA_963624095.1 Clostridium sp. CAG:217 | reverse complement strand
ACAGAAGACAACACGAAACTCCGTGTGGGTGACAGTGTTGCATGCATTTGCAATGGAAGAAAGTTCAGGGCGAAAGTCATTGACTTGGGCATAGGGACCATTACCATTGAGACAAGCGTTGAATTGGCAAAAGACGCAAGACTCGACATCGAAGTACTGGAATTCGTATTGCTCGACTCTATGATTTCCCTTATGCAGGGAATCGATGACGGAAAACCTGGAGCCAGTTTCCTGGCAATACTCAGTGAACAGGAAATCCCCTCTGTAAAAGGATTGGGTGCCATTAACGCCAACCTCGTCGCAACCATACCCGGCTCGCACAATGAGAGACAGCTTGACGTGATTAGTGACGTGCTGAAGCGACCGTCAGTCTACTGCATTCAAGGTCCTCCGGGAACAGGAAAAACGGCGGTACTTGCAACTATTGCGCACACCTTCTGCACCCAACGGAAGGAAGTGCTTGTCATCGCCAACACCCATCAGGCGGTGAACAATGCCCTCAACAAAATCATGGGCAAGGAGGTGGGGCTCCGGGTTGTCAAGATTGGTGAACCCATCAAGTCCGAAGGGCTTGTTGACGGTATATTCAACGCTGCAACATACAACGAGTATCTGAAGATGCGAAAGAACACCAAGCACGCCGTCTCTGCCGATGTGTTGGGCATGACCCTTCATGCGGCAGTGGTCAATCTCGGTTTGCGCAATACGGGCTTCCAGCCTAAAGTAGTTCTCGTTGATGAAGCAGGACAAATGCCGATGATCTACGCCAGCCTCATAGGTGCATTCGGAAGCGGCTCTATCATCTTCATCGGTGATGACCGCCAGATGCCGCCCATTTACCATCCGCAGTTGGTTTCTCATCCTCTCTCAAAGAGTATTTTCGAGTACCTTTGCAATATCTATCCTAGCCTGCGGCACATCCTCACCACAACCTATCGCATGAACGAGGAAATAACGCAGTTCGTCAGTCGCTCTTTTTACGAGCCCTTGGGCAAGGAGTTTGGCATTGTATCATCGGAATACTCACGAAAACGCAAGTTGCATATCAAGGTTACGGAAAATACAGATATAGACCCAATGGCGAAGGCTGCCCTTGAGTCAGATCAATCCATCGTATTGATAGTGCAATCTGTCGACGATAGCTGTTGTTATACAGAGTTCAATCCGATAGAGGCAAAAATGGCAACAAACCTTGCTACCGCTATATTGAGGGGCGGCGTGGACACATCCGACATCGCCATCATCACCCCCTATCGCAAGCAAGTGAAAACGTTGGTCTCGGGATGGCCGTCAGACTGTGAAATGCCCCTTATCAACACTGTGGAATGTCTGCAGGGGCAGGATGTGGAAATCATCGTCATCACCTTTGCTGCAGCAGACCCCTCCTTTGTCAGGGAACAGATAGACTTTATCCTTGACGAGCATCGGCTCAACGTGATGGTCAGCCGTGCCAAGACGAAGGTTGTCATGATCATGAGTCCCGAGCTGAAAGCGTGGTTCCTCAAAAAATATGGGAATACATGGTCGGGACAAATAATCCAATAGACTTTTCCCTCATCGTATATACATAACATTTTAAAACCAATAATAACTATGCCTATTTTCAATTTCTACGCCCTGGAGAACAGGGCGAGCGAGGCGGAGAATGACATCTTCTCCGACATCGAGGGCGCCGCAACCACCGGCGCAGAGACAATGACCACTACACCCATCGAGTGCCTTGGTAATCTGTTTGTCACCCACCACAGCCAGCGGCTGTCCGTCCTCAAGACGCAGGGCAGGGGCGAGAAGCGCACCAGCTACTGGGACGTGCACTGCTGCGACGTGCTGCGCCACGAGGACGGCATCATCCTCATGACCGTGGAGGCGAACCGTAACAAGCATACCATCGTGAACAAGAAGGACGTGGAACACGAGCACCATCCCTACAGCATGGTGATGATAGACAACCGGCCGGGACACCAGACGGTGGCGATAGAACGGGGCGCGGCATTCGCACCCGATGCCCTCGCCCTCATCCTGCAAGAAGGTCTCTGCCACCTGCTCCACGAGAGCGGCAGAAAGGTGGAGCTGAGGAGGCTGAAGAAGACCAGCAAGGAGTTCTGGCCAGTGGTGGAACACCTCTGCGGCACCTATGGCGACAGGGTGAAGCAGATAAGGCTCGACATGAACGGCAGGGAGGAATCACCGGGCGACAGGCGCAGGAACTCCCACCACCTGCTGGGAGTGCTCATGGAACTGGCACGGAAGACGCAGAGCGAAGCCAGCCTGATCCTCGCCAATGCCGAGGAGGAGGTGAAGCTGAAGGAGGTGTATGAGGACGTGAGCATGGTAGCCGCCATCTGCCTGAAGGAGAAGGACTACGACCTGTCGGTGAAGTTCGAACAGTTTGGCGTGTACCGCTACGGGGCGGAGCTGCTGGCGCAGTTCGGGCTGGGTGACAAGCTCATCGGACAGTTTGAGAACGGAGAGCTGGAATTCGACGACATGGGCGAGCCGCGCTATGCGCTCACCAACTGGCTGAACAAGGTAAACAATTTGTTGAAAGAATATGGAGAGACAAATATTCCAAAGCCAAGAACGGCTGCTCGTAGAAGAAAAGTATCTTGACCATCCCGCCTACGAGATGGCGGCGGCGGTGTGTGACGAGACGATGAGGAAGGTGGAGGGACTGAGGCTGCATCCCTCGGAACTGTTCTACCACAGCTTCGTCATCCTCGACAAGCTGAGGGGCATGGACAGGGAGAAGCGGCAGTGGTACTGCGAAGGGCGCTTGTGGAACGAGCTGGCGGCATGGTTCTATGACGGCGGCTTCGGCGAGGGCGAAGACGTGGAGCGGTGCGCCTGCGCCATCATCCGTGGAGCGATGCTGTTGGCGGTGTGCGGTCGCGGTGTGCTGTCGAGCGTGGAGACCATCCATGTGGAAGCGGTGATATACAGGAACGCCGGCAGTGTTTACCTGGAGCTGGAGCGTGCGTACCGCAATGCGGTAACGCCGTTGTGGGACGAGCTGGAGGAGGCGATGGGGAGATACTACTCCTCTGACGCATCGTATGCCGCCGACATCAACGAATTGCTCTCCGAGGCAAGCACGTCCTGCGCCGGCATCCCCGAGCCGGGCATCGTCACGACGGGCAGCAGCGTGCGCATCGCCGACAAGAAAAAGACCTCGGTGCTGGTGGTGCTCAACGCCATGTTCAAGGCAGGATGGTTCGTCGACAAGGACGGCGGCGAGCTGAAGAACCGTGACGCTGCCCTCAACGAGATACTGCGCAATGCCTTCGGCGTGGACCGCCCCACCGCCATCAGCCAGACCATCAATCCCTCGAAGAACATCAAGGGCAACGAGAAGAACGTGCGCCTGATGGACAAGCTCCTCGACGAGAAGGGAATGATGGAATACATCAAGGAAATTCAAAAAGAGCTGAGAAATGCCTACTTGGAGGAGATGAAGCGTGAAGAAACGTTAAAATAATACTTTAGTAAAGTATTCCCGATACTTTAGTAAAACCACCGCCTCGGCGGAATGAGGTATCTTTGCCCCCGGAAATCAGAACGGACCCGGTTCCTGGTTTTCGGGGGCTTTT
>CAVFNZ010000102.1:4656-8816 GCA_963624095.1 Clostridium sp. CAG:217 | reverse complement strand
GAAAACGGCCGATATCCACCCGCCCAAAACGGGGATATCCGTTCACTTTTCCGCCTCTTACCATCTCGCTATACAAAAATCAATGTCATCCGCCGATAGTTGTACGAAAGCCAATAGTTGCGCTTCATGGAATCTGACAGGAAAGAATGGTCAATCAGTTTCTTTGCCAGGGAGTGTTCCGCGGCGAAGACATCCAATTCCCTTTTTACCAATCGTTCAGACAGACCGATACGACGGCCAAACTCCTCGAAGTCTTTCCTTCCCACCGTCCTTGTATCTGACAATCGCATCCCTTCCTTGAACAACCCCTTGTCAAGGGCAAAGATGCGAGGCAAACTCAGATGCAGGCTGGTGTTGATGAGATCGTAGGCTGGTGCAAGGCGATACTCACCATCGCCACGATTAATGAGCGAAAAGTTTTTGAGGTGGGCGTCATCGTTAAGGGTAAGGTAGTTAAACACGACCACACGGAAGAACTTCAGAATTTCCACAGGAGCAGCCTTGACATATCCGCGAATGATGTCAGCACATTCCTCATAACTCAAGTTGCCGTACTTGTAGTCACTGCCACCATTGGCATTGGTCAGTCCCGCAAGCGAAGCAAAATCTTCCTGGCTGTATTTTCGCCCACCAGGACCGACATCGAACCGACGGCATAGATAGGCCGCTTCACCGTCACGGAAGAAGCAGAGAGCATTAGTTGCCGTCTCAATATGATAAACCTGAGCGGCAATCTGCATGGTCAGGTGCTCATTGGCCGGACAATACTTGCGGTCGAGCAAGACGTATGACGAAGGGGCAGGCTTCAGGATGTACGTTCCTCGTTCGCCCTCTGCCGGCTTTACCAACCGTTTTTCATCATTTACCACCAAACTTGCCTTCGGCTGCACACCCGAGAGTGAAATGCGTCCAACGCTCTTCAGATAAGCCTCATTGTCGGCATTGTCATTGTTGGGACTGTCAAAGTCCAGCATATGAAAGACCTCCTTGCCGTCAAACAAGGCCTTACGGGCAGCAGGAGAATAGGTGGAAAAGCCTTCCTGCAAAGTGGATGGGCACACGTCTATATCTATCATGGTTACATCGGTTTAACGGTTACGGCTCCGATGGTGTCAAGCCGGGCAGTAGCCAACATGATACCGAAATCGTCGGCTTCGTCAATATGGTACATTAGTGAGTGCACTTGGCGGTTCGAGCCCTCGGACAACATATTGAAAAAATATGGGAAAAGATGGCCTGAACGATAAGGCTCTGGTCTTACTGGCATAGCCAAACAGACAGGCTCACCGGTGTAGTTCTCGTTGTAGGTGAACACATAGTCCTTGGCATCCGTTTCCTGCAGGATGCCAGCCTCTATGTCGTGAACAAGGACCTTACACTGTCTCATACTCCAATTGCTTGATGTTAATATCCACCTGTAGCCCTAAGGTGCCGAGCACAGTCAATAGTGTTGTGAGTTGAGGGTTGCCCTCTCCTCGCTCAATGGCGACAATGGTGTTGACAGCCACACTTGCCAAATCAGCCAACGTCTGCTGGTTGATGCCAAGTTTCTTGCGCCTTTCCTTAATGGCCGTTCCTATTTCCTGCTGTGTCATAATCTCAATATATTGCGATTCTACTGCAAAGATAACACATTATTTCCGAAGTAAAGAAGAAATTACCAATATGGTGTGATTTTAAGAGACCAAAGTGTGTTTTATGGCTTTCTCATGATAAAAACGCAGTCTATTGCGATTTCATTTCCGGCTAACTGCTCGCATAGCCCTTTAAATGAGAAAAACGTGTAAAAACGCTGAATAGGAAGAAAAAACTTGCGAGAATATTTGGAGGGTATTGCGGAATGTCCTACCTTTGCAACCGCTTTCAAGAAGCAAGGGCGTTTAGCTCAGCTGGTTCAGAGCGTCTGCCTTACAAGCAGAGGGTCGGCGGTTCGAATCCGTCAACGCCCACAAGAGTTCCTTTTTTGATTCGATGAGAATTGGAAAAGGAACTTCTTCTTTTAGATATTAGGTAATTATAAATCTTTTCTGTTTGGAAAGCGGATTGCTTAAACGAAAAGAACTATTTTTGCACATTCATTAATTGAACTGAATTATGAGGCTTGACTTACTTACTGCCATATCACCGATAGATGGTCGCTATAGAGGTAAAACGGAGGCTTTGGCCAACTATTTCTCTGAGTTTGCGCTGATACGTTACCGTGTACAGGTGGAGATAGAATATTTTATAACCTTGTGCGAGTTGCCTTTGCCGCAACTGAAGGGTTTCGACAAGGCACTTTTCGATACGTTGCGCGCCATCTACCGCAACTTCTCCGAAACGGATGCCGCACGGGTGAAAGAGATAGAGAGCGTGACCAACCACGACGTGAAAGCCGTGGAATATTTCATCAAGGAACAATTCGACAAGATTGGCGGATTGGAGGAATACAAGGAATTCATCCATTTCGGACTTACTTCGCAGGATATCAACAATACATCCGTTCCTTTGTCGGTGAAGAACGCGTTGCACGACGTCTACTTCCCCCAGATGGAAGAGCTGGTGGCGCAGCTGCGCACCTACGCCGAAGAGTGGAAAGACATACCCATGTTGGCCAAGACGCATGGACAGCCGGCGTCGCCTACCCGTCTCGGTAAGGAGATTATGGTGTTCGTCTATCGTCTGGAGCGTCAGCTGGCCGTGCTCCGTGCCTGCCCC
The DNA here is from genome assembly GCA_963624095.1 of Clostridium sp. CAG:217. Taxonomy (GTDB): domain Bacteria; phylum Bacteroidota; class Bacteroidia; order Bacteroidales; family Bacteroidaceae; genus Phocaeicola_A. Next base: position 6,119 of record CAVFNZ010000102.1, on the reverse strand, counting down.
GTTACCGCCAAGTTCGGTGGTGCTACGGGTAACTTCAACGCCCATCATGTGGCTTATCCGCAATATGACTGGAAGTCGTTCGGCAACCGCTTCGTGGCCGAGAAGCTGGGCTTGGAGCGTGAGGAGTATACCACACAGATTTCCAACTACGATAATTTGGGTGCCATCTTCGATGCCATGCGTCGGGTGAACACCATCATGATAGACATGAACCGCGACTTTTGGCAATACATCTCCATGGAATACTTCAAGCAGAAGATTAAGGCCGGTGAGGTGGGCTCCAGCGCAATGCCCCACAAGGTGAACCCGATAGACTTTGAGAACGCCGAGGGCAACCTGGGCGTGGCGAATGCCCTGTTGGAGCACTTGGCGATGAAGCTGCCCGTGTCGCGTTTGCAGCGTGACTTGACCGACTCCACCGTGTTGCGTAACGTGGGCGTGCCTTTCGGCCATATCGTCATTGCCATACAGAGCTCCTTGAAGGGGCTGCGCAAGTTGCTGCTCAACGAGGCGGCTATCAACCGCGACCTGGATAACTGCTGGAGTGTGGTGGCCGAGGCCATACAGACCATTCTGCGCCGGGAAGCCTATCCGCATCCGTACGAGGCGCTGAAGGCTCTGACCCGTACCAACCAGGCCATCACGGAAAGCTCTATCAGGGAGTTCATCGAACAGCTGAACGTTAGCGAGGACATCAAGAAGGAATTGCGGAGCATTACCCCGCACAACTATACGGGAATGTAAACTCAAAACTCTAAATACGAACGCCCGAGAGGGTAATTGTTTAATTTTTAAAGGTAATAATTATGATTACAGACCATGAGAATTGGCAAGAAAACGCTGATGAGAATCAGAAAGCGAATGCTGAGAATGAAAATGCGAAAGAGAACCGTTATAACCGGGTAGAGGGTTACGACGCGAATGCGAGTGATGAACAACGTCCCCATCGTCCCGCGTCCACATGGACGGCGGGAACGTCGAGAGGCGACAGACCTCAGCGTCCCCGTTTCAGTCGAACCAGTCCTGCCAACAGTGAACGGGTGAACTACAACCGGGAAGAACGTCCTTCGTACAACAACCGTGGTGAATACGGAGAGCGGACGGACCGCAGACCCTCGTACAACTCGTATAACTCCTACAACAGCGGAAACCGTGAGGAGGGAGGCGAACGCCGTCCCTACCGTCAGCCGTACAACCGCGAGGGAGGCGACGGTTACAACAGCTACAACAATAACAACAATTATAACAGAGGCTATAACCGTGGCGGTAACGGTGGCTACCAGAGACGCAATTATAACAACAACGGTTATAACAACGGCGGCTACAACAACAACCGTGGCTATAACAACGGCAACGATTATAACAACGGTGGCTACAACAATAACCGCGGCTATAACAACGGCAACGATTATAACAATGGCGGCAACGGCTACAACAGCGGCAATAGCTATGGCAACGGTGGC
>CAVFNZ010000102.1:0-4563 GCA_963624095.1 Clostridium sp. CAG:217 | reverse complement strand
AACAACTACAACAACGGTGGCGATGAACAACGTCCGCGGTTCAACCCGAACTACGGAAACCGTCGTCCCCAAAACCAGCCGGGAGGATTCCGTCCGCGCCGAACGAACGACTATAATCCCAACGCCAAGTACAGCAAGAAGAAACAGATTGAATACAAGGAGGAGTTCGTTGACCCCAACGAACCAATCCGCTTGAACAAATACTTGGCCAATGCCGGTGTCTGCTCGCGTAGAGAGGCGGACGAATACATCACCGCCGGTGTAGTGACCGTTAACGGTGAGGTGGTGACCGAACTGGGAACAAAGGTGAAGCGCGGAGATCAGATTATGTTCCACGAACAGCCCGTGAGCATCGAGCGTAAGGTGTATATCCTGCTCAACAAACCAAAGGACTGCGTGACCACATCCGACGATCCGCAAGAGCGCAAAACCGTGATGGACTATGTGAAGGATGCCTGCAAGGAGCGTATCTACCCAGTAGGCCGTCTGGACAGAAATACCACCGGCGTGCTGCTGTTGACCAACGATGGCGACTTGGCTTCCAAGCTGACCCATCCTAAATTCCTGAAGAAGAAAATCTACCATGTGCGTCTCGACAAGAACCTGACGGCTGCGGATATGGAACAGATTGCAGCGGGCATCACGTTGGACGACGGGGAAATTCACGCCGATGAAATCAGCTACGTGTCCGAGGACAAGTCCGACATCGGCATCGAAATTCACTCCGGCAAGAACCGCATCGTTCGCCGTATCTTCGAATCATTGGGATACAGGGTGGTGAAGCTCGACCGTGTCTTCTTCGCCGGACTGACCAAAAAGGCACTTCGCCGCGGTCAATGGAGATATTTAACCGAGAAGGAAGTGAACATGCTCCGCATGGGTGCCTTCGAATAATACGATACACTATATACGATTGTTTATGGAAAAGATATGTAGAACGAAAGTTGTCGACCTCCTGAAACGTACGGATTTCGGGGCGATGGTCAATGTAAAAGGTTGGGTGCGTACACGCCGTGGAAGTAAACAAGTAAACTTTGTTGCCTTGAACGACGGTTCTACTATAAATAATGTACAGGTGGTGGTGGATGTGGCCAACTTCGACGAAGAGCTGCTGAAGCTGATTACCACGGGAGCCTGCCTGAGCGTGAACGGTGTGCTTACCGAGTCGGTCGGGTCGGGACAAAAGGCTGAAATCCAAGCCAAGGAGATTGAGATACTTGGCGCTTGCGACAATACCTATCCGTTGCAGAAGAAAGGTCACTCTATGGAGTTCCTGCGTGAGATTGCTCACTTGCGTCCTCGTACCAGCACCTTCGGCGCGGTCTTCCGCATCCGTCACAACATGGCGATTGCCATCCATAAGTTCTTCCATGAGCGCGGATTCTTCTATTTCCATACCCCGTTGATTACCGCGTCCGACTGCGAAGGCGCGGGACAGATGTTCCAGGTGACCACATTGAACCTCTATGACTTGAAGAAGGACGAGAAGGGTTCCATTATCTACGATAACGATTTCTTCGGCAAACAGGCCAGCCTGACTGTCTCCGGACAATTGGAGGGCGAGCTTGCGGCTACGGCCTTGGGAGCCATCTACACCTTCGGTCCGACGTTCCGCGCCGAGAACTCCAACACCCCGCGTCACTTGGCGGAGTTTTGGATGATTGAGCCCGAGGTAGCCTTCAACGACATCGTGGACAACATGGATTTGGCGGAAGAGTTCATCAAGTACTGCGTACAGTGGGCTTTGGACAACTGCTATGACGACGTGAAGTTCCTCAACGACATGTTCGACAAGGAGCTGATTGAGCGTCTTCAGAGCGTGCTCAAGGAGAGCTTCGTCCGCTTGCCTTACACCGAAGGAGTCAAGATTCTGGAAGAGGCCGTGGCAAAAGGCCATAAGTTTGAATTCCCGGTTTACTGGGGAGTGGACTTGGCTTCCGAACACGAACGCTATTTGGTGGAAGACCACTTCAAGCGTCCGGTGATACTGACCGACTATCCGAAGGAAATCAAGGCGTTCTACATGAAGCAGAACGAAGACGGCAAGACCGTGCGTGCCATGGACGTACTCTTCCCGAAGATTGGCGAGATTATCGGAGGCTCCGAGCGTGAGGCGGACTATGACAAGTTGCTGACCCGCATCAATGAACTCAATATCCCGATGAAGGACATGTGGTGGTACCTCGATACCCGCAAGTTCGGCTCCTGCCCCCACTCCGGCTTCGGTCTCGGCTTCGAGCGTCTGTTGCTCTTCGTTACCGGCATGACCAACATCCGTGACGTGATACCCTTCCCGCGTACGCCGCGCAACGCCGAGTTCTGATGACACTCCATAAGAACGCATAGTTTTCTTATTTTATATAGATATCCCGCGTAACGCTCTCCAGTGTTATGCGGGATTCTTCTGTCTGAGGAAAAAATAAAGGATTCCTTTGCTTGCTAATCAAAAGGAAAGTTGTACCTTTGCAAGCCGATTATTATCAAAAATGATAAGAGTTTAGTTTTTAGCGTGTTAATAGCCTTGAGTCAGAAGGCGGTTAGGAACGCTATTAGTAGTAACAATTTAAAAACAATTTAAGAGTGGATACTTTAAGTTACAAGACCATTTCTGTGAACAAAGTGACGGCTACCAAGGAATGGGTGGTTGTCGACGCTACCGATCAGGTGCTTGGTCGCCTGGGCGCGAAGGTAGCCAAACTGTTGAGGGGTAAGTACAAACCCAACTTTACTCCTCATGTAGATTGTGGTGACAACGTCATCATTATCAACGCCGACAAGGTGAAGCTGACCGGCAACAAGTGGAATGACAGAATCTATCTTACCTTCACGGGCTATCCCGGAGGCCAGAGAGAAATCACTCCCGCCCGTTTGATGGCTAAGCCTAACGGCGAGGAAAAACTGGTGAAGAGAGTTGTAAAGGGAATGCTTCCCAAGAACCGTTTGGGCGCCAAGTTGCTCGGCAATCTGTATGTGTACGCCGGCAGCGAGCACAAACACGAAGCACAGTCTCCCAAAACAATTGATATAAACTTGCTTAAATAATAGATATGGAAGTAGTAAATGCATTAGGAAGACGCAAAAGCGCTATCGCCCGCGTGTTCGTTAGCGAAGGTACAGGAAAGATTACCATTAACAAGAGAGACATTGCACAGTACTTTCCATCAACTATTCTGCAGTATGTCGTAAAGCAGCCGTTGAACAAACTGGAAGTGGCTGAGAAGTATGATATCAAAGTGAACCTCTGCGGTGGCGGTTTCACCGGACAGTCTCAGGCTTTGCGCTTGGCTATCGCCCGCGCGTTGGTGAAAATCAATCCCGACGACAAGAAGGCGCTTCGCAGCGAAGGATTCATGACGCGTGACTCCCGTGCGGTTGAACGTAAGAAACCGGGACGTCCGAAAGCACGTAGAAGATTCCAGTTCAGCAAACGTTAAGCTTTGTATTCAGCTGATAGAGCGTTTAGTATCTAAACTGTCGGGATTTCTTCCGTGAACTACCCGGTGGTTGGTGAAAACAAAAAAGAATGTAAACGATTAAAAGAATAAAACAATGTCAAGAACAACATTTGATACATTATTGGAGGCAGGCTGCCACTTCGGTCACTTGAAGAGAAAATGGAATCCGGCCATGGCTCCTTATATATTCATGGAACGCAATGGTATCCATATCATTGACCTCCACAAAACAGTGGCCAAGATTGACGAGGCCGCTGACGCGCTGAAGCAAATCGCTAAATCAGGAAAGAAAATCCTGTTTGTCGCTACTAAGAAACAAGCTAAACAAGTGGTAGCCGAGAAGGCTGCCGCCGTAAATATGCCGTACGTAATCGAGCGTTGGCCGGGTGGTATGTTGACGAACTTCCCGACTATCCGTAAGGCTGTCAAGAAAATGACTACCATCGACAAACTGACTCAAGATGGTACCTATTCCAACTTATCAAAGAGAGAAATCCTCCAGATTTCCCGTCAACGTGCCAAACTGGACAAGAACCTCGGTTCTATCGCCGACCTGACACGTCTGCCGTCCGCACTCTTCATCGTGGACGTGATGAAGGAGAACATCGCGGTTCGCGAGGCTAACCGTTTGGGTATTCCCGTGTTCGGTATCGTAGATACGAACTCTGATCCTTCGGCTATCGATTTCGTTATCCCCGCCAACGATGACGCGACAAAGTCCGTAGAGGTTATCCTCGACGCTTGCTGCGCTGCCATCGCTGAAGGTATCGAGGAGCGCAAGGCCGAGAAAGTGGATGTGGAGGCTGCCGGTGAGGCCGCTCCCAAGGCTAAGAGAAGAGGTGCTTCCAAGGCAAGACTCGACAAGTCTTCCGAAGAGGCCATCAACGCTTCCAAGGCTGCCGCTTTCATGCAAGAAGACCAAGAGGCTTAATATACAATCGTTGAGAGTTGAGTATTGAAAGTGCGGGGTTAAGAGGAAGTCTCTTCTTAGTTCTCATTTCCAACTCTCAACTCTCAATTTTTTTAACTTGAATCAATAAACTTATAAAATAGAAGATTATGGCTGTAAGTATGGCTGATATTACCAAGCTCCGCAAGATGACCGGTG
>CAVFNZ010000101.1:0-8932 GCA_963624095.1 Clostridium sp. CAG:217 | reverse complement strand
CCCGTACAACTATAGACCCTCATGTTGTACAGCTATAGACCCTCATCCCGTACGGTGTCAGACGGGCTCTCCCGAACTGGCTTCGCTAAGAAAGGAAGGCTATTTTGCGTTTCCCTGAAGAAAAGTCCTTCGAATATGGGCAAGGAACGAGACTGCACACTCGAAATAAATGAGTAGACCCTGACCGGGGTGTCGTTTTTCTCACTACATTTGCACGCAATATAAAGATTACGGGAAAACAGGATAATGCTCCATAGACTATACATATATATAATAGGTATACTTGCCATTATACCCACCATCGGCCTCGCGCAGATAAGGGGCGTGGTCACAGACTCCCTCACCCGCGAGTGCCTCCCCTACATCGCGGTCTACTACGAGGGCAAAGGGGTGGGAACCATCACGGACAACATGGGGAACTTCCGCATCGACAGCCATTCCGGGTGGACGGAGCTGACGTTCTCCTCCATGGGTTACGTGAAGAAGACGGTGAAGATAAATCCCGGCGTGACGAAGAGACTCAATGTCGCCCTTGTGCCCGATGACATCGTGCTGGGCGAGGTGGTGGTGAGGCCCAAGCGCGAACGCTACCGCAAGAAAGACAATCCCGCCGTCGTCATGATGCGTAAGGTGATTGCCGCCAAAGACAGCAGCAGCCTGGACGTGAACGACTTCTACCGCTACGACAAGTACGAGAAAATCTCCATGGCACTGAACGACATGACACCCGAACGGCTCAACAGCGGGCTCTACAGGAAAATGCCCTTCCTGGCCAACCAACTGGAGGTGGACGCGGACACCAAGAAACTGGTGGTGCCCGTGTCGGTGCAGGAGACCTCGTCGGAAATACTCTACCGCAAGGATCCGAAGATGAAGAAAACCATCGTGAAGGGCATCAACAACACGGGACTCGACAACCTCTTCGAGATTGGTGACATCGTGCAGGAAATCATGCAGGACGTGTTTGCCGACGTGGACATCTACCGCAACAACATGTACCTCCTCAAGAAACAGTTTGTCAGCCCCATCTCGGACAACGCCATCTCGTTCTACAAGTACTACATCATGGACACGCTGATGGTGGAGAAGGAGAAATGTTTCCACCTCTCCTTCGTCCCGCAGAACCCGCAGGACTTCGGTTTCACGGGACACCTCTACGTGCTGGCCGACTCGTCGTACCAAGTGAAGAAGTGTACCATGCAGTTGCCCCGCCACACGGGTGTCAACTTTGTGGAGAACATGCGCATCTCCCAACTCTACGGCGAACTGGGCAATGGCTCGTGGGGAGTGGTGCAGGACGACCTCTCCACCGAACTCTTTCCGCCCTTGCTCCGGCTGCAGAGCGCGTTGGTGAAACGCACCATCCGATACAGTCACCACTCGTTCGACCCTATCCCCGAGAAGGACTTCGGCAACAGCCGCACCAAGCAGACCCTGGCGGACGCTATGCTGAGGGACGACGCGTTCTGGCAGGAACACCGACAACTGCCGCTCTCCGCCAAGGAGGCCAATATGGGCAGGTTCGTGAAGGAGGTGGAAGAGGCTCCCAACCTGAGGATAATCATCTGGCTGATGAAACTTTGCGTGGAGAACTACGTCGCCACGGGCTCCGAAAAGACCCCGAGCAAGGTGGATGTCGGTCCGCTCAGTACCGTCCTCTCGTCCAGTTATGTCGATGGACTGCGTTTGCGCTTCGGCGGCACCACCACCGCCAACCTCAATCCGCATCTCTTCCTCAAAGGCTACTATGCCTATGGCTTCAAGGACCGACGGTCGAAATACAATGCCGAACTGGAGTATAGCTTTGAAAAGAAGGCCTATATGCCCTTCGAGTTTCCGCGCAACTCCGTAACCCTTGCCTATCGGTACGACGTGCAGTCGCCCGTGGACAAGTTCCTGACGCGCGACAAAGACAACATCCTCAACCTCTTGAAGTCTTCCTCGGTGGACCAACTCTCCTATGTGCGCAAGATTTCATTGGCCTATCAATACGAAGCCTACAGCGGATTCTCCACGAAGCTGGAACTTCGCCGCACCAACGACGAGCCGGCCGGCAAGCTGGAATACATCCGCAACGGGGGCGACGGAACGGAGAGGGTTCACGACATCAATACCACCGAGGCGGAACTGACCTTGCGCTTCGCTCCCGGCGAACAGTACATGAACTCGAAGCAGAAACGCTATGCCGTCAACAAGAACTCACCCGTGTTTACCCTCACCCACACGTTGGGCATGCCGGGCGTGCTGGGTGGTGACTATCGCTTCAACCTGACGGAACTCTCCGTCTTCAAACGCGTGTGGCTCGCCTCATGGGGCAGGGTGGACGTGCGGCTCAGGGCCGGGGCGCAGTGGAACAAAGTGCCGTTCCCGCTGTTGCCGGTGCAGCAAGCCAACGCCTCTTATTTCCTGCAACGGGGAACCTTCAACCTGATGAACAACATGGAGTTCCTGACCGACCGCTACGCTTCGATTGACCTGGACTACGACATGAACGGCAAGCTGCTCAACCGCATCCCGCTCCTGCGGAGGCTCAAGTGGCGCGAGCACTTCAGCGTGAAGGCACTCTGCGGCAAGCTGACCGACAAGAACGACCCCGCCAAGAGCACCGCGGACGCGGACCTCTTCCTGTTCCCCACGCGTGACGGTCGCCAGAGCAGTTTCGCCATGGACCCGCACGAACCCTATGTGGAGTTCAGTGCCGGCATCCACAACATCTTCCGGATTATGCAGGTGGAATATGTCCATCGCCTTACATACCTCGACCACCCCGACATCAACCATAACGGGGTGCGGTTGGGCATTAAAGTCTCTTTCTAAAAAACACACACAGCGTATGGCACAACCTTTAGCGGAACGTATGCGTCCCACGACGCTCGACGATTACATTGGTCAGAAACACCTCGTTGGCCCCGGTGCTGTCCTGCGGAAGATGATTGACGCGGGCCGTGTCTCCTCGTTTATCCTTTGGGGACCTCCGGGGGTGGGCAAGACCACCTTGGCGCAGATTATCGCCAACAAACTGCAGATCCCGTTCTATACGCTGAGTGCCGTCACTTCCGGAGTGAAGGATGTGCGCGACGTGATAGACAAGGCTCGCAACGGGCGTTTCTTCTCGCAGGCCAATCCCATCCTCTTCATCGATGAGATACACCGCTTCAGCAAGTCGCAGCAGGACTCCCTGTTGGGGGCGGTGGAGAAGGGCGTCATCACGCTGATAGGAGCCACCACGGAGAATCCCTCCTTTGAGGTCATCCGTCCCCTCCTGTCGCGCTGCCAGCTCTATGTTCTCAAGTCCCTCGAAAAGGACGACCTGCTCGCGCTGCTCCACCGGGCCATCTCCACGGACACCCTCCTGAAGGAACGTCGGGTGCAGCTGCAAGAGACCGATGCCATACTCCGCTACTCGGGAGGCGATGCCCGCAAACTGCTCAATATACTGGAGCTGGTGGTGGAGGCGGACAGTGAAACGCCGGTGGTCATCACCGACCAGAAGGTGGCGGAACGCCTGCAACAGAACCCCTTGGCTTATGACAAGGACGGTGAGATGCACTACGACATCATCTCCGCCTTCATCAAATCCATTCGAGGCAGTGACCCGGACGGGGCACTCTATTGGCTGGCCCGCATGATTGAAGGGGGCGAAGACCCGAAGTTCATCGCCCGCCGGCTGCTCATCTCCGCCGCCGAGGATATCGGACTGGCCAACCCCAACGCTCTGCTGCTGGCCAACGCCGCCTTTGACGCGGTCAACAAGATAGGATGGCCCGAAGGCCGCATCCCCTTGGCGGAAGTGACGGTCTACCTGGCCACCAGTCCCAAGAGCAACTCCGCCTATCTGGGTATCGGTGCCGCCCTTGACGAGGTGCGGTGTTCCGGCAACCTGCCCGTGCCCTTGCACCTGCGCAACGCTCCCACCAAACTGATGAAGGAGTTGGGCTACGGCAAGGACTACAAATACGCCCACGACTACGAAGGTCATTTTGTGGAACAGCAGTTTCTGCCCGATGGGGCCGAGCATTGCCGTTTCTGGCATCCGCAGGAGAACGCCGCCGAGAGTAAGCTGAAAGAACGAATGAAACAATTGTGGAAAGAACGCTATGAATAATATGAACAACGAAAAGGTTATTATAAAGGTGCTCGACGGGTATGTGCTGAACCGCGGAGACCTTTCATGGGACGGCTTCAAAGCCTTGGGCGAGTGTACCATCTTCCAGCGTACCGACCCCGAGGACGTGCTGCGGAACGCCGCCGACGCACAGATAGTCATCACCAACAAGACCCTCCTCACGGAGAAAGAGTTGCGGGCGTTGCCCAAGCTGAGATATATCGGCGTGTTGGCCACGGGATACAATGTGGTGGACATCCGTGTGGCGAAGGAGCTGGGCATCGTGGTGACCAATATCCCCGCCTACAGTACCGCTTCGGTGGCGCAGATGGTCTTCGCGCAACTGCTCACCGTCACCCAGCGCGTGGAGTACTATGCCGACCGCAACCGCGAGGGCAAGTGGTGCCGCAGCGAAGACTTCAACTATGTGGACACCGACCTGATAGAGCTGGACAAGAAAGTGATGGGAATCGTGGGACTGGGCAACATCGGCCGGGCCACGGCACGCATTGCGCAAGCCTTCGGCATGGAAGTGGTGGCCTACACCTCCAAACCTCAGGAACAGTTGCCCGCGGGCATTCGCAGGGTGGGGATGGACGAACTCTTCGCCACGGCGGACGTGGTGACGCTGCACTGTCCGCTCAACGCCGAAACCCGTTACCTGGTCAACGCCCGTCGCCTGTCACTGATGAAGCCCACGGCCATACTCATCAACACGGGTAGGGGAGACCTGGTGAATGAACAAGACCTGGCTGACGCGCTGAACCGCGGACGGATTCGCGCGGCCGCCGTAGACGTGCTCTCGTGCGAACCGCCCAAGGCGGACAATCCCCTGCTGAGCGCGGACAACTGCTTTGTCACCCCACACATCGCGTGGGCAACCCGCGAAGCCCGTGTGCGCCTGATGAACATCGCGGTGGAGAATCTCCGCAGCTATCTTTGCGGACATACAATTAACAATGTAGCCTTGTGACGATGACGGACTTTTCGATAACGATGCCCTCCTTCGGCTTTGTCCTGGAGTTTCTGGGTACTTTCGCTTTTGCCATCAGTGGCATCCGTTTGGCTTCCGCCAAGCGTTTTGACTGGTTCGGTGCCTATGTGGTAGGGTTGGCCACTGCCATCGGCGGCGGAACCATGCGCGACATCATGCTGGACTTGGTTCCCTTTTGGATGACCGACCCCATCTACCTCATCTGCTCCGCTTTGGCGTTGGTGTGGGTGCTGGTGTTCGGCAAGCGGGTCATCCGCCAGAAGAATACCTTCTTCATCTTCGACGCCATTGGCTTGGCCCTCTTCACCGTAGTGGGCATGGAGAAGACGCTGAATCTGGGCTTCCCCCTGTGGGTCGCCATCATCATGGGAACCGTCACGGGAGCTGCGGGCGGTGTGCTGCGCGACATCTTCATCAATGAAATCCCGCTCATCTTCCGTAAGGAAATCTATGCATTGGCCTGTGTAATCGGTGGGTTGGTCTACGGATTCTGCCAATGGACGGGGCTCGATTTGGTGATAACGCAGACCCTCTGTGGCGTGAGCGTGTTCGTTGTCCGCATCCTGGCGGCCAAGTACCATTGGTCGTTGCCCGTGCTCAAAGGTGAATGTTAGTGAAATTTTCCCGGCCGGTTGTTGTTACTTAATAGGAAAAGGCTACATTTGTGGGTCTATGAAATGTAACCCCTGGTTCGCTGCGGACGAACGTAGACGGAGAAGCCGCGGTGAGCCTGGGAAATGAAAACTCTATTGTACTATGAAACGATTTGCTTTTAAGATGTACCTCAAACCGGGGTGCGAAGACGAGTATGCCAAACGGCATGCCGCTATCTGGCCTGAGCTGAAGAAGATGATTAAGGATTCGGGCGTGAGTGATTACTCCATTTACTGGGACAAGGACACCAACATCCTCTTCGGCGTGCAGAAGTGTGAAGGTGACACCACCAGTCAGGACACCGAGGAGGTGGATCCCATCACCCAACGCTGGTGGGACATGATGGCGGACATCATGGAGGTGAACCCCGACAACTCGCCCGTCACCGTGCCCTTGCGTGAGGTATTCCACTTGGATTAGTCCTGTTTTTAGTTTTTTTAATTGATTTATTTCGGCTACTGGTGGGAATTCACTACTTTTGTAAAGCAGAAATAAAAACATACCTCAAATAACTAACTTATGAAAAGACAAATAAAATTCAGTCTCGTTTATCGTGACATGTTTCAGTCATCGGGCAAATACCAACCCCGTGTAGACCAACTCGTTAGGGTTGCCCCCTACATTGTGGAGATGGGATGCTTCGCCCGTGTGGAGACAAACGGTGGCGCCTTCGAACAGGTGAATCTGCTTTACGGCGAAAACCCCAACAAGGCCGTAAGGGCTTTCACGAAGTTCTTCAACGAAGCCGGCATCCAGACACACATGCTCGACCGTGGACTGAATGCCCTACGCATGTACCCTGTCCCCGCCGACGTGCGCCGACTGATGTACAAGGTGAAGAAAGCGCAAGGCGTGGACATCACCCGTATCTTCTGCGGTTTGAACGAAGTGCGCAACATCATCCCTTCCATCAAATACGCGTCGGAGGCGGGCATGATTCCGCAGGCTACTCTCTGCATCACTTCGTCCCCCGTACATACCGTAGAGTATTACTCAAACATAGCCGACCAGCTGATTGAGGCCGGCGCTCCCGAGATTTGCCTGAAGGATATGGCCGGCATCGGTCAGCCCGCTATGCTGGGACAATTGGTGAAGACCATCAAGGAACGCCATCCGCAAGTTATCATACAGTACCACGGACATTCGGGGCCGGGACTTTCCATGGCATCCATCCTGGAGGTTTGCCGCAACGGTGCCGACATCATCGACACCGCCGTAGAGCCTTTGTCGTGGGGTAAGGTTCATCCGGACATCATCTCCGTGCAGTCTATGCTGAAACACGCCGGATTCGATGTGCCCGAAATCAACATGAACGCCTACATGAAGGTGCGTAGCCTTACGCAGGAGTTTATCGACGACTTCTTGGGCTACTTTATGGACCCGACCAACAAGCACATGTCGTCGCTGCTCTTGGGCTGCGGACTGCCGGGCGGTATGATGGGGTCTATGATGGCCGACCTGAAGGGTGTACACTCCGGTATCAACCTGATACTGAAAGGTCAGGGCAAGGAACCTCTGTCGCTCGACGACTTGATGGTGATGCTCTTCGACGAGGTGGCCTACGTATGGCCTAAGTTGGGCTATCCTCCATTGGTGACGCCGTTCAGCCAATACGTGAAGAACGTGGCGTTGATGAACGTGATGCAGCTCATCAAGGGCGAGCCCCGCTTCAGCATGATGGACAACAATACGTGGAACATGATTCTCGGCAAGAGCGGTCGCCTGCCCGGCAAACTCGACCCGGAGATTGTGGAACTGGCCAAGTCCAAAGGGCTGGAGTTCACTGACGAAGACCCGCAGAGCTACTATCCCGACGAGCTGGACAAGTATCGCAAGGAGATGGACGAGAATGGTTGGGAGTACGGCGAAGACGATGAGGAACTCTTCGAACTCGCTATGCACGACCGCCAATACCGTGACTACAAGTCGGGCGTTGCCAAGCAGCGTTTCCTCAGCGACCTGCAACACGCCAAAGACGCGGCCTTGTCCAAGAACGGCATGACGGAAGAGGAGATTGTCAACCTGAAGCACAAAAAGGCCGATCCTATCATCGCTCCGCGCAGAGGCCAGGTGCTCTACGATGTCAGCTTCGACGGCCATCAGGTGGAGCCGTTCGTCGGTCGCCGCTATCATCACGACGAGTTGTTCTGCTCCATCAGTACACCGTGGGGTGAAAACGAAGATGTCTATGTCGGTTTCGACGGCCACATCGTGGAAGTCTGCGTGAAACCGGGTCAGGTGGTCAACTCCGGTGAGGTGATAGCCTACATCGAACGCTCCGACATCTTCGCCTGATGATAGTTCGGTCGGCGTGACTATATAGCTGACAGGACATACATATAATATAATAGGTATGCGGGCTCTGCGGGATGGTTTCCGGCAGAGCCCGCTCTGCGTAGTAGGGGGTAGGTGGGGAAATGGCGTTGTATATCGTAACGGAGAAGTCGTAGGAGGCGGTAATGGGGTGCTGTTTCTCAATAAAAAGAAGCTTATTCAACGTGTTTTGTTATAATCGATAATAACGTCCCGCCTGTTTGGACGGTGTCGAACCTGTATTGCGTTAGTAATATACTGATAAATAACATGATTCACGAATGTACGAATCTGAAACGAACCGCCTGCTACGTTTTAATTGTTATTATTTGTATAAGGGAAGGCCTAAAATGCTTGTTTGTATGCCAAAATGAAAAGAAACATTGCATCAGTATTAATTAATCTAAAAGGTTTCGTGGGTTGCTTGCCAGTATCAATGACTTTTTGTTACTTTGCATCCGAAATCAGAAAGGTGGTGAAAACCTCCCGGTTAGGACGATGAAAGGCGAATGCTTAGAATCTTTAACCAATGAAGGTTGATGCAAATTGCCACACTGATTGCATGAATGGATAATTCTCTCTCTTAATATATAATTACACTTATTCCCGTATGACTTGTGAAAGCCGCCTACGGGATTTTTTTATATATAGGTGTCATCGGATTAAAATATCTATATAAACGTTGAAAAATAGCAAAAAGCTATAAGTAACCTCACTCTGCCCGTAAAATTCCGTCCCGAATGTATTCCAATTGATTGCTTATTACTATTTTTGCAACATTATTATAATCAAACCTTAAAAAGACAAATAATGAAAAAGTCAATTCTCTTGAGCTGTTTGCTCTTGATGGCTGCCGTGCTGCCAAC
>CAVFNZ010000100.1:0-9111 GCA_963624095.1 Clostridium sp. CAG:217 | reverse complement strand
CCTTGAGTGCTAACGAAGCGCATCATGAGGGTGCATAAAAGCGCATCGTTGGATTGCATAAAAGCGCATCATGAGAATTGCACGAAATTCATTGCTTGACGGCGGCATCAAGGCTTTGGGCAACTTGTTATTACCCAAAGCCTGTTTTCCGCTGAGAAACCAACCGTGGTAATCCGGGATTATTGGAAGGATTGCAGCCGCAGCTTCAATATTTTTCCGCTCATGGAATCGAGTTCGATGGTAACGGGCCGTGACGAAGTCAGGTTAAGCTTCTCCACCTCTCCGGTCAGCAAGTCCGTGGCCTCGTAACATTCATCTGCGGCAATCTTCAGGTAGTCGAAGGCGTGCTGGGGAATGTTGAGAGAGGTCTGCACGGGGATATGGTCGAAGTTGGCCACAATGAGGAGGAGGTCATCCTCGTACTTCCGCATGAAGGCGTACTGTTTGTGCTCGTTGAAGTTCCAGTTGCCGCGGTTCACATACATCAGGTCGAAGAAGTTTCCCTTCGCCAAGGCGGGTTCTTGCGTACAGAGATTAAGCAGACGGGCATAGAAGTTACGCAAGTATTT
Organism: Clostridium sp. CAG:217; assembly: GCA_963624095.1. Lineage (GTDB taxonomy): Bacteria > Bacteroidota > Bacteroidia > Bacteroidales > Bacteroidaceae > Phocaeicola_A. Next base: position 8,542 of record CAVFNZ010000100.1, on the reverse strand, counting down.
CTCGTCCTCATTCAACAGCGCGTCGTCAAAGGCACCGCCGTTGTTCCACCGCCGTATGGTTTCCACGCTCCAGTAATCGAAGATGGTGGTACGTCCGTCACGACCGCTGTAGCCTTCGCAGTCCATGCCCCGTTCGCCCAGTTCCTGGCCGAAGTAGAGCATAAACGGATTGGTATTCATGCAGGCGGAGACAATCATGGCGGGCACGCCATTGCGTCCGTTGCCGGCGAAATAGTCCGAGGCGAGGCGTTGTTCGTCATGGTTTTCCAGGAAGTTGAGCATGCGGTTCTGTATGTCGCCCAACCTTTGCCAGCACGAAGTGATGGCCGTGGCGGAAGCGTTGCCGCAGGTGACGGCGCGCAGGGTGTCATAGAGTCCCACTTTGTCGTAGAGGTAATCGAAATGTCCGCGGTTGAGGTAATCGTAGTATTCATTGGGATTGTAAACCTCGGCGATGAAGATAATCTCCGGATATTGCGCCTTCACCTGGGGGATGGCCCATTCCCAAAACTCTACCGGCACCATCTCCGCCATGTCACAGCGAAAGCCGTCAATCTCCTTGGCGGCCCAAAAGAGGAGAATGTCCTTCATCTTGTGCCACGTGTCGGGCACAGGCTCGAAGTGACAGGCACCGCCGCCACAGTAGTCCACGCCATAGTTCAGCTTCACCGTCTCGTACCAGTCGTTGATATTGGGCCATGCGTCGAACCGGTTGTTGCCGGTAGCCTTGGCGGGCATCTCGCAGTAGGGTTGGTCCGCGTCCTGTTTCATGTCGAAAGAGGCTTCGAGGCGTGTCCGCGGAATGTAGTAGAAGTTGTTCATCGGGCTGAAAGCCATGTCGGTGTTGTCGTTCTCGCCCAAGTCCTCCACGCCCGTAGGCTTGGCGGTGGAGCGGTACTGGCGCGCCACATGATTGGGCACGAAATCAATGATCACCTTCAGTCCCGCACGGTGAGTACGGTTCACCAAGTCCGCAAACTCTTTCATGCGGTTAGGCACTTTCTTGGCCAAATCCGGGTCCACGTCGTAGTAGTCCTTGATGGCATAGGGCGAGCCGGCCTTTCCCTTGACCATAGCGGGATGGTCGGTGGGGATGCCGAAGGCCGAGTAATCGGTCTGCGTAGCATGTTCGATGATACCGGTGTACCAGATGTGCGTCGCTCCCAGTTTCTTGATTTCCTTCAGTGCTTTGGTCGTGAAGTCGGCCATCTTTCCGCATCCGTTGTCCTCGATGCTTCCGTTCTGCTTGGCAGGTATGGACTGATTGCCGAAGAGGCGTGTAAACACTTGATAAATGATGAACTTCTCCATGATTGTGAATCTTTTCGTGTTGTTAAATTAGGATTCCCGACACCGAGCGGGCTTTTCCGATTGTTGTGTATTGTAAGAGGGAAAGGAGCTGGACCGACAGCGAAGTGCCCGCGGCACGCTATCGTCTCCAACTCCTTTTGGTATCATCCGCATCCTCCCCCACGTCGTATGCGCAACGTGGCGGGGAGGAGTGCCCTATCTCTTTATTTTTACTGTTGGATACCGTGAGCGTTCACCGTGGAATCAATCTTCTTGATCAATCCCTGCAGCACAGCGCCCGGGCCGCACTCCGTGAAGTCATCGGCTCCGTCAGCCACCATGTTCTTCACGGTTTGTGTCCAACGTACCGAAGCGGTCAACTGAGCCACCAAGTTCGCCTTGATTTCAGCGGCATCGGTATGCGGTTTCGCGTCCACGTTCTGGTAAACGGGGCATTTTGGCGTATGGAACTCCGTAGCCTTGATAGCCGCTTCGAGCTCTATCTTCGCCGGATTCATCAACGGAGAGTGGAACGCGCCGCCAACCTTCAGGGGCAACGCGCGCTTAGCACCCGCAGCTTTCAGCAGTTCGCAAGCCTTGTTGATGCCCTCAATGGTTCCGGAGATAACTACCTGACCCGGGCAGTTGAAGTTTGCGGCTACCACAACCTGTCCTTCAGCGGAGACTTGTTCGCAAACCTCCTCAACCTTCTCATCCGGCAAAGCGATGATGGCGGCCATTGTCGAGGGGGCTGCCTCACACGCTTTCTGCATGGCCATGGCACGGGCGTAAACCAGTTTCAGTCCATCCTCGAAGCTGAGCGCGCCGGCGGCCACGAGTGCGGAGAACTCGCCCAGTGAGTGACCGGCCGTCATCTCGGGTTTGAAGGCATCGCCCATGCAGAGGGCAGAGATGACGGAGTGGAGGAACACGGCGGGTTGCGTCACTTTGGTCTGACGCAGGTCTTCGTCCGTTCCGTTAAACATGATATCCGTAATGCGATATCCCAAGATATCGTTGGCTTTCTCAAAAAGTTCCTTGGCCAGGGGGGAGTTGTCATACAAATCCTTGCCCATTCCCACAAATTGCGCTCCCTGTCCGGGAAATACAAATGCTTTCATAAATCTTCTTTGTTTATTAAAAATCCGCCGCAAAGGTACTAAGTTTTTCCGTATGACCGCCTCAACGAGTTCCGAAAAAGTTCAAATTCAGCGCAAAAGGCTCTGTTTACGCATCCGTTCGGAATATCCCCAAGTCAGCATTATAGGCCACTTATACGTCAAAATGACAACTAATCGACCTCCTTAGGTTAAACTATGTTATGCAACATCATTTTTCACCCTACAACGCTTGCAGGTATACAAGAAGCGCGTACCTTTGCAATGTGTTTTTCATAGTATTAGATTTAAGGTTAACAAGATTGGGGTAAGGCGTTACCCCTTTTTTATGCCCTTATGTGATTGCCCCTACAATGAAAAAGAAATATTCAGCCGCACTACCGTATCATAATTAATGCTATATTTGCAACGGTTATTTAACAAGACAATTCATGGCAAACATGTATACAATACAGACGAACACTTCGGGCACACGCAGCCTGGAAGTCTCCGAGGAGAACCTGGAGACGATTGAGAAATACGCGCTTTTCCAACATCTGATCGACAGCAACGGCATCGTCACGGAGAGCGTTCTCGAAAAGTTGAGACTGAACATCCGTTCGCTCATCTCCACGCAAGAGAACTGCAAGGAGCTGCTCGACCTGTGCATCGATGTCATCTACCACAACAACATGAAGGCTTTCGGCCTGCACCAGCTCATCCTCCTTTTCATTAAATGGCGGGGCGAGAAGCAGGAAGAGTCCGAAACGGCTGCCGAAGAATAGACACCTCCGCAAAAGGGCGACACTCCACACCATGCGGGAATACAAACTGACAGACTGGCTACCTACGACCAAGAAGGAAGTCGAACTGCGCGGATGGGATACGTTGGACGTTATCCTGTTCAGTGCCGATGCCTATGTGGACCATCCCTCTTTCGGGGCGGCCGTGATAGGACGCATCCTGGAGGCGGAAGGATTGAAAGTGGCCATCATCCCCCAACCCAACTGGCGCGATGACCTGCGCGACTTCAAGAAGTTGGGCACTCCCCGGCTTTTCTTCGGCATCGCCCCCGGGTGCATGGATTCCATGGTAAACAAGTACACCGCCAACAAACGGTTGCGTTCCGAAGACGCCTACACGCCGGACGGGCGGCACGACATGCGGCCCGAATATCCTACCATCGTCTATACGCAGATCCTGAAGAAGCTCTACCCCGAAGTGCCGGTGGTACTGGGCGGCATAGAGGCTTCCATGCGACGCCTCACGCACTACGACTACTGGCAAGACTGTCTGAAAAGGAGCGTCCTGGTGGACTCCGGAGCGGACTTGCTGATCTACGGCATGGGCGAGAAGCCCATCACGGAGCTCTGCCGCAAGATGTTGGCAGACCCCGACAACGGAACACTGCCCCACGACATACCGCAAACGGCTTTCGTATGCCGACCCGAGGAGATACCGGGTGGCGTACAAACGGACGACCTGCGGCTCTTCTCCCACGAGGAGTGCCTGACGGACCGCAAGAAGCAAGCGCAGAACGTGCGCCACATCGAGGAGGAGTCGAACAAGCTGCATGCGCAACGCATCCTGCAAGGGGTGGGCAGACGCGTGGTGGTCGTCAACCCGCCCTACCCACCGATGAGCGAAGCGGAGCTGGACCACTCCTTCGACCTTCCCTACACGCGACTGCCTCATCCGAAGTACAAAGGGAAGCGCATACCGGCCTACGACATGATCAAGTTCTCGGTGAACATCCATCGGGGTTGTTTCGGCGGTTGCGCCTTCTGTACCATATCGGCCCACCAAGGGAAATTCATCGTGAGCCGCAGCAAAGAGAGTATTCTGAGGGAGGTGAAGGCCATCACCGAGATGCCCGATTTCAAAGGGTATCTTAGTGACTTGGGCGGACCGTCCGCCAACATGTACCGCATGGGCGGAAAGGACAAAGCGATTTGCGGGAAGTGCAAACGCCCCTCATGCATCCATCCGCAGGTTTGTCCCAATCTGAACACGGACCACCAGCCTCTGACCGAGCTCTACCGCACGGTGGACAAGATGCCCGGCATCAAGAAGAGTTTCATCGGCAGCGGCGTGCGCTACGACCTGCTGCTCCACCAGAGTAAGGACGAGCAGGTGAACCGTGCCGCACGGGAGTACACACGGGAGCTGATTGTGAACCATGTGAGCGGACGACTGAAAGTGGCGCCGGAACATACGGACGACCATGTGCTCTACCTGATGCGCAAACCGCCTTTCAGCCAGTTCTACGCTTTCAAGCGCATCTTCGACCGCATCAACGACGAGGAGCGTCTGCGCCAACAGATTATCCCCTACTTCATATCGAGCCACCCGGGCTGCACGGAAGAGAACATGGCGGAACTGGCCGTGCTGACGAAGCGACTGGATTTCCACCTGGAGCAGGTGCAGGACTTCACCCCCACCCCCATGACCATCAGTACGGAGACGTGGTACACGGGCTATCACCCCTACACGCTGGAACCGGTGTTCAGTGCCAAGACCGCCAAAGAGAAACTGGCTCAACGGTTATTCTTCTTCTGGTACAAGCCGGAGGAGCGCAGGAATATCATCGCCGAGCTGCGCCGCATCGGGCGGACAGATCTGATAGACAAGCTCTACCGAAGAAGGGAGTGACCCCGTCGGACTTCCTGCGTACGGCATTGAATAATCTTTTGCCCAAGGGTCATTCCAACGACAGGATTTCCTGTAGTATGGTCACGGCGGCCTCCACGTTGGGGACTTCCGTCACCACCATGCTGCGTTTGCCGTTCTGCTCGCGAAGGTTGCAGTAGCGCGGGTGTTTGCTCATGTAGGCAATCACCTTGCCAAAGGCGGCACTCTTGTAATAGGGGCTCTCCGGATTGCTGACGAAGAAGAGGGTCATGCGTCCGGCTTTCAGGAAGAGCTTCTCCGCTCCCAGCTTCTTGCCCATGCGCCGCAGCGGCACCACTTTGAGGAGTTCAAGCCCTTCGGGAGGCACTTTGCCGAAACGGTCTTCGAGGCGAAGCTTGAAGGCCGCCACGTCTTCGTCTGCCTCCAGTCCGTCCAGTTCGCGGTAGAGCAACATACGCTCGCTGCTACTGGGTACATAGTCCGCGGGCAGCAACAGTTCGAGGTCGCTCTCGAACGAACACTCCGTGACAAACTCCTCGCCACTGATTTGCCGCTCTTCGTTCTCCTTGTTCTCTTGCGCATAGAGGTCCGCGAACTCATCGTTCTTCAGTTCAGTCACCGCCTCAGCCAGAATCTTCTGGTACGTTTCGTAACCCAAGTCGGCAATGAATCCGCTCTGTTCGGCTCCCAACAGGTTGCCGGCGCCGCGGATATCCAAATCCTGCATGGCGATGTGGATGCCACTGCCCAGGTCGGAGAAGTTCTCGATGGCCTGCAGACGGCGACGCGCCTCGGCGGTGAGGGACGACAAAGGCGGTGCCAACAGGTAGCAGAAAGCCTTCTTGTTGCTCCGTCCCACACGTCCGCGCATCTGGTGCAGGTCGCTCAGTCCGAAGTTCTGGGCTTGGTTGATGATGATGGTGTTAACGTTGGGTATGTCGATGCCGCTCTCTATAATGGAGGTAGCGATGAGCACATCGTAGTCGTAGTTGACAAAGTCGAGGATGACCTTCTCCAGCTTGTCCGGCTCCATCTGTCCGTGGCCTATGCAGATGCGGGCATCGGGTACTAAGCGGTGTACCATGTCCGCCAACTCCGGCAGGTTCTGTATGCGGTTGTTGACAATGAAGACCTGTCCGTTACGGCTCATCTCGAAGTTGACGGCATCGGCCACCACCTCTTCACTAAAGGTATGCACCTCCGTCTGTATCGGATAGCGGTTGGGCGGCGGGGTCTGTATGACGGAGAGGTCGCGTGCGCCCATGAGCGAGAACTGCAGGGTGCGAGGGATAGGCGTGGCCGTCATGGTGAGCGTGTCGACGTTGACCTTCAGCTGTTTGAGCTTCTCTTTCACGGCAACGCCGAACTTCTGTTCCTCATCGATGATGAGCAGTCCGAGATCCTTGAACTTCACGTCCTTACCGATGAGGCGATGGGTACCGACGATGATGTTGATTTCGCCCTCTTTCAGTTCCTTCAGGATGCGCTTCACGTCGGCAGGTTTGCGGGCACGGCTCAGGTAATCCACCCTACAGGGGAAGTTCTTCAACCGGTCGCCGAAAGTCTTGAAGTGCTGGTAGGCCAATACGGTAGTGGGCACCAGCACCACCACCTGTTTGTTGTCGCACACCGCCTTGAAGGCGGCGCGGATGGCGACTTCGGTCTTGCCGAAACCCACATCGCCACAGATGAGCCGGTCCATGGGACGGTCCTTCTCCATGTCCGCCTTCACGGCCTGTGTGGCCTTCAGCTGGTCGGGCGTGTCCTCATAGATGAAGCTGGCCTCCAGCTCATGCTGCATGAAGGAGTCCGGAGTGTAGGCATACCCCTTCTCCTCCTTGCGTCGGGCGTAGAGCCGAATCAGGTCGCGGGCGATATCCTTTATCTTGGTCTTGGTCTTTTCCTTGAGTTTCTCCCACGCGCCGGTACCCAGTTTGTTGAGATGAGGTGCCTCGCCCTCCTTACCTTTATATTTGGATACTTTGTGAAGGGAGTGGATGGAAACGAAGACAACGTCATCGTTGGCATAGACAATCTTGATGGCCTCCTGCGTGGTGTCGCCGTTGGGGATGCGCACCAATCCGGCAAAGCGTCCCACTCCATGGTCGATATGCACGATGTAGTCGCCCGGTTCAAACTGGCTGAGTTCTTTCAGCGAAAGGGTAACCTTGCCGCTGCGCGCCTTGTCGCTCCGCAGGTTATATTTATGGAAACGGTCGAATATCTGATGGTCGGTGAAGAAGCAGCAACGCAGCGTGTGGTCGGTGAATCCCTCGTGCAACGTCTTGTTGATAGGCGTGAAGGGTATCTCATCGCCCCGTTCCTCGAAGATGGACTTCAGGCGGTCCGTCTGTTTCTCGCTGTCGGAGAGGATGTAGACGGCATAGCCATCGGACAGGAACCGTTTCAAGGTGTCGCTCACCAGGTCGAAGTTCTTATGGAAGATGGGCTGTGCCGTCGTGTCGAAGCTGAGCGTGGCCTGCGGCACACCGGTCGGCTTGGCACCGAACTCCAAACGACGAAACGCCGCGCCCGCTTTGGCAAAGTCGGTGCCGTCGATGGTGGCGGGCAGTTTCACGTTGACCTTGCCCTCTTCTTCCGCAAAGCTGATGGCGGCCTGGGGCGAGAGCACCTCGGCATGGACGGCATCGATGCGGTCGTGTACCCACAACAGGTCACGCACGGCCAGCAGGGTCTCTTCGGGCAGGAAGTGGAAGAAGGACACTTCACTGCTGCCGCAATCGGAGAGTTCGGGCACGATGACGATGCTCTCCTTCTTGTCCTTGGAGAGTTGGCTCTCCACCTCAAAGGTGCGGACACTCTCTATCTCATCGCCAAAGAAGTCGATGCGGTAAGGGAGCTCCGAGGAAAAGGAGAAGACATCCACTATACTGCCTCGAACGGCAAACTGACCGGGTTCGTAGACATAGTCCACACGCTCGAACCCGAAGCCCGTGAGCGTGGCGGCTACAGCGGATATCTCGGTCGTATCCCCCACACGCAACGTCATCGTCTTGCTCCGCAGCTCGGCTTTCGACACCACCTTCTCGGCCAAAGCCTCGGGATAGGTGACGATGCAGAGAGGAGCATCGGCCTTCTGCAGACGGCTCAGCACTTCGGTGCGCAGAATCTCGTTGGCGGAGTCCTTCTGTCCGTACTTGATGGCCCTCCGGTAAGAGGAGGGGAAGAAGAGGATGTTCTCCTCCCCGTTTATCTGCACCAGGTCGTGATAGAAGTAGCCGGCCTCCTCCAGGTCGTTGAGGATAAAGAGGACGGGAGATTGGGCGTTATTGACGAAGCCCGATAGGAACAAGGGTGCGGACGAAGCGCACAGGTGTTCCAGGTAGATAGTTTTTACGGAAGGGTTTGCAAGGAGCGATGTCAGGGCCTTCGTATTGGAATGGGCCGCATAGATTGTTTGTAGTGTAGAAATATCCATAACCTTTAAAACACGATGCAAAATAACAAATAATATTTTCTAAAAGATAGCGATTCTTTAAAAATAATTGCCTTACTTTGCGATA
>CAVFNZ010000099.1:0-9147 GCA_963624095.1 Clostridium sp. CAG:217 | reverse complement strand
CATGAGATTGACAAGACTCTGGCAGAGATACAGCGTATCTTGGGTATAGATGTGATTGTGGACGAATTGTAATTTGTGAGACGCGTCTCACAAATTCTTTGTAAAAATGGACAATATGGCAAATGAGATTTCCAAAACAATAGATTCTGACAAACTTTTTCTTGACGTAAAGCAAATAATAGATGAAGGTCGCAGACAAGGTGCTGATGCAATCAGTGCTATTATTTGTATGACAAACTGGAGAATAGGCAGACGAATCATATCGGAAGAGCAACAAGGCGATGCTCGTGCAGAATACGGCAAAGGCATCATCAACAATCTGTCTGAAAAACTGATTGCTGAATACGGATGCAATAAAAGTGTCGCTCCAAGAGACTTGCGTAATTACAGACAGTTCTATCTGACTTTCAAGGATTTTGAGATTTGGTACGCACGCGTACCAAATCTTAATTGGACACACTACCGTTCCTTGCTTCGTGTGCAAAATGAAGATGCCAGAAAATGGTATCTAACGGAAGCCTCTAAGGAACATTGGTCAACACGTACTCTTGATCGCAATATCAACTCACAATACTACTTCCGCTTACTCCAATCTCCACAAAAGGATGCTGTAGTTGCAGAAATGAAAGCAAAGACAACAGATTACGAAAAAGACAAGCTGGAGTTTTTGAAGAACCCGATTGTGGCTGAGTTCTTGGGATTGTCTTCAAATAACGATTTTACAGAAACGAAGTTGGAGTCTGCTATCATAAACCATCTTCAAAAATTCATCATGGAACTTGGTAAAGGCTATGCTTTCGTTGCGCGCCAACAACTTATCCGCACGGATTTGAAAGATTACTACATCGACCTCGTTTTCTATAACTACATATTGAAGTGTTTTCTGTTGGTTGACCTGAAAACTACAGAAATTACCCATCAAGACATAGGGCAAATGGACATGTACATCCGTATGTACGATGATTTGAAGTGTACAGAGGGGGACAACCCAACAATCGGTTTGCTACTATGTGCTGAAACAAGTAAAGACCTCGCACGTTATAGTATACTTCACGACAACAACCAGTTGTTTGCTGCTAAATATTTGACTTACCTCCCTAAGGAAGAAGATCTTATCGCAGAAATAGAACGACAAAAGGAGTTTTTTGAGTTGCAAGAGAAAGAAAAGAATAAACAATGAATGGCAAACAATTAAAGAACAATATATTACAATGGGCGATACAAGGCAAACTTGTGCCGCAAATATTCATCGTCCAATGAGGTTTTTGGGGCTTCTTCCGAAGGACACGAACTAATTCCCGTCGATGGGGATGTTTGCGGTCTTGAGGCCGTTATGCTTTTGGGGAAGCAACTCTTTCGCGTCGAGCCACTGCTGCACGTCGCTTACCGCTTTGGCTGAGATGGCCGTGGCGTGGACGAAAGGCGCGTGCCCGGGGCAGATGCTGTCAACGGGAAGTCCCATCCGGGCGGTAGCTGTCCGTACCCACCGGCTTTCCGGCTGTTGGTTCATGTAGTCCACGGCCTTGTTGTAGCCGATGACGAGGCGTTTGATTTCCTCTTGTCTCTGTCCGAGTATGGAATCGGAGAAGGCGATGACGGCGTAGTCGCCCGCGTAGTCGGCCGACGAAGCGAGCAGCCTGCACGAGTCTCCCAGTGCGCGCACCGCCTGCGGGTCGGACAATACGGCGGCGTCCAACTGACCGCCCGTGATCATCTGAAGGCGCGTCCGCTCATTGCCGATGTTAACCAGGTTGACATCCTCCGTGGAGAGTTGGATGCGCTGGAGCACCTTGTCGATGAACCGGTGCTCGCCGGCGTAGAGCTGGAGGCCGACGGTCTTCTCCTTCAGTTGCCGCAGACTGGTGAAGAGTGAGTCGTTGGCGGCGATGAGGTAGAAACCGCTGCCGACAGTGAAGGCGGGGACGATGTCCACCTGTTTCCGTTGCATGCGGCAGCTCTCCGCCAGTGACAACAGGATGCCGTCCGTGGCGTGCCGGATGAACGTCGTGTCGCGCTCGTCGGTGTCGGCCATCGGTACGAACCGCACTTCCAACCGGAGCGAGTCGTACACGCCGATTTCCTGGGCGACCATGTAGGGGAGTGCCTCCGCTGAGGGAACAAACCCTATCTTCAGGGCATTGTCGGATTCCGGCTCGGTCTTCTTCTCCGCGGTGCGGCAGGCGGTGGTCAGTAACAGGCCGATGACGGCACACGCTGTAAACAGTTTCTTTTTCATCTTTCTTGGTGATTTGTCTTGTTGTTGGTAATGTGAAACGCTTGTTGGGTGAGGGGCGGTTCTCCCGTCGGTGGAGGGTTGCTCCACGGTTGACGGAAAAAACAAGACTGCCCGAACCGATGACAGTAGAGGCAGTCTTGTCATTATATGAATAAAGAAAAATTATCCCTTGATAGCTGCGATGCCCGGCAATACTTTTCCTTCGATAGCCTCCAGCAAAGCGCCGCCACCGGTGGACACGTAGGAAACGCCGCTGGCCAAGCCGAACTTGTTGACGCAGGCTACGGAGTCGCCACCGCCCACGAGTGAGAACGCTCCCTCTTTGGTAGCTTTCACGATGGCCTCGCCTACGGCACGCGAGCCGGACGTGAAGTTGTCGAACTCGAACACACCGGTAGGACCGTTCCACAGGATTGTCTTCGAACCCTCGATTACCTTTGCGAAAGCCTTCTCAGAGTCGGGACCGATGTCCAGTCCTTCCCATCCGTCGGGGATATTCTTTGAAGGAACAATCTGCGTGTTGGCATCGTTGGAGAAAGCGTCGGCGGCCTTTGTGTCGGTTGCCAAAACGAGGTTCACGCCTTTCTCCTTGGCCTTCTTGATGATGTCGAGCGCCAGGTCGAGCTTGTCGTCCTCGCAGATGGAGTTGCCCACCTTGCCGCCCTGGGCTTTCATGAACGTATAAGTCATGCCGCCGGCCAGGATCAGGTTGTCGACCTTGGTAAGCAGGTTCTCGATGATTTCAATCTTGGTGGAAACCTTTGAGCCACCCATGATGGCGGTGAACGGACGCTTGATGTCGTTCATCACTTTGTCTACGGCCTTCACCTCTTTCTCCATCAGATAACCGAACATCTTGTGGTCCGCGTCGAAGTAGCTGGCGATGAGTGCCGTGGAAGCGTGGGCGCGGTGAGCCGTACCGAACGCGTCGTTCACATAGCAGTCAGCGTAGGAGGCCAACACCTTGGTAAACTCTTTCTGGCTCTCCTTCACCGCTTTCTTGGCGGCTGCCTTCTCATCGTCGCTGGCATCCTCAGCCAAGCCGCGCGGTTTGCCTTCCTCCTCAGCGTAGAAGCGGAGGTTCTCCAGCAACAGTGCTTCGCCCGGTTTCAGGGCTGCAACCTGTGCCTGTGCCTTCTGGCAGTCCTCGGCGAACTGAACGTTGACACCCAACAGCTCGGAAACGTGGGCGAGGATATGTTTCAAAGAATATTTCGGATCCGGATTCTTCTTGGGGCGACCCATGTGGGAAGCGATGATGAGGCTTCCACCGTCGGCCAGGATTTTCTTCAGGGTAGGAAGTGCGGCGCGGATACGAGTGTCGTCAGTGATGTTGAAGTTCTCGTCTACGGGCACATTGAAATCAACACGTACAAATGCCTTTTTACCGGCAAAATTGAAGTTGTCAATTGTTTGCATAATTGTTATTTGTTTTAATGTTTAAAAATACCTATCGTTTTTTTCTTTGCGCAAAGTTAGGAAATTATTTGCATTACCTTGCAAACGGAATCCATTTATAAATAGCGTTTTGAGGGTTTATAACCTTATTTTGTATTTCCCCTGCCCACCGCTGTCTCCTTTTTGTAATGTTTGCATAGCATTTGCAAACCGCACTCCGCGCAGTGGGGTGTCCGTGCGGTGCAGGTGTAACGGCCGTGCAGCAACAGCCAGTGGTGAGCCGTGCCTAACCACTCGGCGGGGATGTGCCGGGTGAGTTCCTTCTCCACGCTGAGCGGCGTGGTGCAGCGTGCCGTCACCAGTCCGATGCGGTGGCTCACGCGGAAGACGTGCGTGTCGACGGGCATGGCGGCCTTGTGGAAGATGACGGCCTGGATGACGTTGGCGGTCTTCCGTCCCACGCCGGGTAGCCGCGTCAGCAGGTCAGTGTCGGCTGGCACTTGACCATTGAATTCCTTGACGAGCATCCGTGCCATGCCCACCAGGTGCTTCGCCTTGTTGTTGGGGTAGGAGACACTCTTCACGTATTCGTAGATGACATCCGGCTCGGCCTCCGCCAAAGCCTCTGGGGTGGGGTAGTCGCGGAAGAGGCGCGGCGTGACGAGGTTCACCCGCTTGTCCGTGCATTGCGCGGAGAGGATGACGGCCACCAGCAGTTCAAACGGGTTGCGGAAGTCCAGCTCCGACTCCGCCACCGGCATGGCCGCCTTGAAGTAGTCGATGACTTGGTTGTAAAGCTCTTCTTTTCTCATGCTTGCAAAGAAAAATCCGGACATCCGGAGAGCTGTCGCGGCCCCGAATATCCGGAATGATGTTATACGGATGTTTCTTAGTTGGCTGCCTCGAACTCTCTCAGGAATCGGGTGTCGTTCTCCGAGAAGAGGCGCAGGTCCTTCACCTGGTACTTCAGGTTGGTGATGCGCTCCACACCCATGCCGAGGGCGTAGCCGCTATAGACCTTGCTGTCGATGCCGCTGGCTTCCAACACGTTCGGGTCCACCATGCCGCATCCGAGAATCTCCACCCAACCGGTGCCTTTGCAGAAGGGGCAACCCTTGCCGCCGCAGATGTTGCAGCTGATGTCCATCTCGGCGGACGGCTCCGTGAACGGGAAGTACGACGGACGCAGACGGATCTTCGTGTCGTTGCCGAACATCTCTTTGGCGAAGAGCAACAGCACTTGCTTCAGGTCGGTGAACGACACGCCCTTGTCGATGTAGAGCCCCTCCACCTGGTGGAAGAAGCAGTGCGCGCGGTAGCTGATGGCCTCGTTGCGGTACACGCGTCCCGGACAGATGATGCGGATGGGCGGCTGCGTGCTTTCCATCACGCGCACCTGCACGCTGCTGGTGTGCGTACGCAGAATGACGTTCTTCGTGACGTCCTCCTCGTTCGACTCGATGAAGAAGGTGTCCTGCATGTCGCGTGCGGGGTGGTCGGCGGCGAAGTTCAGCTTGGTGAAGACATGGAGGTCGTCCTCCACCTCCGGACCTTCGGCGATGCTGAATCCCAGACGGGAGAAGATGTCGATAATCTCGTTCCTCACGATGGAGAGCGGATGGCGTGTGCCCAGTTTGATGGGGTAAGCCGTACGGGTCAGGTCGAGCCCCTCGCTCAGGTTGTCCTTGCTGTCGAAGGACTCTTTCAGTGCGGCTATCTTTTCTTGGGCTTTGGTCTTCAGTTCATTCAGCTTCATGCCAATCTCTTTCTTGCTTTCAGCGGGAACGTTGCGGAAGTCCGCCATGAGTTCGTTGATGGCTCCCTTCTTGCCGAGATATTTGATACGGAGTGCCTCAAGTGCCTCTGCGTTATCGGCAGTGAGTGTGTCTATCCCTGCCAGCAGCTGTTGAATTTTCTCAATCATACTTATTATATTGATATTTATTACTTTACGTTTTGCGTTTGCCTTCTCCCGAATGCTCTGGAGGAGGGTTTGCGCATCCTCCCGAACAGACTCGATCCGTAGATTCGGAATAAAGCGGAGCAAAGGTAGTGATTTAAACCGAATAATGTACCCCATTTCAAATAAAAGAGGTATTTTTGCGCCAATTTTGAGAGATATGAGAACTTTAATCACGTTCGCCCTTTTGGGATTGTGTTGCTGTGCCTGTCAGGTCAGAGGGGACAAGGCGCGGTCGGTCAATCGGCAGGAAGCCGATTCCGCATGGATGGACTCGGCAGACTCTTTGGCTGCGGAAGATTCCGTGACGGAGACCTCGGTCATTCCGCGGAACGCCGATGAATTGTTTGACGACTTCATCTACAACTACGCCGGCAACGAAAGGTTGCAGAGGAAGCGTACCATCTTCCCGTTGCCTTGCCTGATTGACGGCAAACTGCAGTTTGTGAAGGAACAGGAGTGGGAACACGATTCGCTGTTCACCAACGAGGCGTACTATACCCTGTTCTATCAGGAAGAGGAAGACATGGAACTGGAGAAGGCGGTCTCGCTGGACTCCGTCTCCGTGGAATGGATTTACTTGGTGGACAATGAGATACGCAAATACAACTTCCATCGCGACCAAGGAGTGTGGAAACTGACTGACATCGTGCAGGAGTCGACCGCGGAAAAGCCGTACGCTGACTTTCTGCGTTTCTTCCATCAATTCGCCAACGACTCCGTGTTCCAACGCAGCCGCGTCGCTTCGTCCCTGAAATACGTCTCGCCCGACCCCGACGATGAGTTCGAGATTCTGGAGAGCACCATCGACAAAGACCAGTGGTTCGCTTTCCGTCCGCTGCTGCCGACCACACGGATGACGAACATCGACTACGGACAAAGGTACAGTGCCAAAGCCACGCGCGCCATCATCGACCTGCGCGGCATCGGCAACGGATTCAGCAATACACTCTATTTTAATAAGGTAGGCGGCAATTGGAAGTTGGTTCAGTTTGACGACCTGAGCAACTGACACCCTTGCCTGCCGCATCGGAGAGACGACATGATAAACAGCGTAAAGGACTTTTCTTTGTTGGGTCACAACACGTTCGGCATGGACGTGAAGGCGAGCCGGTGGATTGAGTACCAGTCGGTGGAGGAGCTTCGGCAAACGCTCTCTTCGTTGCGGCCGGACACGGAAATCCTCCACATCGGCGCAGGCAGCAATTTGCTGTTCCTTGGCGACTTCGACGGCACGGTGCTGCACTCGCGCATCCTCGGCCAAGAGGTGGTGAGGGAAGACGGCGACCATGTGTGGATTCGTGTGGGTGCCGGTGTGGTGTGGGACGACCTGGTGGACTATTGCGTGGCCCGCGGTTGGGGTGGGGCGGAGAACCTCTCCCTTATCCCCGGTGAGGTGGGGGCCAGTGCCGTACAGAACATCGGTGCCTATGGGGTGGAGGTGAAGGACCTCATCACCACTGTGGAAACGGTCGACCGGCAAGGCAGTCCGCACGCGTTCCGGGTGGACGAATGCGGCTACGGCTACCGGCAGAGTCATTTCAAGGGGGCGTGGAAGGGACAATATATCGTGACCCACGTCACCTATCGGTTGGACAAGCATCCGACCCTTCGGCTGGAGTACGGAAACCTTCGCTCCGTGTTGCCGACGGACGGAACGGAAATAACCGTGGCGATGGTGCGCCGGGCGGTGATTGCCGTGCGCCGGGCCAAACTCCCCGACCCGAAGGAGTTGGGCAGTGCCGGCAGCTTCTTCATGAACCCCGTGGTGGAACGCACCGTCTACGATCGGCTGAAGGAGCGATACCCCGACCTCCCGTACTATGAGGTGGACGCGTCGCATGTGAAGATTCCCGCCGGGTGGATGATAGACCGCTGCGGATGGAAGGGAAAGGCGATGGGACGCGCCGGCGTGCATACCTCGCAGGCGTTGGTGCTCGTCAACTTGGGCGGGGCCACCGGACAGGAGGTGCTGCGGTTGGCAAAGGCCGTGGTGCAGTCCGTCCGCGAGAGGTTCGGTATAGAAATCCGTCCGGAAGTAAATATGATAGGAAACGAATAGAGGCCACCGGAAAGAAGCCGTGGCATCCATTCGACAAAAGAATAAGGGAATAGAAGACAATGAAGATACATGTTTTGGGAAGCGGAACATCCACGGGCGTTCCGGAGATAGGGTGCCGTTGCGCCGTCTGCACTTCGGCGGACAGCAGGGACCACCGGTTGCGCGCCTCGTCCCTGTTCGACACGGGAACGGAACGTATCCTGGTCGATTGCGGTCCGGACTTCCGTCAGCAGATTATGCGCGAGGAGTTCGTGAAGATTGACGGTGTGCTCATCACCCACGAACATTACGACCACGTTGGCGGCATCGACGACCTGCGGCCTTTCGGCCGCTTTGGCGACGTTCCGCTCTATGCCGAGGCGCACACGGCCGAGCGGCTTCGCATCCAGATGCCCTATTGCTTCGTCGAGAACAAATATCCCGGCGTGCCAAACGTGACGCTCACCGACATCCGTCCCCACGAAACCTTCCGCATAGGGAACGCCACGATAACTCCGTTGCGCGTGATGCACGGACAGTTGCCGATACTGGGCTACCGCATCAACAACGTCGGTTACATCACCGACATGAAGACGATGCCCGAAGAGGAACTCGCTTACCTGCGGAATCTCGACTGCCTGTTTGTCAACGCGCTGCGTTTCAAGGACCACTGGACCCACATGTCTCTCGACGAGGCTTTGGCCTTCGCCGCCAAAGTGGAAGCCAAGGAGACCTACCTCATCCACATGAGCCACCACATCGGCCTCCATGCCGAGACGGAACGTCAGCTCCCTCCCCATGTCCACTTTGCCTACGACGGACTGGTGGTGGAGGTGTAGCCGCTCCGTTGTACTCCTCATACTCCTCGTTAGAGATACGGAACGCCAACTGCCGTTGTTGGCTTCGTTCCTTGTCCTGTCCCCGAAGGGCCGGCGGTGGGGAACGGCTTGTGTATATCGATTCAGTATGGCTCAACATAAAGTGTCTACCGTTTCAGTTAACGAAAAGAAAAGGTGTCTGGTGAATCAGGAAAAGTCACCCGGTTTATGGGGTTTTCATCCCGTACGGGATGACACTCTAATGACGTACGGGATGAGGGGTAGTGAACGTACAGGATGAGGTGCTATAGTTGTACGGGATGAGGGTGCATGGCTGTACGTCGTCAGACCGCCTCTCCGAAACGAACGGATTTAGTTAACGGCGAGTTAACGGCTGGTTAACGGTAGTAATCGGTAGTTAACGGTGAGTTAACGGTGGGTTAACGGTAGTAAACGGTAGTTAACGGTCGGTTAACGTACAGCTATCCGAATAAACGCCACCCGGTTTTCGGGCTGACCAGCCCTGTTCTCTCCTGTCTTGTTCTTTCCTGTCCTCTCCTCTCCCGTTCTATCCTCTCCTCTCCCGTTTGTTCTGTTCTCTCCAGTCCTGTTCTCTCCCTCCCTGTTCTTTCCTGTCTTGTTCTCTCCTGTCTTGTTCTGTTCTTTCCAGTCCTGCTCTTTCCAGTCCTGTTCT
>CAVFNZ010000098.1:0-9408 GCA_963624095.1 Clostridium sp. CAG:217 | reverse complement strand
ACAACGAGTATGCGCTGGAGGCATTCAAGAGCAACGGTATCGCCTACCTGCAGAAGCCCATTGTTCCGCAGGAACTGACAGAGGCCGTGGACAAGGCAAGGAAACTGATAGTCTCCGAACAACCCTCGCAGGACTATTCCGCCCTCCTGGCCTCGCTCGGCTTGAAGAAGCAGGAATATCGCGAGCATTTCCTCGTGCAGAACAACGACGGCTATACCGTGCTCAATGTGCAGGACATCAACCATATATATACCGAGAACGGTATTACTCGCGCATTCTTGAACAGTGGCAAGTCAATGGCACTCAGCTTTTCTCTTAATGATGTGGAGGCGCAACTAAATCCTGCCAAGTTCTTTCGTGCCAATCGCCAGTATATCGTCAGCATTGACAGCATAGAGCGCATAAACTTTCTTTTTGCCTACAAACTCTCTGTTCGCCTGAAAACTTATCCTGGAGTGAAAATTATTGTGAGCAAGGAGAAGTCAACTATGCTCAAGAAATGGATAGACAAGTGAGGCGACTGGAGAGCGTCTGTATACAATATTAGCGGCACTGGGGTAAGTGAATTTTTCAAGCAACTGCTAATTTAAGGGAGATAAATCATTTAGTTCCAGTAGGCGGTAAGTGGCGTTTTGCATGCGCTCGATGTCCTGCATCGGCTTGTTGAAGTGGACGGATTGGATGATGCGGTTCATCAGGCCATGACCTACGGCCAGTACGCTCTGTCCGTTGTAGTTGGCGCGGATAAAGTCCAGGAATCGGGAGGCGCGCTCGGCCATCGCCTCCACACTCTCCACGTCAGCCGGGAAAGGTAATCCCTTTATCGAGGGGATGGACTTGCCCGTGAACCCGCCCCAGTCCCGTTCGCGAAGCAGGGGAGTGACCGTCATGGGTAGTCGAAGCCGCTCGTTCAGAATGTTGGCGGAGTGGACGCAACGCTGCAAGTCGCTGCAAACCATGGCATCGAAATGGATTGTACTCAGCTCCTCACTAAGGGTCTGCACTTGCCGGATGCCCAATGCGGAAAGGTGTCCAGGAAGATGTCCCTGCAGGACATGAGCGGCGTTCTCTTCCGTTTCACCATGTCTGACCAGATAGAGTTTTGTCATTGACAGTTGGTTTTAATCGTTATTGCAGTCGCAAAAGTAACGTCTATTTGTCTCTTGTGAAAATATTCCCGCGAAAGAATGTCAGTGACAATGGACTTGTCCCATCAGCCTTCGCATTGTTGTAAAGACAAAAAAAGGAGAGCTCTTCGCAGAGCCCTCCCCTCAAACTTAAAACAACCAACAAAAGAAATAGATAATATCGTATTATCTTATAAACAGTAATTCTCTGTATTTCGGCAGCGTCCACAACTGGTTGTCAACAATCAGTTCGAGCTTGTCGATGTGATAACGGATTTCTTCCAACATTGGAGCGATGTTGTCGTGGTAAGCGATGGCTTTCTCACGCTCGTCCGTAATCTTGTTGGCCACCTTGCGGGCTTCGACCATCTTGTCGACATGCTCCTTGATGAAGATGGTGCGCTGAGCTATCTCGCGGATAAGCTGGATGTTCTCAGCGGAGAGTTCCTTGCATTCGTCAGCAGGGAAGAGGTCTTTCATCTTGTAGACATTGTCGATAAGACCGCTCTGGTATCTGGTAGCGACAGGGATGATGTGGTTCATGGCCAAGTCACCCAGGACGCGTGCCTCAATCTGAATCTTCTTGGTGTACATCTCCCACTTAACCTCGTTGCGGGCCTCAAGTTCCACGCGGGTCATGACGCCGGTAGACTCGAACATCTTCACGCTGTCTTCCTTCAAGTAGTTGTCGAAGATAATCGGGCAGCTGGTCTCGCAGTCCAAACCGCGTTTCTTGGCCTCCTCTTTCCACTCGTCAGAGTAGCCGTTGCCGTCGAAACGGATAGGTTTGCATATCTTGATGTATTTGCGTACAACCTCAAGGATAGCCGACATCTTCGGTTCGCCCTTCTCAATGAGCTCGTCAACCTCTTTCTTGAACTGAATCAGCTGCTCGGCAACGGCGGTGTTGAGCGCAATCATGGCGGAAGCGCAGTTGGCTTCTGAACCCACGGCACGGAACTCGAAACGGTTGCCTGTGAAGGCGAAGGGTGACGTACGGTTACGGTCTGTGTTGTCAATCAGCAACTCGGGAATCTGCGGGATGTCCAGTTTCATTCCCTGTTTGCCGCTGAAGTTGATCAGCTCGTCCGTAGTGGTCTCTTCCAAGTGGTCGAGTACCTGGGTAAGCTGTTTGCCCAAGAAGCTGGAGATGATTGCGGGAGGTGCCTCGTTGGCTCCCAGACGATGAGCGTTGGTAGCCGACATGATGCTGGCCTTCAACAGACCGTTGTGGCGGTAAACCGCAGTCAACGTGTTTACTACGAAGGTGACGAAACGCAGGTTCTCTTCCTGTGTCTTGCCGGGGGCGTGGAGCAGGATGCCCGTGTCGGTACCCAGTGACCAGTTGTTGTGCTTACCCGAACCATTGACACCTTTGAACGGCTTCTCGTGAAGCAGTACGCGGAATCCGTGGTTGCGGGCAATCTTACGCATCAGAGCCATGATCAACATGTTGTGGTCTACGGCCAGGTTGCACTCCTCATAGATGGGAGCCAACTCAAACTGGTTGGGGGCAACCTCGTTGTGACGGGTCTTGCAGGGAATGCCCAGCTTCAACGCCTCTATTTCGAGGTCTTTCATGAAGGCGGCCACACGCGAAGGAATGGCGCCGAAGTAGTGGTCTTCCAACTGCTGGTTCTTGGCGGACTCGTGTCCCATCAAGGTACGTCCGGTCAGCAACAGGTCAGGACGGGCGGCATACAAGCCTTCGTCAACCAGGAAGTACTCCTGTTCCCAACCCAGGTAAGAGTAAACCTTCTTCACGTCGGGGTTGAAGTAGTGGCATACGTCTACCGCTGCCTTGTCTACGGCACGCAACGCTTTCAACAACGGTGCCTTGTAGTCGAGTGACTCACCCGTGTAGGCGATGAAGACGGTAGGGATGCAAAGCGTGTCGTCCACGATGAACGCGGGAGACGAGGGGTCCCATGCGCTGTAACCGCGGGCCTCGAAGGTGTTGCGGATACCGCCGTTAGGGAATGACGAAGCGTCGGGCTCCTGCTGTACGAGCAGCTTGCCGGAGAACTCTTCCATCATGCCGCCCTTGCCGTCGTGCTCCACGAAAGCGTCGTGCTTCTCGGCGGTTCCCTCCGTCAAGGGGTGGAACCAGTGGGTGTAGTGTGTTACACCCATTTCAGTGGCCCACTTCTTCATGCCTGCCGCTACCTCGTTGGCGATGCTGGTGTCCAACGGCGCGCCGTTGTCGATGACATCAATCAGTTTCTGGTAGACTTTGCTGGGCAGGTACTTGAACATCTTCTCTCTGTTGAATACATACTTGGCGTAGTATTCAGAGGGACGTTCCGCCGGGGTCGGTACCTCCACCGCTTTTTTCTTAAAAGCCGATTCAACGACTCTGAATCTTAGTTCTGACATAATACTTAAATGTTTGTTGTTAATATGTAAAGTGTAAAAGTTTTCACTTTGTTATCGTTATCAGTTGTAAGCCGTCTCACCATGTTCGTAGATGTCGAGTCCTTCCTCTTCAATACGAGCCGGAACACGCAATCCATGAATCTTGTCGAGAACCTTGAAGATGATGTAACCCATCAGGGCTGCCCAACCGCCTACGACTACCGCACCAAACAACTGCGCAAGGAAGAAGCTGGGGCCGAAACCATAGAACCAACCTTCGGAGGTAGAGAGCAGACCGGTCAACAACGTACCGGTGAAACCGCAGACACCATGAACGGAAGAGGCACCAACGGGGTCGTCTATCTTCAGGACGTGGTCGATGAACTCTACGGCGTAAATCATCAATATTCCGCAGACAGCACCTATGATGATGGCTCCGGCGGGAGATACGCAGTCGCAACCGTCGGTGACACCGACCAAACCTGCCAAGATGCCGTTGAGCGTGAGTGACAAAGAGGGTTTGCCATATTTGAACCAGCTGACTACCAATGCGAAGAATCCACCTGCGCAAGCACCAAGGTTTGTGTTGAGGAATACCAATGAGATGGCTGTTTGGTCTTCGGGAGTAGCCGCAGCCAATTGTGAACCGGGGTTGAATCCGAACCATCCGAACCAGAGGATGAATACACCCAGGGCGGCGATGGTAAGGTTGTGTCCGGGGATAGCTTTCGACTTGCCGTCTTTGCCGTATTTACCGATACGCGGGCCAAGAATGGCTGCACCTACCAGGGCAATCCAACCACCTACGGAGTGAACCACCGTGGAGCCGGCGAAATCGTGGAATACGTGACCGAAGGTGGTCATCATGAAGGAGTCTTCGCTGCCGTTCATCAACCAGCCGCCACCCCATGTCCAGTGACCGGAGATCGGGTAGATGAGGACGCTGATGAAGATGGTGTACACCAGATACATGCTGAACTTGGTACGCTCGGCCATGGCACCCGAAACGATGGTAGCGGATGTGGCGCAGAACACGGTCTGGAACACCAGGAATCCCTCAATAGGCAGTCCGTTGTCAATGATTTCGCTCATGGCGTCGAGGTCGAAAAAGTGAGGCACGCCCACAAAGTCGCCTATGCCGAACATCAAGCCGAAACCGATGAACCAGAACAGGATGGAACCGAACATGAAGTCGATGAAGTTCTTCATCAGGATGTTGGCGGTGTTCTTGGTACGGGTGAAGCCCGCCTCAACCAAGGCGAAGCCCGGCTGCATGAAGAACACCAGCATGGCGGCCAGCAACATCCATACCGTATTCAGTCCGGTAGTCAAGTCGGAAACCGTAGAAGCCAAAGTGGCGGGAGCGTCTTCCGCGGCAACAACTTCAGCGGGAGCTGCCGCAACCGCTTTGCTGACGGCAACAGTAGTGTCAACGGCGGTGGAATCTTGCGCCATTGCGAATGTGGTCACTGTGAGCAACAGAATAGCGCTCAGTGTCCATCTCTTTAATATGTAGGTTTTAAAAGTATCCATAATCTCAATCTCTTTAATATGTACTTGTATTCAATTATCTCTCTTATATACTTTCCTTTCGCTTATTTCTCTTGTTCTGCATTGTAGAGGGCGATGTCTCCCTGCTCTCCCGTGCGGATGCGAACGGCGTTCTCTACCGGGATGACGAAGATACGTCCGTCACCAATCTCGCCTGTCTGTGCTGCGGCTGTAACGGCTTTCACCGTCTTGTCCACATTCTTGTCGCGTACCACGATAGACACAAGGATGCGCTCAATGTAACTTGTGTCGTACACTACACCACGGTAAATGCGTCCCTGGCGTGTCTTACCTACACCTCTTACGTCATAGTAAGAGAACCATTCGATGTCAGCTTCGAGCAATGCGTCCTTTACATCCTCGAACTTCGTTTTTCGAATAATCGCTTCAATCTTCTTCATAACAAAACAGTTTTAAAAAAGAGGTATAGGAATGAAAAAAGTCTAAGTGAATTACCTTACAACAAACTTGAGTATATCTCAATAAACTATGATCTCTCTTCCTATACGCTCTTTCGTGTTCTTTTTATTGTTAACTCTCTCTATTTAAAAACTGATACCAAATACAAAATAAGAACTTTCGGTCTTGGGGTTCACCGTTACCTTGGCGAAGGCGGGGATGCTGAAGGTGTCAGTAACCTTGATCTCCTTCACTGCTCCCACGCTGATGTCCACAACGGAGAAACCGTCAACATAACCGTACGTGCCGGAACTCTTGAAGGGGGTAGCTCCGAGGGAAGCCGTGAAGTCGAGACCTCCCAATTTGAACGGAGCGCTCAGCTCGCAGTAGGATGAGTAGGCACGCTTACCGTCAGCCTTGTAGTCATCGCCCGCAAAGTTGGTAAACCAGTTGATGGCTGCCACGCCGAAATCGTAACCCAGGTTGACCTCAAACACGTGCGACGTCTCGTGCGCTCCGTACTTCAAGTACTTGTTGGCACCGCTGAACCAATAATCGGTGATGCCGAAATTGAATCCACCCAACGTGTAGCCCAGCGTGAAGTCAAGTTCCTTGGTCTGTTCCTCACCGCCGGCCAAATTGCTGATGCCAACCGAACCCCAAGCGGAGAGTGACAGTCCGTTATAGGACAGTTCCAACGAGGGCTGGATGCTGACGTTTCCCAAATCCTGTCCACGCCATACATACCCACTAACGATGTCTGCACCTACAGAGGTTTCGATACCTTCTTGTGCTTTTGCAGTCTGTGCGGCCATTACCGTTCCCAACAGTAAAGCGGCCATTTTGAAACTCTTCTTCATAATCTTTTTTCCTTTAGTTAATACTTGATTTATTATAGAATCTCTCTCGTTTAGTACTCTCTCTCTTCTCCTTCTATTCTCTCTAATACCCTGCTTGCCTTTTCTTACTTGAGCCAATTCCTTAACCGACGCATGGCCTCCTCGCAGTTCTTTCGGTCTCCGAAAGCGGTGAGCCGGATGTAACCTTCACCGCTGGGGCCGAATCCCACGCCGGGAGTTCCCACCACGTTCGCCTCATAGAGCATCTGTTCGAAGAACTTCCAGGAAGAGACACCGTCGGGTGTCTTTAGCCAGATGTAAGGAGCGTTTTCTCCTCCGTAAACGGAAAGACCCATGCCGCTCAACTCTTTACGCATGATGGCGGCGTTGGTCATATAGTAATTGATAACCTCTTTCACTTGTTCCTTGCCTTCGGGCGAATAGGTCGCCTCGGCTCCCCGTTGCGTGATGTACGACGTTCCGTTGAACTTGGTACATTGGCGTCTGTTCCACAACCGGTTGAGGGGGATGCGTTCGCCGGTCAGCGTGGCGGCGGTCAGCTCCTTCGGTACTACCGTGTAACCGCAACGTACGCCGGTGAAGCCGGCCGTCTTCGAGAAACTGTGGAACTCGATGGCGACCTTGCGGGCTCCCTTAATCTCGTAGATGGAGTGCGGAATCTCGGGGTCTTGTATGTATGCCTCGTAGGCGGCGTCATACATGATTATCGTGTCGTTTGCCAGTGCGTAGTTGACCCACTTCTTCAGTTCGGCCTTGCTGATGACCGTACCGGTGGGGTTGTTGGGGTAGCAGAGGTAAACGATGTCGATGCGCTTGTCGGGAATTTGCGGAACGAAATTGTTCTCGCGCAAGCAGGGAATGTACACCACGTTGCTCCATTTGCCGTCCTCCAAAGTCCCGGCTCGTCCGCACATCACGTTCGAGTCGATATACACCGGGTAGATGGGGTCCGTGACACCGATGCTGTTGTCGTGGCGAAGGATGTCGCCAATGTTTCCCGTGTCGCTCTTGGCACCGTCGTTGATGAATATCTCACCCGGCTCCAGGTGGATGCCGCGTGGGGCGAAGTCGTTCTTCAGGATAGCGTCTATCAGGAAATCGTAACCTTGCTCAGGCCCGTATCCCCGAAAAGTCTCCTTGTGGGCCATTTCGTCCACCGCCTTGTGCATGGCTTCGATGGAAGCCTTCGGCAGCGGCTCTGTCACATCACCGATACCCAGACGGATAATGTCCGATTTCGGGTGTGTCACCTTAAAGGAGTTGACTTTCTTCGCTATGTCCGAAAACAGGTAGTTGTTCGGTAGCTTCAGGAAATGTTCGTTTACGAGTGCCATAATCTTTATTCTTTTGTTATTGTTGTTGTTTTATAGGTCTATTTCTCCTTCAAAAACCTTGGTGGCCGGACCGGTCATGTACACATGATTGTCGGCTTCGCTCCACTCGATGAACAGACTTCCGCCGTCCATCCTGATTTCCGTCTTCCGGCCGCATACCTTGTTGAGCACCGCAGCCACCGCGGTGGCGCAAGCTCCTGTGCCGCATGCCTGCGTGATGCCAGACCCTCTTTCCCAAACGCGCATCCGGATGACGCTGTCGGACAACTTCTGGGCAAACTCGATGTTCGCTCTTTCGGGAAACAACGGATGGCGCTCCAACACGGGACCGATTTGCTCAATCGCCAAGGAGCTGACGTCTTCGGTGAAGATGACGCAGTGGGGATTGCCCATGCAGACGAATGTGCCCACAAAAGTGCCCAGGTCGGTAACGATGCTTTGAGCCAACATGCTACCGGTTGGGGTGTCAAGTTGCTCTTTGTTTTCCAAGCGGGGTTCGTCCATGTCGACTGTTACGGCCGTGACGATACCTTTCTCTATATGTAATTTGAGTATTTTAATGCCGGATAAAGTTTCGAGCGCAATCTCTTCTTTGACTGTAAGCCCGTTCTCATAGAGGTATTTACCGATGCAACGGGAAGCGTTTCCGCACATCATCGCTTCCGATCCGTCCGCGTTGAAGATGCGCATGCTGAAATCCGCGGCTTTGGACGGGCCTATCAAGACCAAACCGTCAGAGCCGATACCCGTATGCGGCGCGCTCCATTTGACAGCAAGTTCCTGTGGGTTTTCAAGGGGATATTGCAGCGTGTTTACATAAATGTAATCATTGCCTGCCCCATGCATCTTCGTGAACTTTATCTTGCCTGTCATAATTCTGATGTTTATCGGTATCTACTTGCTTTTTGTTTTGTTTTCGGTGCAAAGGTATGCCTTTTTGATTTGTTATATCCATAAATCGTGTTGAAATAATAAGAAAACTTCATGCGTGTGCTAAATAGTTAGCATAAGGATATGTTACGTTATAATCTGAAATCATATATGTGCATAACGCTTCTAAAGTGTTATGAGTAATTATTCAGTAGGTTCAAAAAGACTGTATATTCTATATTGTCCTATCAAAATGATTAGTGAATTAGTCTGTTTTGTATCATCGTGAATAATGTTCCTTGCGTACGGAATCGTTTTGCTTTGCCCATGTAAGGGCGAGAGTAGTAGTTGTTTCATCGTTTACTATTCTTTTATTGTAGGTCATTATCGGATGCAAACTTACAAATAATCCATTGGATAATCTCATGGGACGGGGAAATAATACTAAATGGTTTATATCAACTTTATTGCAGCACCCAATAACAACAAGCCGAAAAATCGAAGAGGTTTATATATGGGATTAATCGGATTATGAGCGTTGGCC
The DNA here is from genome assembly GCA_963624095.1 of Clostridium sp. CAG:217. Lineage (GTDB taxonomy): Bacteria > Bacteroidota > Bacteroidia > Bacteroidales > Bacteroidaceae > Phocaeicola_A. Next base: position 368 of record CAVFNZ010000098.1, on the reverse strand, counting down.
CGTTCGGAGAGATGAGGGGCTCAATAAGGTGGAAGTGACGGAAGAACTGGCGTTCGACTGCTATGGGGATACTGTCAACCATGCGACTGAATGGTTAGGCAAAGGCATATAGCCTCATGCCCCGTACCGGTTAGTTGGTACGCCTGTACCGTTCGTTCGGTACTCCAGTACCGATTAGTCGGTACGCCAGTCCTCTTTAGTCTGGACAAAAAAGAGTACTGATAGAAGGAAGTCGGGAAAGGGCTTCCTTCTATCAGTACAGTCTATTATACAAGCGTCCGCGACAAGTTAAGTCGGACATCGGTCACTTCAGATACCCCTTTGCCCAATCGCTGATTTCCGTTTCAGACATACCGTTGAGGAGTTTC
>CAVFNZ010000097.1:0-9501 GCA_963624095.1 Clostridium sp. CAG:217 | reverse complement strand
TCGATTGGTTTGTCAGTCTGATGCGGTTGGCCTACCAACGCAAGGTGAAAGAGACGAAGGCATGGAGCGAGCAGCTGGCGGGCATCGGACGCGAACGGCAAAAGAACTTCCTCTCCTATTGCCAGCGGATGGTCCGCGAGAACTTTATCTACAACTTCCATCAGGAGACCCTCTCGTACATGAACCGCGAAGAGAAGAACTTCGCGCAGCGGTTCTCCCCGTTTGTGAACGAGCGCAACGCCATCGGCATTATGGACGAATTAAACGAAGCACAACGAGACATCGAACACAACGTGAACGCGAAGATGGTATTCTTCGACTTTTCACTCAAGATGATTGTGCTGATTAAACAATAATATATAATCGAAAGAGATGACTGATTTCATACTGAAGAACGGAAGCGGAAACCTTAGCGCAAAAGGCTGCGGACGACAGGACAACAAGCTGAACACCTACGACTGGCTTGCCGACGTGCCCGGGAACAGCGAGCTGTGCGACATGGTGGAAGTGCAATTCAAGAATACGCGAAAAGGATATTACCGCAACAGCAACAACCTGAAGCTGGAGAAGGGCGACGTGGTGGCCGTGGAGGCAAGTCCCGGACACGACATCGGCACGGTGACGCTGACCGGACGGCTGGTGCCGCTGCAAATAAAGAAGGCCAACCTGAAGCACGACGCGGAGATAAAGCGCATTTACCGAAAGGCCAAACCGGTGGACCTGGAGAAGTACGAAGAGGCGAAGGCCAAAGAGCACGACACCATGATACGGTCACGGCAGATTGCCGCCGACCTGAAGCTGAACATGAAGATTGGCGACGTGGAGTACCAAGGGGACGGCAACAAGGCCATCTTCTACTACATCGCCGATGAGCGCGTGGACTTCCGGCAACTGATAAAGGTGCTGGCGGACGCTTTCAAGGTGCGCATCGAGATGAAGCAGATCGGTGCCCGGCAAGAGGCGGGACGCATAGGCGGCATCGGCCCTTGCGGACGGGAGCTCTGTTGCGCCACGTGGATGACGAGCTTCATCTCCGTCTCCACCAACGCGGCACGCATCCAGGACATCTCGCTCAATCCGCAGAAGCTGGCGGGACAGTGCGCCAAACTGAAATGCTGCCTCAACTATGAGGTGGACTCCTATGTGGAATGCCAGAAGAAAATGCCTTCCAAGGAGGTCACGCTGGAGACTGCGGACGGCACGTTCTACTTCTTCAAGGCGGACATTCTGAAGGGTGAAATCACCTATTCTACCGACAAGAACTTTGCGGCCAACCTGGTGACAATCTCCGGCAAGAGAGCGTTTGAGGTACTCAACATGAACCGTAAGGGACAGAAGCCTGAGAGCCTCAGCGAGGAGACCGGCCACAACGAGCCGAAGCGTCCGATAGACCTACTTGAACAGGAGAGCGTGACCCGATTCGACCGGAGCAAGAACGCTAACAGGAAAAAGAAGAAAAACGGCAACAAGCCTAACCAACCGGGCAATAACCGGGCGGCCAACAATCCGCAACAGGCCAAGGAACAACAGCCGCGACAGGGCAAAGAGCAGCAGCCTCGGCAAGGCAACAGACCTCAGCAGGGCGGAAAGCCTCAGCAAAACGGGAAGCCTCAGCAGGGAGACAGACCTCAGCAGGGAGGTAACAAGCCTAACCAACAAAAAGGCCAGCGGAACGGAGCGGAGCGTAGCCAGCAACCCAACAACGGGAACCGTCAAGGCAACAACGGCAACCGCGAGGGCAACAACGGCAACCGTGAGGCAAGGCCTCCTCGTCGGAAACCCAACGAGCGGCGTGAGAACAACCGAAACGACAAAGACAATGGGCAGAAAAGTCAAGAGCCTGCTAACAGCTAACGCGGTTCTTCTCACGGCATGGTTATTGGCTTCGTGCCAACCGGATTGTCTGTATCACTCTTTTCGAACGTTCAACGAAGAGGGTTGGAACAAGGGTGATACACTCGTCTTCGACCTCTCCAAGGAGATGATTGAAGAGGGGGACTACGACCTTCAGGTGGAGTTGCGCAACACTTCGGAACTGGAGTTCAAAGACCTTTGGCTGGTGGTCTACGCCAACAACACCGACTCGCTCCGTTTCGAGAGCGACACGTTGCAGTGCAGGCTGGTCAACGACAAGGGCAGATACATCGGTTCGGGACTCAACCGCTATTACCAGACCACGCATCGAGTGAAGACGTTGCACCTCAGCAATCGGCACGACGTGCGCATCAAGCTGGCGCACTACATGAAGAAGGGTCGTCTCACGGGTATCCATGACGTGGGAATCCGGCTGACCAGAAAGGAGTAGCCCAATCCCCGACGGTGTCTTAGAGGGAGTTTTTGTTCTCTATGTCTATCCGCAGGAAGACGAACAGCAGGATGGTGAAGCCCCACAGGGAAGAGCCTCCGTAACTGAAGAACGGCAACGGGATGCCTATCACCGGAGTCAGTCCGAGCACCATACCTATATTAATAAATAGGTGGAAGAAGAAAATGCTGGCTACCGAGTAGCCGTACACCCGCCCGAACGTAGTGTTCTGTCGCTCTGCCATCACTATCAGCCGTATGATGAGAACCATATAGAGTATCAGCACGGCCGCGGAGCCTACAAAGCCCTCCTCTTCGCCCACGGTACAGAAAATAAAGTCCGTGTCTTGCTCGGGCACATATTTCAGTTTGGTCTGCGTTCCGTTACGGAATCCCTTGCCCAGAAAGCCGCCCGACCCGATGGCAATCTTGGATTGGTTCACGTTGTACCCGGCACCGGCCAAGTCCTGCTCCATGCCCAGCACCACCTTGATACGCATCTGTTGGTGCGGCTGCAGAACCTTGTTGAACACAATGTCATTGGAGAAAAAGAAGAGGGCGGAAACTATCGTGAACAGGGATATCAGCGCAAAGGATTTCTTGTGCTTCCTCACGCTCAGCACCAACAGGTAGACCACCCATCCGACACAGATGGCCAACTGCACCCACATCAGATCAAAGGGAATCACATACTGGGCAACCAAGAAGGCCAGCAGGGTGACGAGCAACGTGACGAACAGGGATATGCGCACCTGGGTCTTTTCCTTACCGTAGACCCACAGAAGTCCTGCCGTGAAGCAGGGAATCATCAGCAGCACGGCGAACGTGCCCGATGCCGTCGGGACGACCTCTGTCAACGGCACTTCGGAGAACCGGACACCCACAATGAAATAGGTTGCCAGGCAGACACCAAAGAAGAGGAACGACCCGGACATGCCTTCGCGGTAGAGCATCAGGAAGAAAGCCAGATAGACCAACGCCGATCCAGTCTCCTTTTGCAGGACTATCAGCCCCATGGGCAACAGTATCAGCATCAGTACGGTCAGCAGCGAACGGGGGTTGGAGAGCGTGAAGCCGTAGACCGACATCACCTTGGCCACCATCAAAGCGGTGGCAAACTTGGCGAACTCCGCAGGCTGCAGACTGACAGGTCCGAACTTTATCCAGGAGTAGGAACCCTTTGTATCCTCCGCCAGGAAAGGCGTGATGAACAGCAGGAAAAGCATCGCCACGTAGAAGACGATGGAGAAGACCTCATAGACCCGTTCCTCTATCATGAGCAATATCGTGCCCAGACCGAGAGAGCAGCATATCCAGACCAACTGCTTCCCGGAACGGGTATCGAACGAGAAGAAGTCCATCTCCTCGTAAGTGAAGCTGGCCCCGCAGATGCTGAACCAGCCAAAGATGACCAACGCCAGGTAGATGACGATGGTTATCCAATCGACCGACTTGAATATACTAACGTTCCTTGTTGTCATACATAATCCTCCTTTGTTGGAATTCCGTCGCTTTCAGTTCGCTCTGCGGAGAGAGTTCTCCGTTGAGGTACTGCTCCATCATCAGGGCACCGATGGGCACGCCATAGACCGCGCCGAATCCGCCGTTCTCCACATAGACGGCAATGGCAATCTTCGGGTCGTCCTTGGGGGCGAATCCCATAAACACGGAGTGGTCATGACCCTTGTTTTGTGCCGTACCCGTCTTTCCGCACACCTCGATGCCCGGGATGTTGGCTCCCCGACAGGTACCGCCCAACACGGCCTGACGCATACCCTCGACCACCACTTCGTAGTATTGCTTTTCCACCTTGGTGTAGTGAGGCACCCGGTAGAGGTTGTCAATCGCTCCGTCCTCTATCTCTTTCACCACATGAGGGACGTAGTAGTAGCCCCGGTTGGCGATGGTTGCTCCCAAGTTGGCTATCTGAAGGGGCGTCAGCGTCACCTCACCCTGACCGATGGCGATACTGATGATGGTAAGCCCGTTCCACGAGCCCCGGTAGTTCTTGTCGTAGTAGTCGGCATTCGGAATCATTCCACGCTTCTCGCCGGGGATATCCACTCCCAACTGATAGCCGAAGCCCATGGAGACCATATAGTCCTTCCAGGTGGTCATGGCGTTCTGCACGGAACCGTATTTCTTGCGGGCACCCATCATGTAGTAGAGTCCCCAGCAGAAATAACCATTGCACGAGGTAGCGATGGCGGGCACCAACGGCAATGGAGAGCCGTGGGCATGACAACCGACACGCAGGTTCTTGAACACGAAGCCGTTGGAACAGGGAAAACTTGTTTCGGGGGTTATGATGCCCTCTTGCAGGAACGTGAGGGCTTGCGATGTCTTGAAGGTGGAGCCCGGAGGATACGTTCCCGACACGGCCCGGTTGAGCAAGGGTTTCCAGGCGTTGCGTGTCAGCTCCAGATGATTGATGCCCCGTTGACGGCCAATCATCAGATGGGGGTCGTACGAGGGAGACGAAACCATGCAAAGTATTTCACCGGTAGAGGGTTCTATGGCTACGATACTCCCTATTTTCCCTTCGAGCAACCTTTCGCCCAGTTGCTGTAGCTTAATGTCCAGACCCAGGGTAAGGTTCTTGCCCGGTACGGGTGTCTTGTCGAGTGCCCCGTCCATGTAGTGGCCTTGGATACGTCCACGGGCATCACGAAGCAGAATCTCCGCGCCTTTTTCTCCGCGCAGTTGTTTCTCATACGAGCGTTCCACACCCTGTTTGCCGATGTAGTCGCCCATGCGGTAATAGTCGTCGTCCGTGATGTCACGCTTGGAGACTTCACCGATATCACCCAGCACGTGCGCCCCCACGTTGTAGGCGTACTGGCGAATGGTTCGTTTGCGCATGTAGAAGCCCTTGAAGCGGAACGATTTCTCCTGGAACACAGCGAACTCCTCAGCGGACAGCTGGTTGACGAACACCTGTTCGGTGTAGCGCGAAAAGCCGGGGTTGATGTTGCGGTTCTGGATGGTCTTCATGCGTTGGAGGAACTGTTCTTTCGTAATGTTCAGCGTTTCACACAAATCCAGTGTATCAAGGTCTTCCACCTCTTTCATGATGACCATCACGTCGTAGGCGGGTTGGTTATACACCAACAATTCCCCGTTACGGTCGTGGATGACGCCTCGTGCGGGGAACAACACCTTGTTGAGGAAAGCGTTGCCTGCCGCATACTGTTTGTAGTCGTCACTCAGTATCTGGAGGGCGAAGAGTCGCAGGATGTAGATGAGGACGACAGCTATCACGATGCCGCCGATGACGTATTTCCGATTCTCAAGGTTGTAGTAACGCATAGGCCAACGGTTCACTTTTTACCGATGCAGTCAATGGCTCCCACGCAAAGGGTTGTCAGCAGCGCGCTGGAGACTGTCGCCACCAGCAGATAGAACCAATCAAAGAAGGAGAATGACTCCAGCGTAAACAGGATGAGGTGATGGATGAGAACCGCAATCAGCACATAGCGGAAGAACTTTGCGACCCCGAAACTGTGGAAGCCCGGGCAGACTGCATTTTCCGGACTCTCGTGGGTAATGAAGAGGTTCAGCAGACCCGGACGCACAAAGGCCAGGAATGTAGTGGCGGCGGTGTTGAGACCCAGTGTGTTCGAGAAGATGTCGACCGCCAGTCCCAGGCAGAAGCCCCAAAGCAGGAGGGCAAGACGCGAGGTGGTGCTGCTGATGACGAGTATCAGGTAAACATATATCAAAGGCTTGGCATAACCCAAGATGCAAATATGGTTCATCACCATGGCCTGCAGAAGGACAAGCAACAGGAACCATCCTATATTTTTGAGGAAATCAATCGTCATCTTTAGCTAATATTAGAAATACCCCTATAATCTATGGAACATCATTTAATCTGCTTTTGCAACTCTTTCAGCTCATCCATGTTCTTACGGTCGACAATCTTCACTTGGTTCAGATTGCCGAAGTCCGCGGAGAGCTTTATCTTCAACAGGAAAGAGAGTCCGTCATGTGAATCGGAGATTTCCTCCACCGTGCCCACCATCAACCCCTCGGGAAAGATGGGCGTGAAGCCGGTAGTCACGATGGTGTCGCCCACCTCACAGATGGAGTGGCGGGGCATGTCCACCAAGTTGGCGTATTGGCAATCGCCGCCGTCCCACTTCAGGTAGCCGAAGTAGTTGGTGTCACTGATTTTGCAGCTGATGCTCGCTTTGCTGTTGAGCACGGAAATCACCAATGAGTAGTGGGGCGAGGTGTGGTACACGATGCCCACTACGCCGCGACCGTCCACAACGCCCATCTCCTCTTTCACGCCGTCCAGCGCGCCTTTGTTTATCGTGATGAAGTTGTCGGTGCGACGGATGGAGTTCACGACCACCTCCGCATCCATCAAGTGACACTCTTTCTCAACGGCTTGCCGCAGAGAGTCCGCGGGGATAGAATCTCCGTGGTAGGTCAGGCAGACCCTGCGCAAGGCCGCAATCTGCTGTTCGAGCGACACGTTGCGTTCCATCAGCTGTTCGTTCGCACTCCTCAGACTGAAGTAGGAAACGACATTGCTGCAAACCTCATGAAGGCTCCCAACGACACTGTTTGCCGAAGAGAAATACACACTGCCTTGATAGTTGTTGAAACTGAACAACATCCAAAAGCTGATAGCCTCCAAGAAGATGAAAAGGAACCAGTTATTGTATTGTACAAAAAACCTGAGCAGAGTACGCACGAATCACCACTTTAAGTTGCCAACAAAGCGAAATCGAGGAAAACCCGATTTCGCTTCTACTATATTCTCATCAGACAGAGCCGCATCAACGCATCAAGAAAGAGAACTTGTCAATGTTCTTCAACGCGATGCCGGTACCTCTCGCCACGCTGTGCAGAGGATCGTCCGCAATGTGGAACGGAATGTTTATCTTTTCTTCCAGACGCTTGTCGAGACCTCTCAACAGCGCGCCGCCACCGGACAAGTAGATTCCGTTGTGTACCACGTCGGCGTACAGTTCGGGAGGCGTATTCTCAAGGGCGTTGAGCACGGCCATCTCCACCTTGGCAAGGGATTTCTCAAGGCAGTGCGCAATCTCCTGATAGCATACGGACACCTCCATAGGCAAGGCTGTGATGCAGTTCGGGCCATGCACAACGTAGTCTTCCGGCGCGTCGTCGCCCAAATCCGTCAAGGCTGCCCCCACGGATATCTTGATACGTTCGGCCATACGTTCGCTGACCTTCACGTTGTGCTGGCGTCTCATGTACTCCTGGATATCCGCCGTGAAGTCGTCACCGGCGATACGGATAGAGCTGTTGGTCACGATACCGCCCAAGGAGATGACGGCGATTTCCGTTGACCCGCCACCTATGTCGATAATCATGTTACCTACGGCACCTTCCACATCCAGTCCGATTCCGACCGCCGATGCCATCGGCTCAAAAATCAGGTACACGTCGCGTCCGCCGGCATGCTCCGCGGAGTCGCGTACGGCACGCAATTCCACTTCCGTACTGCCCGAAGGAACTCCGATGACCATCCGCAAGGAGGGAGAGAAGAGGCTGTGCCCTATGTTCACCTTCTTGATGAGTCCGCGCATCATCTGCTCACAAGCGTTGAAGTCGGCAATCACGCCGTCGCGCAGAGGCCTTACGGTGCGTATGTTCGGATTCTCCTTCTCATACATCATTTTCGCCCGCTCGCCCACGGCAATCATCTTGTCCGTGACCTTGTCGAGTGCCACCACCGACGGCTCGTCCACTACAATCTTACCGTTCGAGGTAATGATGGTGTTGGCCGTACCGAGGTCAATGGCTATTTCTTTTGTAAACGAAAACAGTCCCATTCTATATAGCTATTTATTAATGTTTAAAATGACGGAAACCGGTTGTTACCATAGCCAGTCCATGTTCATTACAGTAATTGAACGACAACTCGTCCTTGATGGATCCGCCCGGCTGGATAACGGCGGTCACACCGGCCTTGTCGGCTATCTCCACACAATCGGGGAACGGGAAGAAAGCGTCGCTCGCCATCACCGAGCCCGTCAAGTCGAAGCCGAAGTTATGAGCCTTCTCGATAGCCTGTTTCAGCGCGTCCACCCGCGAGGTCTGTCCGACACCGCTCGCCAACAGCTGTTTGTTCTTGGCAAGCACGATGGCGTTGCTCTTGCTGTTCTTCACAATCTTGTTCGCGAACAGCATATCCTCCACTTCGGCATCCGTGGGAGCCTTGGTGGTCACTTGCTTCAAGTCGGCCTTTGTCTCAATGTCCAAGTCCTTGTCCTGAACCAACACACCGTTCAGCACCGAACGGTACTGACGTTTCGGAAGATCGATGTCTTTCCGCACCAAGATGATGCGGTTCTTCTTTTGTCCCAAAATCTCCAACGCGTCCACGTCGTAGTCGGGCGCGATGATGACCTCGAAGAATATCTTGTTGACCTCCTCGGCGGTAGCCCGGTCAATCACCTCGTTGGTGATGAGCACGCCACCGAACGCGGATACGGGGTCGCCTGCCAATGCGTCTTTCCAAGCCTCCAGCAGGGTCGGGCGCGAAGCCAGGCCGCAAGCGTTGTTGTGCTTGAGGATGGCGAAGGTGATCTCGTCGAACTCGTCAATCAAGTCCACCGCCGCATTGATGTCCAACAGGTTGTTGTAGGAAATCTCCTTGCCGTGAATCTGGTCGAACATATCGTCGAGGTTGCCGAAGAAATATCCTTTCTGATGAGGGTTCTCACCGTAGCGCAACAGTTTCTGGTCATCGTAGGCGCAACGGAAGGCCGAACCTTCATTGTTGTCAAAATAGTTGAAGATGGCCGAGTCGTAGTGCGAAGAAACGGCGAAAGCCTCTTTGGCGAACCACTTGCGCTCTTCCAGCGTAGTGTTCGCACCCCGGTCGAACAGGATGTCGCGCAGAGGTTTATATTGGTTTTTGCTTGCCACAATCACCACGTCCTTGAAGTTCTTGGCGCCGGCGCGTATCAGTGAGATACCGCCTATGTCTATCTTTTCGATTACGGCAGCCTCATCCGCACCGGATGCCACCGTCTCCTCAAACGGATAGAGGTCCACGATAACCAAGTCTATTTCGGGGATTTCATACAGAGCGATTTGCTGCTGGTCCTCCTCCATGTCGCGGCGGCACAGGATGCCACCGAACACCTTCGGGTGCAAGGTCTTGACGCGGCCGCCCAAGATGGAAGGATAGGAAGTCAAGTCCTCCACAGC
>CAVFNZ010000096.1:0-9725 GCA_963624095.1 Clostridium sp. CAG:217 | reverse complement strand
GGGATAACCCCTTACTTTGCATCGGTTAATAAAGACATTAGGTGTTTAAATGTTGACACAGGAAACACCTTATCCATAGTGGTGGTGGGGTGTAATCACAAATACAAATTAGATGACCATTTAATAGGTTAGACTTTTCTGTTTGTGGAATTTCTATTTTTTCGGTTTTATATAGTTATTAATTATGCGCTTGAGAGCCCGCCGAAGTGATTCGCCGGGCTTTCTGATTCTCTATATATACCTATTAATAGTGATTTTCTCATTCGATGAATTATGCTTAACTTTGCCGCTGATACGGAAAACGATTCATACTAACAATAAAATAGAACACAACGATGAAGATGAAACAAATGATTTTGGGATTGGCAGTGGCCGCTTTTGCCGTTGCCGGTATGTCATGTGGTGGTAACAAACAGAAAGCCAACGAGGCCGCCCAGGCTGAACAATCGGCCGTTATGGACGTGGACAGCCTGTTGGCCAACGCTGAGGCGTTGACCGGCCAGGAAATAACCGTGGAGGCAATCTGCACTCATGCGTGCAAACATGGCGCTACAAAGATTTTCCTCATGGGCAGCGACGACACGAAGACCATCCGTGTGGAGGCTTGCGAGCTGGGTGCTTTCGATACCAAATGCGTCAACAGCATAGTCCGTGTGAAAGGCATCATGAAAGAAGACCGCATCGACGAGGCTTACCTGCAGACTTGGGAGGCCCAACTGAAAGAGGCCGCTACCAAACAACACGGTGAAGGCGAAGCCGGATGCGAGACCGAGAAGAAGGCGAGAGGCGAGAGTGCCAACACTCCCGAGGACCGCATCGCCGCTTTCCGTGCCAAAATAGCTACCCGTCAGGCTGAAGAGGGAAAGGCTTACCTGTCTTTCTACCACATAGACGCCATCAGCTATGAAATTGTCGAGTAATCCGGCACAACAACTGCGCAAGGTCAGCCGCTTCGTGCATCGCGAGCTCTCCTTCCTCTTCGCCGGTATGGTGCTGATATATGCCACGTCGGGCATCGTCATGAACCATCGGAACACCATCAATCCGAACTATACGGTGGAGCAACGCAAGGTGACGGTGGAATCGCTCCCTGCCCAACAGCAGGTGACGAAGGCGGACGTGCTGCAGGTGCTTGAACCGTTGGACGAGGCGAAGAACTATACCAAACACTATTTCCCGCAGAAGGACGTGATGAAGGTGTTCCTCAAAGGTGGCTCCAGTTTGGTTGTAAACCTCTCCACCCGGGAGGCCGTCTACGAAAAACTCACCCCTCGTCCCGTATTGAGTGCAATCACCAAGCTGCACTATAACCCGGGACACTGGTGGACTGCCTTCGCGGACCTCTTCGCGGGGGCACTCATCCTCATCACCCTTACCGGCCTCATTATGCTGAAGGGTCCGAAGGGCTTGTGGGGACGGGGTGGCATCGAGCTGATTATCGGTATCGCCATTCCTCTGATATTCCTGTTCTGCTAAAGGAACGGTGAACCTTTGGAAATGTTACACTGGCTGCCCAAGCGACCCACGGTCGCTTGAGCAGCCAGTACTCTTTTACTTTCAAAGCCCAAACCGCCATCGAAAAACGACATTATAGTCAAGCCACCGAGACATTATAGGCATGGGCCTATGACATTATAGGCATGGGCCTATGACATTATAGGCATCGGGGCTTGACATTATAGGCGGTAGCGTGCTTAGATGCCGCTCTTTGAACGCCGGAAGTACTCCGTAGGCGATACCGAGTAGGCTTTCTTGAAACAGCGACTGAAGTAGTGGGCATCGTTGAACCCGACGCGGTTGGCTATCTCCGCGATGCTGTACTTGTTCTCCACGATCATCTCCGCCGCCCGTTTCACGCGCATCTGCTGGACAAACTCGATGGGGGAGAGCCCGGTGATGTTCTTTATCTTGGCATAGAAACTGGTGCGGCTCATGTAGAACTGCTTCACCAACAGGTCGATGGTCAGTTCGCTGTTGCCCAGATTCTCTTCCGTCAAGGCAATCAGCTTGTTCATGAACAGCTGGTCCTGCTCGGACAGGTAATTCTCCATCGGCTCCTCCTCCTTGGGTTGCGGATTGACGGTGAGCAACTTCTTGCAGTAGATGGCCTGCAGCTTGCGGCGTTGCTCCAGCAGGTTCTCCACACGGGCTTTCAGGTAAGTGGCACTGAAGGGTTTCGTGATGTAGTCGTCCGCACCCTCTTTCAGCGCGCTGAGCTGACTCTCGATGGCCGATTTCGCCGTGAGGAGGATGACGGGGATATGGCTGGTGGAGATTTCGCTCTTCAGTTGGCTTACCAGCTCTACGCCGTCCATCACCGGCATCATCACGTCACTGATGATGAGGTCGGGTACTCTCTTGAGGGCGGTCGCCAGTCCGGCCTTTCCGTCGGAAGCCTCCAACACCTGGTACTGCTCGCTGAAGATGTCGCGCAGGAAGTGCCGCATGTCGTTGTTGTCCTCCACAATCAGCAGGGTGGGTATCTGGGGTTGCTTGTCTGCCGTGCCTTCGGCCGTCTGTGGCGAGCGTTGTCCGGCATGGCTGTCCCGGTCTTGCACGATAATCTCCGTACCCGAAACGTAATGTTCCTTGCCCAGCGGGAAGGTCAGACGGAAGGTGCTCCCCTTGTCCTCGTGGCTGGTCAGCGTCACCGTGCCCCTGAGCAGGTCCACCAATTCCTTGACGATGGAGAGACCGATACCCGTGGAGGGATTGCCCGTGATGGTCTTGTCCTTGTAGCTGGTGAAGCGCGAGAACACCTCGTGTTGCCAATGTTGCGGGATGCCGATGCCCTCGTCGCAAACCTCGATGCTGTACTCCTTCTCACCTTTGCTGAAGCGAACCTCTATCCGTTTGCCCGATTCGGTGAACTTGAAGGCGTTGGATAGCAGGTTGAAGAGAATCTTCTCCAGCTTGTCCGAGTCGGTCCACACGAAACACTGGTCCACGTTGTGGGTGAACGTGAAATGAATGTCGCGCTCCAGTGCCAAAGCCTTGAAGTTGGTCATGACGCGTGAGATGAACGGGATAATGTCCAATTCCTCCACCACCAGTTTCATCTTGTGACTCTGTATCTTGCGGAAATCCAGTATCTGGTTCACCAGTTTCAGGATGCCGTCCGTGTTGCGCTTTATCAGACGCAGCTGCTCCTTGACGAAGGGCGGCACATCTTTGTTCTGCAACAGATTCTCGATGGGAGCCGTTATCAGCGTGAGCGGCGTGCGCAAGTCGTGCGAGATGTTGGTGAAGAACTGCAGCTTGATGTCCGTCAGCTGTTGCTCGATGTACACCTTGTTGCGCAACCGATAGACGGTGGAAATCACTTTCGCCGCGATGGTGCCGATTCCGATGAGCAGCAGGATGTAGATGAGCCATGCCACCGGTGTCTCCCAGAAAGAGGGGAGAATCTCAATCTCCAGCTTCCGCAGATTGTCCACCCACACGCCGTCGCCGTTGGTGGAGCGCACCAGCAACGTATACTTCCCGGTGGGGAGGTTGGTGTAGGTGACCGACCGCTGGTTGCCAGCCTGGTGCCACTCATTGTCGAACCCTTCGAGTTTGTAGGCATACTGCACGCTGTAGGGATGCGCCATCTCCAGCGTGGCGTAACGTATGGTGAAGTAGTTCTCCTCGTGCGGGATGCGGACGCGCTCCATGTAGTCGATGTGCTTGGGCAGTATCTCGCTCTCCAATGGTTGGATGGTGTGGTCGCCCAGCCTTAGCTGGGTGAAAACGAGCGAGGGCACGAAGTCGCTCTTGGCGATGTTGGACGGACGGAAGTGGAACAGACCCGTCAGGCTGACAAAGGTTATCTCTCCTTTGTCGGTAAGGATGGCTCCGCCCTCGTTGAACACCGGTTGGAATCCGATTTGGTCCTCGTCCCATTTGCTGAGCGTCCGCGTCTGTAGGTCGTAGCAGCTCATGCCACTGCCGCAGGCCATCCACAACTTCTTCTGATTGTCCTCCTGGATGGAGAAGACGATGTCGGACTGCAGGCCGTTGCCCGAGGTGTAGGTGGTGAAGGTGAGCAGACTGTCCGTTTGCCACTTAGCCCGGCTGAATCCGCCGCCAAAGGAGGCGACGTAGATCTGGTCGTCCGAGGCGTGATAGAGGTACTGCACGTTGTTGCTGCCCAGACTGCTACTGTCGCCGGGGATACGTTGATGCAGACGGAAGCGGATATCTTCCGGCTTCCCGATGGGCCGACGAGCCGTGAGGATGCCGTTGGACGAACCTACCCACAGGCATCCCTTGTCGTCCGATGTGATGCTGTATATCTTGTCCCCGTCCTGTATGGGGTAACTCTTTAACTCGTTGTAATAGTGGATGAAGCGTGGATGTTGCGGGTCACTCTCGTCCAGGTAGTTGAGTCCGCCTTCGTAAGTCCCTATCCACAGGCGGTGATTCTTGTCCTCGTGGAGTGCATAGATTTGGTTTGAACTGACGCTGTAAGTCTCCTTGTTGTCGGACTTGAACTGCTTGATGTCGTAGCGGTTGGCCGCAACGGGGATTATCCGAAACAGACCTTCTCCCTTGGTGCCTATCCAGATGCGTCCTTTGCTGTCTTGTTCGATGGCGTAGGCTACGCCCATGGTCGTGCGTTCCAGTGGGTTGGAGGTGATGCCTCCCTGGGGTGTCAGTTTACCGACAAACCGGAAGTCATCCGTGTAGATGACGATTTCTCCGAACTTGTTGCCTGTCCAAATCTTTCCGTCGCCGGTTTTGCAGATAGCCCGGAAGGTGTTTTCCTCGGGCTTGGCCGAGTTGCTGCGGTTGAGCAACGTGCGGTGGTACTGTGGGTTGCGCGGCGATATCTTTCCTGTCCACCGGGAGGTTGAAACCCACAGATTGTTCTGCTTGTCGCAGTAGAACCGGTAGTGGCTGTCCGACGCGTTCCACTCCAGCTCCTTGTTTAGCTCGGTGAACGGAGTCAGTTCTCCTCGCTTGAAGTAGGCCAGTTCCCCGAAGTAGGGATAGACCCATTCATTGCCAATCTCATCTTCCAGTATTTTCAGCCCGAAGCCTTCGCGCGTGTTTTTCTTTCCGCTCTTGAAGGGGATGTGACGGAACGTCCGCTCCTTCAGGCTGAACAGGGTGAGCGAGAGTGAAGGCGTTTCCATCCACACCAGTCCGTTGTGGTCGACGTACATGTTGCGTATGCCCCGTTTCGTCGGGTCTGACCCCGGGTTGGGGTAGTGGTCCAGTCGCCCGGTGTCGTCTTTCACGAAGAATCCGTCGTTGGCGGTGGCGTAGACCAACAGCGAGTCGAACCTTTGGATGAACTTTACCTTTGACGCGGCATTGACACGTTCGGTGTAGAACTGTTGTTTGATTTTGCTGTAATGCCACACCTCGCCATTGTCGGCACCCAGCAGCACTTCGTTGTTTGTCTCGCAATAGCAGTGAAAACCTTTGTCCTCACTCCCGCGGATGCGCCGCACCTTGTCCTCGCCCTTTGACAACAGGTAGAGTCCGCTCTGCGTGGCGAGAATCCACTCGTTGCCCGGCGCGTCCTCGTGCATACTGATGAATTCCGTACGCGGGTCGCCGTCACTTTGGAACTGGAAATCCGCTTTTACATGGTGTGTCAGCGTGTCTATGGTCATGCGGACAGTGCGGTTGTTGCCGTTATTTATCCAAACATGTCCGTTCTTGAAGCACTGTATCGTCTTGGCGGTGAAATCGTTCGGGATAGCGACGGCCTCGAAGGATTCCGTTTCCGGATTGAAGCGGCTCACCTTGCCGTCGTAGCAGACCACCCAGATGTATCCGGCACAATCTTCGCTGACATGTATCAGACGGTTGTTGGACAACTCCACCTTGTCGCCCGGATGCGCCTTGTAGTTCCGGAAGTTGTACCCGTCAAACTTAGTCAGGCCGTCCCAGGTGGAGAGCCACATGAAGCCCTTGCGGTCTTGTATGATACTGGTAGAGGTGTTCTGCGTCAACTCTTTGTTGGGCAGGTAGGAGGTGATGGTATAGTCCGACTGCGCCTCCACCCGGGTGGATACGAACGTCACGGTGCAGCACAGCGACAACAATTGTATGAACAGCCTCTTTCGCATATCTTTCTAATTTTCTTTGGTTGGTTTGTTCGTGAACGGAACCCGGTACGTACATCCGTTGCGCCATTCCGAACAACCGTAGGCCGTGTTTCCTTTGAGGAGAGTGCCCTTGCCGCAGAGCGGACAAGGCTTGCCGGTCAAATCCTCCTTGGGGGCGGACTGGCTCTCCTTCTTCTTGGCGGTGTTCCTCTTCGCGCGGGGTGCGCTTTTGGCTTTCGGTGCAGGCTCTTCGGGCTGTACCGTTATCCGCCGGTTGGTGTTGTCGCTCAGCACCTGTTGCACCAGGTCGCGCACCATCTGCTTCAACTCTTCGAGGAACGTTCGCGCGTCGTAGTTCTTCTTCTCTATCTCGCGCAACTTCTTCTCCCAAATACCCGTCAGCTCGGCGGACTTCAGCAACTCCTCGTGTATCAGTTGAATCAGTTCGATGCCCGTGTCCGTGGCAATCAGGTTCTTGCGCTCCTTGCGTATGTAGCGTCGTTTGAACAGGGTCTCTATGATGGCGGCACGCGTGGAGGGGCGACCTATGCCGTTCTCCTTCAGCGCGTCGCGCAACTCCTCGTTCTCCACCGATTTGCCGGCTGTCTCCATGGCACGCAACAGCGTGGCTTCCGTGTAGGGTTTGGGCGGTTGTGTCCACTTCTCGCTCAGGTCCGGTGTGTGCGGTCCGCTCTCACCGACGGTGAAGAGGGGAAGGACACGCTCTTCGTCGCCGTTTTTCTCATTGTCCTTCTCTTCGGTGACATCCTTTTGATAGAGTACGCGCCATCCCGGGTCCAGAATCTGCTTGCCTGTCACCTTGAACTCTATCCGCTCCACCTTGCCCAGTACGGTTGTGGTGGAGAATTTGCAGTCGGGATAGAAGACGGAGATGAACCGCCGTGCCACAAGGTCGTACACCCTGCGCTCCATGTCCGTCAGGTTTTGCGGGTAGACACCCGTGGGGATGATGGCGTGGTGGTCCGTCACCTTCGAGTTGTCGAACACCTTCTTCGACTTCGGCAGTTTCTTGCCGGCCAACGGGGCCGTGTAGGCGGCATAGTCCTTCAGTCCGGCCAGGATGCCGGGGCATTTCGGGTAGATGTCGTCGCTCAGGAATGTAGTGTCCACACGCGGATAGGTGGTGTATTTCTTTTCGTAAAGCGATTGGATGAGGCGCAACGTGTCATCGGCGGAGTAGGCGAACTTCTTGTTGCACTCCACCTGCAGCGAGGTGAGGTCGAACAATCGGGGCGGGGCTTCCGTCCCCTTCTTGGCCGACACGTCCGTGATGGTGAACGGATGCTGTTTCACTGTCTCCAGGAACTGTTCGCCCTCCTCCTTGCTGGTGAACCGCCCTTTTGTGGCGGTGAACGTCGTGTCGCGGTACGTCGTCTTCAGCTCCCAGTAAGGCTCCGGCTTGAAGTTCCGTATCTCCAGCTGCCGGTTCACGATTAGTGCCAACGTAGGTGTCTGCACCCGTCCGATGGAGAGCACCTGGCGGTTTTGCCCGTACTTCAGCGTGTAGAGGCGCGTGGCGTTCATGCCCAAAGTCCAGTCGCCGATGGCTCGTGACAGTCCCGCCTCATAGAGCGACTGGAATTCCGATTGGTCTTTCAGGTGCGCGAACCCTTCGCGTATCGATTCTTCCGTCAACGATGAAATCCAGAGCCGCTTCACGGGACATTTGGCTCCCGCCTTCTGCATCACCCAGCGTTGAATGAGCTCACCTTCCTGTCCGGCATCGCCGCAGTTGATGATGCCGTCCGCCTGTTGCATCAGCCGTTCAATGATTTTGAACTGCTTCTCTATGCCGCTGTCCGCTATCAGCTTGATGCCGAAGCGCGGCGGTATCATGGGCAGGCTGCCGAGCGACCACCGTTTCCACGTCGGCGTGTACTCATGCGGCTCCTTGAGGGTACACAAGTGACCGAAAGTCCATGTCACCTGGTATCCGTTCCCTTCGATGTATCCCTCGTGCCGCGACTTGGCACCCAACACATCCGCTATATCTTTCGCTACGCTCGGTTTCTCGGCAATGCAAACTATCATTCCGTGTCTTGTTTGTTTATCTCGAATCGTCCGGTTCCTATTCCACCTGACCGATGGAGTTGCCGTATTCCATTTCGCCTTGAACGACGAAGAGGATATCCTCCGGGTCGTAGTCGCCCATCTTGTCCTTTTTCGCTTCCTTCACGATGTACTTCACAATCTCATCCTGGTCGATGTCGATGTATCCGTCCTTGTCCGGCGCGGCATCCAGGCATCCGCTTGTGGTGTAGTAGTCCACAATCACGTCCAGGAAATAGTAAAGCTCGTCATCGGAGAATTTCTCTTTCAACTCCTGCGGCAAGTAATTCTTTATAAACTCAATGGTCTTCTCATCGTCTTCGTCCTCCAAGAGGAATTCGTCTTTTTCTGCCATAGTCGCAATTTATTGGTTGTCCCGTCCCGGCGGTGCCGGTGGGGGTGTGGTGGATAAAAAGCAAAGCGAAGAACCCTTGCTTCGCGTGGCTTGCGCGCCGCTCGACGGATACTTCGCCTTGTGTGTTTTCTGATAGAGGAACGGAAAGATTAGAGCAGCGCCTTAATCTTCTCCTCGAAAGTGGCCTTGGGAGCGGCGCCCACTTGCTTGTCCACCAGCTCACCGTTCTTGATAAACAGCACGGTGGGGATGTTGCGCACGCCGAACTTGCCCGGCAGCGCGTCGTTCTCGTCCACATTGCATTTACCGATTGTTACCTGTCCTGCATACTGTTCCGCCAACGCTTCGATGTCCGGACCGATTTTCTTGCAGGGGCCACACCAAGTAGCCCAAAAGTCTACCACTACAGGCTTGCCCTCAGCGACCAAAGCCTCGAAGTTTGCGTCTGTGATTTCTAATGCCATAATATTCAGTTTTTAAAAGTTTGTTTTTCAGTTTCAGTTCCTTACGTGGCTTTCGCCACTTGTTCCGTGCAAAGGTAGAATAAATCTCTGAAAAACAAAACTCCTTATCATGGATTTTGTTGATGCGTTGGCTGGCGAGATTGTGCTGAAGATTCACGCAACCCGAAGATGCGCTTTTATGCAATCCAACGATGCGCTTTTATGCACCCTCATGATGCGCTTCGTTAGGGGTTAAGGAAGCGCATCGTTAGCACCTATAGATGCGCTTCCTTGGAGTCCGTTAAAACATTGTCGGTTTGTTCATAGGTTTTCGCGATGATTTACGCTGTTCCGTGAATATTACAGTAAGGTATTAACTAAAGATGAAGCATCTTAGTAAAATAACTCGATAAGGTCGCGGAGGGGGCGACGTGACACCATACGACATGAGGGTGCATGGCTGTACGTCCTGGGAAAGGGGTTTCCGCAATCAGAACCGTAATGTTGTTGAGACTATACCTCGTTTCGCTTGACGGTCATTCTTTCGGAATGTAAGCTCGTTTCCCGTGAGAGGGAACGCACCGACTTCATGCCTTCACTTCCTGCCAGTCGAGCAGCCCCTTGCCCGAATCGTCCAACTCGATGGCCAGACAGACGGGTGTGCGGGCGTCCGCCTTGAAAGGCTCGGCATAGCCGTTTCGCTTTATCTGTTCAGCCGCGGCGGCAAGACCTCCGTTCTTCTGCAGTTTCAGTTCCAGGACGTAAACGTAGCGGGCGGTCCATGCCACAATGTCTATACGGCCTCCGGCGAGC
>CAVFNZ010000095.1:0-9740 GCA_963624095.1 Clostridium sp. CAG:217 | reverse complement strand
TGCTACTGAATTTCTTGTCAACCTTCTTGCGTGTGTCATCGCAAGCCGTTGCATGTGCCATCGTAAGTACTTGCGTGGGCCGATGTAAGTACTTGCGTTTTTTCCGGCTATCGCACTAAATCGTTTGTAAACAAAAAGAGCCCGTCGTGCTAAGCACGACGGGCTCTTAAATCTCTTTGGTCGCTAAAATTATTCAGCAACTACGGCTGTGTCAGCAACTGCAGAATCAGCAACTACAGTGTCAGCTACTGTTTCAACCTCTTCTACTGCTACAGAATCAGCAGCAGCCTCAGTGCTGTTGGCAGCTTTGTTTCCGCAAGAAGCGAAAGAAACGGCTGCAAATGCTACAAGTCCGAATACTAATGTCTTCATTTTCTTTGCTTTTTAAAAACTATAAAACAATTATTTGCTTATTAAAACGTTGCAAAGGTATGTACTTTATAGATACGTTGTTCTCCAAAATGCACTTTTTTTTGAACTTTTTTCGTTTTTTCTTCTAAAAGACCTGCTATAGGGTTAAGGTATGTGCCCGATTTGTTCGTAATTTGCCTCCCCGTTCGTAGAGAAATGGATGAACTTTGGCAGGAAAATGCCGATTTATCCTTAACTTTGTGCGCTTCAATGAGCGAACATTGAACGGTAATTGAGTGGACAAATGATTGATACTTCGATATTTCAAGATAAGAAAGCGGTTTACTACACGTTGGGATGCAAGTTGAACTTCTCCGAGACTTCCACCATCGGACGCATCTTGCGCGATGCCGGTGTGCGGACTGCCCGCAAGGGAGAGGTGGCGGACATTTGCGTGGTAAACACTTGTTCCGTCACTGACACGGCCGACCACAAGTGTCGCCAGGCCATTCACCGGCTCATCCGCCAACATCCCGGAGCCTTTGTGGTGGTGACCGGCTGTTACGCCCAACTGAAACCCGACCGGATTGCCGACATCGAGGGGGTAGACCTCATCATCGGTGCCGAGCAGAAGGGTCAGTTGGTTGAATTGCTGGGCGACCTGCGGAAGAAAGGAAGAGCGGAGCAGTATACGGGTGCGCTGAAGGACATTCGCACCTTCGTTCCCTCCTGTTCACGGGGCGACCGCACCCGTTTCTTCCTGAAGGTGCAGGACGGGTGCGACTATTTCTGTTCCTACTGCACCATTCCCTTCGCCCGCGGGAGGAGCCGCAACGGTACCATCGCTTCGATGGTGGAACAGGCCCGACAGGCCGCCGAGGAGGGCGGAAAGGAGATTGTCATCACGGGTGTCAATATCGGTGATTTCGGTAAGACCACCGGTGAGACCTTCTTCGATCTGGTGAAGGCACTCGACCGGGTGGAAGGCATCCACCGTTACCGCATCTCGTCCATTGAACCCAACCTGTTGACGGACGAGATTATCGACTATGTGGCAGGCTCCAGGGCCTTCATGCCTCACTTCCATATTCCCCTGCAAGCCGGGTCGGACGAGGTGTTGAAGCTGATGCGCCGCCGATACGACACGGCACTCTTTGCGCGTAAGATAGAAAAGATACGCTCCGTCATGCCCGACGCTTTTATCGGCGTGGACGTGATAGTGGGCACGCGGGGTGAGCGCGACGAACTCTTTGAGGAGGCTTACCGCTTTGTCGAGGAACTGGACGTGACGCAACTGCATGTCTTCAGTTACTCCGAACGCCCGGGTACGCAAGCCCTCAAGATAGACCACGTCGTCTCGCCCGAGGTGAAGCACCTGCGCAGCCAACGACTTTTGACCCTCTCGGACCGGAAGACGCACGCTTTCTATGC
This sequence comes from Clostridium sp. CAG:217, assembly GCA_963624095.1. GTDB lineage: Bacteria > Bacteroidota > Bacteroidia > Bacteroidales > Bacteroidaceae > Phocaeicola_A. The sequence goes on along the minus strand of CAVFNZ010000095.1, from coordinate 7,958 downwards.
CCGCCACATCGGGCAGACCAAGCAGGTGCTGTTGGAGAAGCCCAAGCCGGGACTGCCGATGCACGGCTTCACGGACAACTACATCCGTGTGGAGGTGGACGCGCCCCACACGCTCGACAACCAGTTGGTGATGGTGGCACTGGACGAGTTCAACGCGGACGGTTCCGCCCTGAAAGGCCGCTTGGTAACCACTCAAGATAAATAGGATGGAAGAGAAGAAACGAGATAAGGTCGCCGTGGTGATTCTGAACTGGAACGGCGAGCGGATGTTGCGCCAGTTCCTTCCTGCGGTCTGTCGCTGCTCCGGCTCTGACGGTGTCTCCGTGGTGGTGGCGGACAACGCTTCCACGGACGCTTCGTGCGAGGTGGTGAGCAGGGAGTTTCCGCAGGTGCGGCTCATCCGGTTGGACCGGAACTACGGCTTTGCCGAGGGCTACAACCGGGCGTTGGCACAGGTGGAGGCGGACTATTTCGTGTTGCTCAACTCCGACGTGGAGGTGACCGACGGGTGGCTCCGGCCATTGCTCGATTACATGGAAGCCCATCCGGAAGTGGCGGCGTGTCAACCCAAGCTGCTGAGCTGGAGAGAGAAACAACGCTTCGAGTATGCCGGTGCGGCGGGTGGATTCATCGATGCCCTGGGCTATCCTTACTGCCGTGGACGCATCTTCGGTACGGTGGAGGCGGACGAGGGACAGTACGATGACGCGCGACTCGTCTTTTGGGCCACGGGGGCGGCACTCTTCGTGCGTGCTGCCGACTATTGGAACGCGGGCGGACTGGACGATCACTTCTTTGCCCACATGGAAGAGATAGACTTCTGCTGGCGGCTTCACCTCGTTGGCCGAAAGGTTGCCTGTGTGCCCTCGTCCCGGGTCTATCATGTAGGCGGAGCCACGCTGAAACGGGAGAACCCCCGAAAGACTTACCTCAACTTTCGCAACAACCTCTTCATGCTCTATAAGAATCTGCCGCAGGGCCGATTGCGGCTTGTCCTCCTGCCGCGCTTCTTCCTGGACTATTTGGCCGCGGCCGTCTTCCTGTTGAAGGGCGACTTCGCCAATGCCAAGTCCGTCTGCCAGGCCCGCAGGGACTTCTGGCGAATGTCCGCCTACCGGCACGAAGCCCGTCAATGGGTTTGGAGACAATTGGTTCCTTCCGTGTCAACGTCAACTACCGCCACCGGTTCCGATTCCGCGGCTTCCCCAACTGACAAGGATATGCCGATTCCCGAGATTCGTCCGAAGTCCATTCTCTGGACTTACCATTTGCGGGGGAAGAAGACCTATCGTCAGTTGCAGCGAGAAGCGGATGGTTGTTGACCAAAAGGATTCACTACTACATATTATAATAGGAATAATTAGGAATAAAACTAAGTTGATATCATGAAAAAAAGTATTGTTTGTCTGCTTGCCTTCCTCGCGTCCTCTTTCGTGGGTATGGCGCAGGAGTATCTCCCCCTTTGGGAGAAGGGTAAAATGCCCAACAGCAAGGGCGTGACGGTGGTCGACAGCATCGCCAACGAACGTGTCTACAAAGTCGGTATGCCGGGACTTTATCTGTTTGAACCGTCGAAGGCGGAAAACAAGGGCGTGGCCGTTGTCATCATCCCCGGTGGCGGTTATGCCCGTTTCGCCTACCAGGTTTCCGGTTTCTCGTTGGCCAAATGGTTCAACACGTTTGGCGTGACGGCCTTCGTGCTGACGCACCGCCTGCCGCAGTCGCCCGACGTGGATACCTGTTACAAAGCCCCGGTGCAGGACGCGCAGCGCGCCTTGCGCTACATCCGCGCCCATGCGGACCGTTGGGGAATCAATCCCGACAAGGTCGGTGTGATGGGTAGTTCCGCCGGTGCGCACTTGGCCGGCTGCATGGCCACCTTCACCGAGGACTGGAGCCGGGTGGGCGATGCGCTCGACGGCTATTCCTTCCGTCCCAACTTCGCCATCATGGTTTCGCCCGTGGTCTCCATGGGTGAGATTGCCCACAAGGGAAGCCGCGAAAACCTGCTTGGCAAGTTCGACTCACCCGCCATGCGCAAGCGGTTCTCCTTGGACGAACAGGTGACACCGCAGACCGCCCCGTGCTTTGTGGTTCACGCGCTGAACGACCCCGCCGTCTCCTGTCTCAACAGCCTCCGTTTCTTCGAGGCACTGAAGAACAACAAGGTGGAGAAATGTTCGCTCCATCTCTATCCCGAGGGCGGCCACAGCATTGCCCTGCGCAACAATCCCGGCACCACGGACGGATGGACCGCCATCGCCGAGCAGTGGCTCAGGGAGGTCTGCGACTTCTGACTCAAGCCGGAAGTTGCGGCCTTCGACTTAAAGATTGCGGACTAAACAACTATCCGCAGAATCTCTTCCGGTCGGTTGACGATGTGGGCGGGGTGGTAGGCTTGCAGTTCCTCCACGGGACGGAAGCCCCACGAAACACCCGCCACATCCACGCCGGCATTGATGCCCGTCTGCATGTCCACGTTCGAGTCGCCCACATAGAGCACCTCTTCGCGAGACAAGTCACACACCTTCAGGATGTCCTCCACAATCCGTGCATCGGGCTTGGTGGGTATGCCTTCGCGCTGACCGAAGACGGCGGCGAAGCGAATGGTGGGGAAGAAGTGCCGCACCAGCTTCTCCGTGGCGGCCTGGTACTTGTTGGAGGCTACGGCCAACAGGATACGCCTCTCCTGCAGCGTCTCCAGCAGTTCGGGGATGCCGTCGTAGGGCGCGCTGCAGTCCGTGTTGTGCGCATCGTAGTAAGGGACGAAGCGTGAACGGATTTTCCCGATGTTCTCCGCTGTGCGCACCTCTTCGGGCAAGGCCCGTTCAAATAGTTTCGTGACGCCGTTGCCCACAAAATAGCGGTAGGCGGAGACCTCGTGGGTAGGGAATCCGTAGTAGGCGAGAGCCTGATTGGTGCTGTGGGCCAGGTCGGCAATGGTATTCAGCAACGTGCCGTCCAGGTCGAAAATAACTAATTTCTTCATCTTTGTCAATAATCACAACTTCATTACCTTGCGGAAGCATCCGTCGAAGGCGGTGTCCAACCGCACTTCGTCCGCGAAGATGCCATAGACGCTGGCCCCCGAGCCCGACATGGAGGCGTAGAGGGCACCCAGGTCATAGAGCCGTTGCTTGACGGCACCGATTGCCGGATGGATGCTGAAGACGCTCTCCTCGAAGTCGTTGACCAGCCATTCCCTCCATTCGCTGATGGGGAGGCTGACAATCTCACGGACTGAACGCCGTGGCTTTCGGGGTGTCACTTTGGAGAAAGCCTCCTTGGTGGAGACGAATACGTCGGGTTTCACCACGGCTAACCAATAACCCCGCAACGAGAGCGTGACGGGGGAGAAGACATTGCCTATCCCCCGGGCGAACACGGGCGTGTTGCGCACGAAGAAGGCGCAGTCCGCTCCCAACCGGGAGGAAAGCTCCTCCAATCGGTCGTCCGTGAGGCGGAGCTGGAATTGCTCGTTGAGCGACTTCAGCATGAATGTCGCGTCCGCCGAGCCTCCGCCCATGCCGGCTCCCGTGGGAATCTGTTTCTGCAGGTAGATGCGGACGGGCGGCAGGCCGAACTCCTCCTTCAGCAACCGATAAGCCTTCACAATCAGATTGTCGGCCGGGTCGCCCTCTATGGGGACACCGTTGCAGTGGAGCTCGAAATCGCTGCCGTTCTCCGTCAAGTCCGTCAGCGGCTCCACCTCCAGCGCGTCCTCCAACGGGATAGGGTAGAACACCGTCTCCAAGTCGTGGTATCCGTCGGGACGCTTGGCGACGATGTTCAACCCCAAGTTTATCTTTGCGTTAGGAAATGTAATCATAACTCTTTTCGCTCTTTTCCGTTAGCTCTTCTTCCTTTATTGTCTCCTTCACTTAATCGTATCGGTTCTTACGGGAGACAAAGGTAACTTTTATCCAAAGGCCATACAAGCTCTCGCAAGGAAAAATGCCTGGTCAGGGAAAAAGATTTTCCCGGTTAGGCGGTAAATTCCTTGCGCTTGGACTAATTAATATAAGCATTTGAACAGATTGTACACCCGAGGTGTCTCTACCTTATTTACCTTTGTATTGGTTCAAAATCATAAAACGAAAAGAGATGAATAGATTAAAGAAATTACTCGCCCTGTCATGCTTGGGCGTATGTTGCTTCTCCGTCGGAGTGGGACGGACACCTTATAAGATATGGTACAACAGCCCCGCCGTCTATTGGGAAGAGGCTCTGCCCGTGGGGAACGGACGCATTGCCGCCATGGTGTTTGGCAACCCTGCGCACGAAGTGCTGCAGCTGAACGAGGAGACCGTCTCCGCCGGTTCGCCTTACCAGAACTACAACAAGGAAACCCGGGCCGCGTTGCCGGAGATGCGACGGCTCATCTTCGAAGGACGCAACGACGAAGCCCAGAAGATGGCGGAGACCAAACTGCTGTCGCAAGTGGGCAACGAGATGCCTTACCAAACCGTTGGCAGCCTGCACATCCGCTACGACGGAGAGCGCAAGGTGACCGACTACTACCGCGACCTGGACATCGACAAAGCCGTTGCCACCACGCGCTACAAGGTGGGCGACGTGACCTACGAACAGGAGACCTTCGCCTCGTTTACCGACCAGCTGATTATCGTCCACATCCAAGCCTCGAAGCCGAAAGCCATCAACTGCGACCTCTTCTTCGATACGCCGATGGCCGACCCCAAGCGCAGCGTCACCGCCAAGAAGACGCTCCGTCTGGAAGGCATGACGGATGGCACCAAATACTTCCCCGGGAAAGTACACTACTGCGCTGACCTGCAAGTGAAGAACCGGGGCGGAAAGGTGGTGGCTGCCGACACGCTGCTACAAGTGAAAGAGGCCACCGAACTGACCCTCTATATCGCCATGGCCACCAACTTCGTCAACTATAAGGACATCTCGGCCGACCCCTATCAGCGCACGGCGGCCAACCTCCGGAACGCGTCGAAAGACTACAGGAAAGCCAAGGCTGCCCACATCGTCGCTTACGAGAAGCAGTTTGGCCGTGTCAGCCTCGACCTCGGCGAGACCGACCAGGTGAAGAAGCCGATGGACCAACGCCTGAAGGAGTTCAACACCACCTTCGACCCGCACATGGTGGCACTCTACTTCCAGTACGGGCGTTACCTGCTCATCTCCAGCTCACAACCGGGATGCCAGCCCGCCAACCTGCAAGGGAAGTGGAACCGGAAGACCAAACCGGCCTGGTGTTGCAACTACACGACCAACATCAACACGGAGATGAACTATTGGCCCGCGGAGGTGACGAACCTGGCCGAGCTGCACGAACCGCTGATGCGTATGATTCGTGAACTGAGCGAGAACGGTGCGGAAGCCGCCCGCGAAATGTACGGTTGTCGCGGCTGGGTGCTCCATCACAATACGGACCTGTGGCGCATGACCGGAGCCGTAGACCGCGCCTATTGCGGACCATGGCCCGTGTGCAACGCCTGGTTCTGCCAACACGTGTGGGACCGCTACCTCTTCTCGGGCGACAAGAGCTATCTGAAAGAGGCTTATCCGATACTCAAGAGTGCCTCCCAGTTCTTCGTCGACTTCCTGGTGCGCGACCCGAACACGGGATACATGGTGGTCACTCCGTCCAACTCACCGGAGAACTCACCGCGATGGATTCAGAAGAAAGCCAACCTGTTCGCCGGCATCACGATGGACAACCAGCTGGTGTTCGACCTCTTCTCCAACACCGTTGAGGCCGCGAAGACATTGGGACTGGACGAGCAGTTCAGTGACACGCTGAAGAACCTCAGACGGCAGTTGCCCCCTATGCAGGTGGGACAATACGGCCAGCTGCAGGAGTGGTTCGAGGATTGGGACAATCCCAACGACCATCACCGCCACATCTCTCACTTGTGGGGACTCTATCCCGGGTATCAAATCTCGCCCTATCGCTCGCCTGTGCTTTTTGAGGCGGCCCGCAACACGCTGATACAGCGCGGCGACCCCTCCACGGGATGGTCCATGGGATGGAAGGTCTGCTTCTGGGCGCGCATGCTCGACGGAGACCACGCCTATAAGTTGATAAAGAATCAGTTGTCTTTCGTCAGTCCTACGGTGCAGAGCGGACAAGGAGGCGGCACATACCCCAACCTGTTCGATGCGCATCCACCCTTCCAGATAGACGGAAACTTCGGCTGCACCGCCGGCATTGCGGAAATGTTGGTGCAGAGCCACGACGGGGCGGTACATTTGCTCGCTTCGTTGCCCGGTGAGTGGAAGCAAGGCACCGTGGAGGGACTTCGTGCCCGTGGAGGTTTCGTCATCGACCGGATGACGTGGGAGAACGGCCACCTCTCCGAAGTGACCGTCCGCTCGACGATAGGAGGCAACCTGCGTCTGCGTAGCTACGACCCGCTGACTTGCGACCAGGCGAAGCTCTCCCGGGTGAAGGCCGGTGAACCCAATCCCAATCCGCTCTTCGTGCAGCAGCAGATAGCCCGCCCGATGATTAGTGAGAAAGCGCCGCTGAAAGGTGTGGAGCTAAAGGAGAGCTACCTCTATGACTGCCCGACGGAAGCCGGAGAAACACTGACGTTTAAGGTGAAGCAATAAAATGCCGTACGCCCGTTGACAGCGTACCCAAAATGAAGCCGCCTTCAATGGTTCCCGAACCCGGGTTCATTGAAGGCGGCTTTGTGATTATTTCCATGCGTACTTTTTTTGAACATTGGTGACAGGTAGTTATCTTTGCGCAGTGAATTGTAACTTAAATGTAGATATCATGCGTATGAAAATGAAACATTTGCCGCTTTTGCTGCTGGCGGGAGCGTTCATCCTTGGCACTGCCGACGCTTTTGCCGGGAAACCCAAGAAGAAAGAAGTGCTGGATGCGATGCGCACCGCGAACGACTATTTCATGACCAAGAACAGTGACCCCGGGAAGTCTATCCCGTACCCTTCGCGCCACAAGTCGTACGAATCGAACCTCTGGACGCGGGCTTACTACTACGAAGGCCTGTTCGAACTGTGGAAAGTAGACCCGCAGCAACGCTACATCGACTATGCGTTGGACTGGGGAAACAAACACAACTGGCAGCTGCGCGGCTCCAACAGGGGACCCGTGCGCGACGCGGACAATCTCTGCGCCGGACAGGCTTACCTCTTCCTCTACGAGTTGGACTCCGCCAAGCCGGAGCGGTATATCAAAGGTATCAAGACCGCCATCGATGCCATGATGGCGACTGACAAGATCGACGACTGGCATTGGATTGACGCCGTGCAGATGGCGATGCCTATCTTCGCGCAGCTGGGTAATGTCACGGGTGACAAGGCATACTACGAGCGTGCCTATGAGATGTACCGCTTCACCAAACTGAAACACGGTGAAAACGGGCTCTTCAATCCCGTGGACGGACTGTGGTGGCGCGACGCCGCCTTCGACCCTCCCTACAAGGAGCCCAACGGAAAGGATTGCTACTGGTCGCGCGGCAACGGATGGATTGTGGTGGCGATGGCGCGCATGCTCGACCTCTTGCCGGCCGACGAGCCCCATCGCGCGGAGTACGCCGAGATGCTGACGGGCATGTGCAAGGCCCTGGTGCCGCTGCAGCGCAAGGACGGCTTCTGGAATGTCAGCCTCGAAGACCCCAACCACTACGGCGGCAAGGAACTCTCCGGCACGGCGATGTTCGTCTATGGCATGGCCTATGGCGTGAACCACGGCCTGCTCAGCAAGAAAGAGTTTGCCCCCGTCATCTACAAGGCTTGGAACGCCATGGTGAACGATTGTCTCCACCCCAATGGCTTCCTCGGCTATGTGCAGGGTACGGGCAAGGAACCGAAAGATTCGCAGCCTGTGACCTACGACCGCGTCCCCGACTTTGAGGACTATGCCTTGGGCGCCTTCCTGATGGCGGGAGCGGAAGTCTACCGGATGAAGTAATCCCTCCCCCCTCATCTCGCCGCGGAGCGGTTCCCCACCGCTC
>CAVFNZ010000094.1:0-9785 GCA_963624095.1 Clostridium sp. CAG:217 | reverse complement strand
GTATAAAGCGTTCGTCCCCGGACCTCTCTCTTATTGGAACAACGATTTGGCGATTCCCATTTCCAGTCCGCGCAACTCCGCCAGTCCGCGCAAGCGGCCCAAGCATGAATAGCCGGGGTTGGTCTTTTTCTTCAGGTCGTCAATCATCTGGTGTCCGTGGTCGGGACGCATGGGGATAGAGACCTTGAGTCGTTGCTGCAAGGCAAGGAAAGCCTTCATCACGTTATACATGTCCACATTGCCCTCCAAGTGGTTGGCTTCGTAGAAGTTCCCCTCATCGTCGCGTTGCGTGCTGCGCAGGTGGACAAAGTAGACGCGGTCGCCAAGGCGTTCCATCATTCCGGCCAAGTCGTTGTCGGCACGCACGCCCAAGGAACCTGTGCAGAGACAGAGGCCGTTGGATTTATTGGGCACGGCTTCCACCAATTTGTTGAAGTCCGACTCCGTGCTCATGATGCGCGGGAGTCCGAGGATGGTGTAAGGCGGGTCGTCCGGGTGGATAGCCAGTTTGACACCTACCTCGTCGGCTACGGGAGCTATCTCTTTCAGGAAGAAAATCAGGTTGGAACGCAACTTCTCCGCGTCAATGTCCTGATAGCGGTTCAGTGCCTCCTGGAACTGCGCCACCGTGAAACTCTCCTCCGAGCCTGGCAGTCCGGCAATCATGTTGCGTATGAGCAGCTGTTTGTCATCCTCGTCCATCCGGTCATAACGGGCTTTTGCCTTCGCCTTGTCCGCTTCGGAATAATCCTTCTCGGCACCGGGGCGTTTCAGGATAAACAGGTCGAACGCGATGAACGCTGCACGCTCAAAACGCAGTGCCTTTGAGCCGTCCGGCAGGGTGTACGCAAGGTCCGTGCGGGTCCAGTCGAGTACGGGCATGAAGTTGTAAGTGACAACCATGATCCCACACTGGGCCAGGTTGCGTATGCTTTGTTTGTAGTTCTCGATGTAGCGCATGAAGTCGCCGGTCTGTGTCTTGATGTGTTCGTGTACGGGGATGCTCTCCACGACAGACCATGTGAGGCCGACCGCTTCAATCATCTCCTTGCGTTTCATAATCTCCTCCACTGTCCATACCTCTCCATTGGGGACGTGGTGCAGGGCATTGACGATGCCGGTCGCTCCGGCTTGCTTGATGTCCCACAGGCTGACCGGGTCATTCGGTCCGTACCAGCGCCATGTTTGTTCGCATAAATACATATAGTAGTTCTCTTAAAAGTAATTTACTCAGTAGATTTGTTGCAAAATTAGAATGAATGATTCACATAGACAATAGATGGTTGCAGATTCATTGTCATTTGCAAAACTTGTCGATGAGGCTCTCCGCATTGGGGTCGCCCTTCTCCTTTGCCTTCAAAAGGTTGGCTTTGCCTTCCGCTTTCGAGCCTGTCTGAGCCTGGCAATAACCCAGCATGCGGTAGAAGTCGGCGTTGTCGGGGACTAACTCCGTTCCCTTCTTGGCGGCCGCCATGGCTTCGTTCAACTGGTTGAACTTGATGTGCAACGAGGTCAGCTCCATCAGATAGAGCGGCTCTTCGGGTGCCAGTTCCACGGCCTTCTTTATGTCGTCCAGCGCCTGTTGGTTCATGCGGATCTGTACCTCACTCTGTTCGCGCAGGAAATAGAACAGGGCGTTCGCGCGACCGTTGAGGAGCTTGTCGTATTCGTTGTAGTCGGCAACCGCTTGCCGGTGCATCTTCCGGTCCGCCTTCATCTGCGCTCTTTGCAACAGGTAGGGGGCGGCTTTCGCGGTGAGGGGCGTGCCGAAGAAGTTGACGGTGCTGTCCATCAGGGCCAAAGCCTCCTCTTTCTGTCCCAGCAAATCCTTGCACTTGGCGGCGCTGAACAGACTCATCTCGCTCACGACCTCCGACCGGTTGACCGTGGTGTAGCAGTCGTAAGCCTCTTCGTACCTGCTCATGGCGAAAAGGATGTCGCCTTGTTGCTGCACATAGACCGGCTGTGGGTTGACGGCGACGGCCTCCTTGATGGTGGAGAGTGCCTTTTCCATGTCCCAGTCTTTATACTTGAAGTCGGAGAGTGCCACCTGCAGGTAGACTTTGCTCAAGTCGTAGAGCATGGCATCCTTTTGCGTGGTCATCTTCAGAGCCTTCTCTATGTCTTTCTCAGCGGCGGCATAGTGCGCTTCATCCTTGTAGTAGCCGATGTTGGCTGACGCGCGGCGGAAATACCCTTCCGCACTGTTGGGGAATTCGGCGAGGAACTCATCCAACCGCTGCAGATAATCTTCCGCCTTCACGGAGCCGGAGAGCATGTAGAGGTAAACCAACGCCTGGTCTTCTTTCTCGGGGAAGCCTTTTTTGATGCCGATGCTGTTCAGCGTGTGGTCGTTGCCTGACAGGGCTGTCATGGCGAGACGGGAGACAAAGGTAGCCCCCAAGGCGTAACTTTTTGTCTCTTTCTCGGAACCGCCTTTCTGAATCATGCCCACCGCATAACCTTTGTTGTTTACCAACGGGCAGTTGACCATCTTATCCGTGGTGGTCAGCGCGAGTGTGTAGTATTTGTCACCATTGTCGATGTCACTTACCTCCGAAACCTGTGCGCTTTGGGGCGTGGACTGCTTTTGGGTGGAGTAGGGCAAGAGGTAAAGCGTGGCACCCTTGGCCACCGCCACGGTATCAATGGTCAGTGCCGGGACACTCTTTTCCGTTTTGACGCGGAACTTGACGACATCGTACATCTCGTTCGCTCCCAAAATGTATTCCACGTTATGTTGCTTGCCGTCCGCGTCGATGACGACCGCTTTGTTCGCTCCTTTGAACAGGACGTAATCGGATACGCCTTCGCCTTTCTCGCCAATGAAGAATCCGTTGCCCGTACCGATAATCTTATCGTTGTTGTCATAGGTGATGACGGAGAACACAGCCTTCTTTGCCTGCGTCACGGCCTTGGGTGTCTGTGCCACTCCGGCCGTTGCCATGACTATTCCCACAATACACAATGTCAATCTATCCATATTCGTAATTGTTTTTGTCATTCTTTCTTAAATCCCCGTTGGCGTATCGCCTCGTAGATGAGGATGCCTGCCGCCACCGACACGTTGAGCGACTCGATGTTGCCGAACATCGGTATCTTTATCCATTCGTCGCAGAGGGCGAGGTGTTCATCGGGTATGCCCGTGTCCTCCGCACCCATGATGATGCACACCGGGTCTGTGTAGTTGGCCCGTGTGTAGTCATAATCACCGTCCTCGGTAGCCGCCACAATCTTGAAGCCACTGTTTTTCAGAAACTTTATCGTGGTGGCGAGATTCTGTTCACGACACACGGGCAGCGTGTGCAACGCTCCGGCGGAAGTCTTGATGGCATCCGCGTTCACGCTGACACTGTTCTTGGCGGGGATGATGACGGCATCCACACCGGCGCAGTTGCACGTACGCGCTATGGCTCCGAAGTTGCGCACGTCCGTCAGTCCGTCGAGCATCATCAGAATCGGGCTTTTGCCCGCTTCGAACATCGTGGGCACGAGGTCCTCGATGTGTTGGTAGGTGATGGCGGAGATGAATGCCACCACTCCCTGGTGATTCTTGCGGGTGATGCGGTTGATACGTTCCACCGGCACCCGTTGCACGGGAATAAACGTTCCTTTGAGGGCAGCGAACAACTCCTTGGACAGGTCGCTCTGCATGTCCCGTTTCACCAATATCTTGTCTATCTCCTTTCCGGCTTCGATGGCTTCGATGACCGCCCTTACGCCGAATATCATTTCGTTCTTTTCCGTATACATGTCCGTTATTTGTTGTTTGCGTGTCCCAACAGAGCCTTGGCGTTGTTGACGGCGGCCTCAGACAAGGTGCTGCCGCTCAGCATCTGTGCCAGCTCCATGACACGTTGTTCTTCGTTTAGCAAATCGATGTGGCTGGTCGTTCCGCCCTCTTCGTCCCGCTTGTATACCCGGTAGTGCACGTCGCCCAAGGCGGCAATCTGTGGCAAGTGGGTGATGCTGACTATCTGGTGACCGTTGCCGCTCATCTCTTTCATGATGCGTGCCATTTTCTCGGCTATCTCACCGGATACTCCCGTGTCTATCTCGTCGAAGATGATGGTGGGCAGGTTCATTACCCCTGCAATCATGGCCTTCAGCGACAGCATTACACGGGCTATCTCACCGCCGGAAGCGATGGAGGCTACCGGTTGCAACGTACTGTTTTTGTTCGCCGAGAAGAGGAACACGATTCGGTCCATACCGGATGATCCCGGTTCCGCCATCGGCTCCAATTCCACATGAAACTTCACGTTGGGCATTCCCAAGAGCGTGAGTCGGCTCATCATCTCTTGCTCTATCTTTTGTCCGCTCGCGCTTCGCTTGGCGGTCAGTCCCTTCGCTTCACTCAGCAGTCGCTTGTGGAGTTCCTCCTTTTGTCGTGTCAGTTCGGCAATGACATCGTCGCCGGTGGTGATGGCATTGAGTTGAGACCGATAGCCTTCCGCGATTTCCAACAGCTGGTCGACCGTGTCCACTCGATGTTTCTGTTGCAGTGAGTAGATGAGGTTGAGCCGCTCGTTGACCGCCTCCAACCGTTCGGGGTTGAAAGAGATTTCTTCGTTGCAGTGCTCCACCTCCATCTCAATGTCTTTCAGCTCGATGTAGCAACTCTCCATGCGGTTGGCCAACTCTTCGGTTGCCGGATAGATGTCCCGCAGTCCGTGCAGGCTGTTGAGTGCCTCTTTGACGGCCTGCAGGACTCCCTGCTCCTCGCCGTTGAGGATGGAGTTTACCTTATAGAATTGTTCCTTTATCTCTTCCGCATGGCTCAGCAAGTCCATCTCCTGTTCCAGCTCCTCTTGTTCGCCTGTCTGTAGCTTGGCATCGTCCAGTTGCGAAAGCTGGAATCGCAGGTAATCTTCGTCTGCCTTGTTTCGCTGACTCTCCTCGATGGTACGCTGCAGTTTGGAACAACAGTCGCGATAGTCAGCATAGTGCGCCTTGTACGTCTCCAGCTCGTTGGTGTCGGATGCCATCAGGTCGACAATCCGCAACTGGAAGTCCTCGTTGTTGAGAAGGAGGTTCTGATGTTGTGAGTGGATGTCAATCAGCCTGTCGCCCAAGTCCTTCATCTGACTCAGCGTGACGGGGGAGTCGTTGACGTAGGCGCGGCTTTTGCCTGAAGCCTGGATTTCGCGTCGCAGGATGCACACGTCTCCGTCGTATTGCAGGTCGTTCTCCTCAAAGTAGCTTTCCATCCGATAGGCGGAGATGTTGAATTCACCCTCCACGGTACACTTCGTCTCCCCGTTTCGGATAGCCTTCGCGTCCGCCCGTTGTCCAAGGAGTAGTCCGATAGCTCCCAGGATAATGGATTTTCCCGCTCCCGTTTCGCCCGTTATGACAGAGAATCCCTCTTTGAACCGGATATGGAGTTGGTCTATCAGTGCGTAATGTTCAATAGATAATGATTGTAGCATAGATACGTATCTCCTTTATTTCTTCGACTGCAGCGTGTCGCACAGTCGGTTGACGATGTCCACGGCCACCTCACTCTTGGGTTTCAACGGGAAGTCCGTCTTGCCGGAAGCGTCAACGATGGTCACTTGGTTGGTGTCGTAACGAAATCCGGCTCCTTGGTTGTTGAGAGAGTTGAGCACGATGAAGTCGAAATTTTTCCGTTTGAGCTTGTCCTGCGCATGCTGCAGCTCCTGGTCGGTTTCCAGGGCGAACCCCACAAGAACCTGTTTCGCCGCCTTTGTCTTTCCAAGGACAGCCGCAATGTCTTCGGTCGGTTTCAATCGCAAAACCAAATCGTCGTTCAGTCGCTTTATTTTCCGGTCCGCCTGTTGCTCCGGGGTGAAGTCCGCAACCGCCGCGCACAGTATAGCCGCATCCATAGCCGGGAAGAGTTCCTTCGACGCTGATGCCATCTCTTCGGCCGATTCCACGTGCAGGGTTCGTATAGCCGGGTGCTTGGCCGTCATCTGCACGGGTCCGCTTACCAGCGTTACCTTCGCACCGCGTCCGGCGCACTCCTCGGCCAAGGCATACCCCATCTTCCCGGATGAATAATTGCCGATGAAGCGTACGGGGTCAATCTTTTCGTAGGTCGGTCCGGCGGTTATCAGTATGTTCTTTCCGCTGAGGTCTTCGCATTGATTGAAGTAGTCATCGAGTACTTGGATGATGTTCTCGGGTTCCTCCATGCGCCCCTTGCCGACCAAGTGGCTGGCCAGTTCGCCTTCCGTCGGTTCGATGATGCGATTGCCGTATGAACGGAGCGTTTGCAGATTGCGCTGTGTGGAGGGATGGCGGAACATGTCCAGGTCCATGGCGGGTGCGACGAAGACGGGAGCCTTCATGGAAAGGTAGGTGGTAACCAACATATTATCCGCTATGCCGTTGGCTATCTTTCCGATGGTGGAGGCGGTGGCCGGAGCGATTACCATGGCATCCGCCCACAGACCCAAGTCCACGTGGCTGTGCCATGTGCCGTCCCGTTGTGCGAAGAACTCGCTTATGACAGGCTTGCTGGTCAGTGCCGACAAGGTTATGGGGGTGATGAACTCCTTTCCCGCCGGCGTGATTACGGTCTGTACTTCCGCTCCCCGCTTTATAAGGCCTCGGATGAGGATGGCGGCCTTGTACGCCGCGATGCTCCCGGTTATGCCCAGAACAATCTTTTTCCCTTGTAACATCTTTGCTGGTCTTTTGAGGCTACTTGCCAAGGTCACTCAATTTGATTTTTGTCAACACTTGCTTGGTGTTCAGCGAGAAGTCTCCCTGCAACATCCAGCTGTAATAACCGGGGTCTTTACGGAACACGTCTTTCACGCGCACTCCCTTGTATTTGCCGAAGTTAAATACCTCAACGCCGTTGTCGTCGTAGACGATGCGTCCGGCAAAGTCCACGTTGCGTGTAAAGCTGGAGTACTCCGAGAGGAACGCGATGTCGTTCTTCAGCACGTCCGGATATTTGTCCAACTGGGCTTTCAGCACCTCGTAGGTGGCTCTTGTGTCTGCCTCGGCCGTGTGCGCGTCCTCCAGGTTCTTGCCGCAGTAGAACTTATAGGCGGCGGACAGCGTGCGTTGTTCCAACTTGTGGTAAATCACCTGCACATCCACGAACTTGTGTTTGCCCATGTCGATGTCCACGCCTGCCCGCAAAAACTCTTCGGCAAGCATGGGGATGTCGAAGCGGTTCGAGTTGAATCCCGCAAGGTCGCATCCCTCGAAATCGTGCGCCACATTGGTCGCCACCTCTTTGAACGTGGGACAGTCGGCCACGTCCTCGTCATGGATGCCGTGTATCGCCGTGGATTCTTCGGGGATATGCATTCCCGGATTGATGCGCATGGTCTTTGCCTCTTCGTTTCCGTTCGGGTAAACTTTCAGGTAGCAAATCTCTACAATGCGGTCCGTGTTGATATTGGTACCGGTCGTCTCCAAGTCGAAGAAGACAATCGGGTTCTTTAAGTTCAATTTCATGTTGTACTGCAAAAGATTAGTCGTTCAGCATCATCGGCATCAACAACATAAGGATTTCTTCGTCCTTCTCCTGCTCGGAGGGGACAATGATGCCGGCACGCGAAGGGTCGGCCAGCTCAAGTTCGATGTTTTGTCCCGACAGGTTGTTGAGAATGTCAATCAGGAACGGAGCCTTGAAACCGATGCTGAAAGTTGATCCCGCATAATCACAAGGCATGGATTCTTCGGCTGAGGTGGAGAAGTCAATGTCCTGTGCCGAAATGGTTAACAGATTGGCTTGCAGACGAAGTTTAATCAAGCTGCTCTCGGCGGAAGAAAACACCGACACGCGTTTCAGTGCGCTCAGCAGGGCCTGTCTGTCAACGGTAACCTTCAGCGGACTGTTCTGGGGGATAACCGAGTTGTAATTGGGGTATCTCCCTTCGAGCAGACGGCAGATGAGCTTGTAGTCCGCCGTAGTAAATATGACGTTACGGTCGTCGAAATCGATGTTCACATCGCTCTCATCCTTCGGCAACACGTTGCGAAGCAAGTTCGCAGGCTTCTTTGGCAGGATGAATGCGGACTTCTCTGTTCCGTTGGATGCATAGCTCTTGATGCGGACCAATTTGTGGCCGTCCGAGGTGACCATCGTAACGTTGTCCGTGTATATGTCGAAGTAGATACCGTTCATTACGGGGCGAAGTTCGTCGTCCGCCGTGCCGAAGATGGAACGGCTGATGCCGTTCAGCACAACGGCTGACTTCATGCTGAGGTGTACGGCGTTGCGTCCCAGTACGGGAGGCAACGGATACTCATCGGGAACCTGGCCGATGATGTTGTATTGTCCGTTCATATATCTGACGACGATAGCCAAAGTGTTCGGGTCTATTTCGAAGGCCAATCCTTGGTCTGGAATCTCTTTCATGGCTTCGAGCAACGTCTTGGCGACGACGGCGAAGCGTCCGTTGGCGTCGCTCTCGGTTACTTCCACTTGGGTCATCATCGTGGTTTCCGTGTCTGACGCGGTGATGGACAGCGTCCCGTCCTGCAACTCGAAGAGAAAACAATCCATTACCGGAAGCGTGTTCTTGGAGTTGATAACACGACTAATTGCCTGTAAATGATTGAATAAGTCTGCGCTTTTAACGACAAATTTCATAGTAGTCCTATTTATGTTTTTAACGTTTTGTAATTGTTTACAAAGTTACGAAAAAATATGGACGCACGCTAAATAATCAAACGAAAATTGGCTCGTTAAATATTTTTATCGTACTTTCGCATCGACAAAAATCAAAATGAATGGAAATATCTGGTAAAATCATAGCGGTATTGGAGCCTCGCGGAGGCGTTTCGAGAAACGGAAATGAGTGGAAGACACAGGAGTATGTCATTGAGACAACGCAGGAGCAGTATCCCCGAAAGATGTGCTTTGAAGTGTTTGGCGCGGACAAAATCGGCCAATTCAACATACAGGCAGGCGAGGACTTGACGGTAAGTTTTGATATTGACGCCCATGAGTGGAACGGACGTTGGTACAACTCACTTCGTGCCTGGCGTGTCGTGCGCAACGGGGCGCAGACCGCACAGGCGACACCGAATACCAACGCGACTCCCTTCCCTCCCGCTCCCTTTGGCAATGAGCCGGCGGCTGATTCGTTCAGCGGTGACGCTGCGTCGTCCTTCGCTTCGGACGGCACGGGCGACCTCCCTTTCTGATTGCGGAGGGGTGTTCCTAAGAGATTCCACGGTAAGTCTTATAAAAGCGGCCTTGCTTCCTGTTTGAGAAGCAAGGCCGCTTTTTTAGGTATCGTGTCGGTCTTATGAATTCATGCTCATAAGGAATTCTTCGTTGTTTTTCGTCTTTTCCAATTTGTCCTTCACGAAGTCCATCGCCTCCAACGGGTTCATGTCGGACAGGTATTTACGCAGAATCCACATGCGGTCGAGGGTCTGCTTGTCGAGTAACAGGTCGTCGCGTCGCGTGCTGGACGCGATGATGTTGACGGCCGGGAAGATGCGCTTGTTGGAGAGGTTCCGGTCGAGCTGAAGTTCCATGTTTCCTGTTCCCTTGAACTCCTCGAAGATAACCTCGTCCATCTTGGAACCGGTGTCAATCAGGGCGGTGGCGATGATGGTGAGCGAACCTCCGTGTTCGATGTTGCGCGCGGCACCGAAGAAACGTTTGGGCTTGTGCAGCGCATTGGCGTCCACACCACCGGAAAGCACCTTGCCGGATGCGGGCGACACGGTGTTGTAGGCGCGTGCCAGTCGGGTGATGGAGTCGAGGAAGATGACCACGTCGTGGCCGCATTCCACCATGCGTTTGGCTTTCTCCAACACGATGCCGGCAATCTTCACGT
>CAVFNZ010000093.1:5154-9788 GCA_963624095.1 Clostridium sp. CAG:217 | reverse complement strand
CATCTGAACATCAGACAAAACGGGAGTCAAAATGAAAACGGTTTCGTATTGATTCATAATTAATTAATTGATAATTGATTAATACTATCTTTAAAAATCAGCCGCAAAGGTAGTGCTTTTCCATCAAACCACAAACTATTAAGAGCTTTTTCTTCGTCACCAATCGAAGATTTTCTTTTTCCCTGCGGATAAAAGGGATTGGTTGCTCAATGGCAGGACAAAGGGAAAGGGGGGAATAGAGAGAGAAAAAAGGACGAAAAGCGGAGAAAAGGGGAAAGAGATAGCGGAAGAGGAAATAGAAGAGCTAGGACAGCGAGAGGAAGAGGAGAAAGGGGAAAGCGAGGAAAGGGAGAGAGAAGGAGAAAGAAAAGGGAAATGGAAAAGGAGAAATAGAGAGGAAGGGGAGGTAGGAAGAGGAAGGACAAAGAGAGGAAGAGAAGAAGAAAAGAAAAGTAGAGAGTGGAAGAGGAAATAGAAAGAGGAAAGGACGAGAAGGAAAAGGAGAACGAGAAGGAAAAGGAGAAATAGAGAGGAAGGGGGGGGGGGGAAATAGGAATAAGGAAAAGGAAGGACGAGAAAGAGAAAAAGGAAAGGAAATAAATCGGGAAAGCGGAGAAAGGGAAGTAAAGTGAGGACGAGAGGAGAAAGTAAGGAAGGTAAAAAAGGAAAGTTAGGTAGAGAGGAGAAAGCGAGAAAATGAGGAGAAAGAGGGAAGGAATGGAAAGGAAAAGTAAAGAGAAGGAAGCGAGGAAAGGAGGAAGGGGAAGAAAAGCGAGGAAAGGAAGAAAAGGATTGCCGGACATCCCAGAAAAGCGAAGGGGAACGATGGCGGAGAGGACGGAAAATGAATGAAGAAACGAGGGTATTTGATAAAAAACATTAGCCGGGTTCGCTTTTTTCCCAAAATGATTTCGGTTATTAAAGAATTATACCTTATTTTGTGGCAGAAAATTTAAACACATAAAATAGATACAGATGAACAGCTTTTTAAAAATCTTAGGCCTGATACTTGTTGTACTCGGAGCATTGATTCTCGTTGTATGCTTCTTTGCAGGAAACACGAATAACAATGCGGTGTTGGCTTCGTCATTGGCCTTAATCGTTATCGGTTTAATCGTATACATCGTGCTGAACAAACGAATCACTGACTAATCAAGTTTCAGTGCAATCGCACTTCAGCAAACGTCGGTTAATAGAAAGAGCCGCACTCTTCCATTGAGTGCGGCTCTTTCTATTAACCGTCCAAAACAGTTTAGTTTTCCGGATCAGGCGTAATAAGCTTGTAACCTTTTCCATGGATGTTGATAATCTCTATGGAGTCATCCTCCTTCAAGTGCTTGCGCAGCTTGGTGATGTAGACATCCATACTTCTTGCGTTGAAGTAATTATCGTCAATCCAGATGGTCTTCAGGGCGAAGTCGCGTTGCAGAATCTCGTTGGCATGGGCGCAAAGCAAGCCAAGCAGTTCCGACTCCTTGGTGGTCAGTTTGGTTTGCTTGCCTCCGATGGCGAGAATTTGCTTCTGCGTATCGAACGTGAATTTTCCGATCTTGTACATGGTGCTTTCCTTATTCTTCTTTCCGTGAACACGGCGAAGAATCGCTTCGATACGCAGCACCAGCTCTTCCATACTGAAAGGCTTGGTAATGTAGTCATCGGCCCCAATTTTGAAACCCTCCAGGATATCTTCCTTCAGTGTCTTCGCCGTCAAGAAGATAATGGGGACTTCCGCATTGGCGGCACGGATTTCCTGCGCCAGCGTGAATCCGTCTTTCTTAGGCATCATCACGTCCAACACGCAAATGTCGAATTTCGATTTAAAGAAAGCCTTGTATCCGGCTTCCCCATCCTGGCACAACTCTGCCTGATAGCCTTTTGCCTGCAGATACTCTCTCAACAGCATGCCAAGATTCTCATCATCTTCGCACAACAGAATGTTTAATTTTCCGTCCATATCGCTAATTCTTTAATAAGGGTAATACAATTATAAATTTGGTACCTACGCCCAGTTCACTCTCGGCCTTGATAGTACCTTTGTGGTCTGAAATAATTTTCTTCACGTACGCCAAGCCCAGGCCAAAGCCTTTCACGTCGTGCTTGTTCCCGGTCGGTACACGGTAGAACTTCTCGAATATCTTCTTCAGGTTTTCTTTCTTGATGCCTATACCGTTGTCCTGTATCGAGATGTGGAGCTTGCCGCCCTCGTTCCAAGTGCGCACGTGCAGCAGGAGGTCCTCGTCCGGGCGTTTATACTTCACCGCATTGTCCATCAGATTGAATATCACGTTCGTGAAATGCATCTCGTCCACGTAAATCATCGGGTCGACG
This sequence comes from Clostridium sp. CAG:217, assembly GCA_963624095.1. Taxonomy (GTDB): domain Bacteria; phylum Bacteroidota; class Bacteroidia; order Bacteroidales; family Bacteroidaceae; genus Phocaeicola_A. The sequence continues at coordinate 7,460 of CAVFNZ010000093.1, read as the reverse complement.
GCACTCAGGTCGGACGTAATCTTGCCGTTGTACTTCTCCACTTTCAGCGTGAAGGTGTTGATGACGCCCGCTATCAGCTCGTTGGCGTTCAGCTCTTTCTGCTTCAAGGTCGCCTTCTGATGCTCGTACATCGAGAGTTGCAGCACTTTCTCCACCTGGAACCGCAGCCGTTTGGTCTCGTCGTTAATCACTCCGGAGATGTGTTGGAACATCTGCGGAGACTTGCCCACCGACGGGTCTTTCAGCATCTGAGCCGCCAGCGAGATGGTGGAGATAGGTGTCTTGAACTCGTGCGTCATGTTGTTGATGAAGTCGTTCTTTATCTCGGACAGCTTCTTTTGCCTGAATATAAGGTATATCGTGACGATAAACGTTATCAGCAGCACGAGCGTGAATATGAGTGAAGGAATCATGAACCGCACGGAACTGTAGATGTAGTTGTTCATCGTGGGGAAATGCACCTTCAGGAGTCCCATTTTCGAAGGCGGGTCGTTGCGGAAGAGTATCTGCGTGAAAGCATTCTCATGCCCCTTCCCTTCCCAGTCGGGACAGCGGTAGATTTCCTTTCCTTCATTGCTTGTCACCATGAAGTGATAAGGGATGTCGATACCGTTGTTACTCAGTTCGCCTTTCAGGTCCGAGTCCAGCAGTTTGAAGTTAATGCGCTCTTCCAGGGGTTTGTTGCTCGCCTCATAGAGGATGTTCATCACCACTTCGTCCAGCAACGCCTTCTCGTACACATAGCGTTCCTTCAGCGTTTCCAACATGTTGTGAGCCTGTTGCGGAATGGTCTTCGTCCCGTGTTTCTTGCTGATGACCGCCTTTGGCATGGAAGAGGGGTTGATGACAAACGTCTTGATTTGAAACAGCGACTGCACCGTCCCGTCGTCAGTCGCCGTGTACGAATGAATCTGCATCACGCCGTTCCCCTTCGCGGATTGCTTTGTGGGGTCGTCCAGCAGGTTCGACTGCGCGTTCATGGCTGCCGTACGGTCGGCGTTGGCGATGTCACTCTCCAGGTAGCGTGCCGTCTCGTTCAGCTCCACGTTATGGGAAGCCGTATACAGGCTTCGCTTGACGGATTCGTCAAACTGTTCCTTCCTCATCTTTACCATCTCCTCGATATAACTTACCTGAAGATAGAGCAGACTGAGAAAGGAGAACCCCATTACGATGCCTAATGTCCAAATTGTATACTTTTTCATACCGACAAATGTATAGGTGTTCTTTCGATGCGCCTAAACGATTAACAATCTTTACCGGAGAGTTTATCCGAATTTAACCGAAAGCACGTTGTTACATGCCTATTCAGCCATCAAATCGGCCCTTCGTCCCAATTCATTCGCAAAAATAATAAAATTTTTAATTCCAAAGCAACTATCCGGCTTATTATTTAAGTTTGGTTAATTCATTAACACACCCTGACAAACATATCGGGCTATCCCCGAAGCGATGGTGCGTCCGCACCTTCCGCGTTCCAAGGATAGCCAGATAAGCTATTGTATGCCGCTTGCGTCAGTCAACCACTCTCACCCGTCCCCGGCTCATCTTCACCAAGTCCGGCAGGTCGTAGTACTTCAGCACCCCGAAGAGCACGTTGGAATACATGTCTCTCTGCAACGGGTTCTTGAGGTATTCGCGCCACGTCTTCAGGCAGCGGGTCAGGATGGCGTTGTCAATGCGGTCGTCCAGCACGGCTGTGTGCATCACCACCGGTCCGTAGAGGCCGTCGGCCACTACCCTCACCTTGCGTCCCTGCGTCAGCTGATGTTGTGAACAGAAGTTAAGCAACGTGTGGAAATCGGCTACGCGCTGCCCCATCACCGGACGTCCGATGTGCATACTGGTTGCCGAGATGCGGTATTCCTTGTTCCAGTATTTGGTGTAGTTGTAGATGTACGGGTCTTCGGTCTCTCCCACTCCACGGAAGTCCGAGGCCACGATGACGTAGCCGTTGGAGATGGCGTCGCGCTTGTTCTGGTCGTTCAGATACCAAGCCTTGCCCTGCTCGTGCAGGTGGATTTCCACGGGAGAGTCGGCCTTGGCGGTCGACGGCACCCATACCACGACCGGCAGCGGCATCTCGCCCTCGCAGTTTACCTGAAAGCGATACTCCTCCACTTCCCTGAGTGAAGAACGTCCTGTGGCAATCACCTCAATGCTGTCGTTGAAGCCCTTTTCCAATCCCAGCAGCTGCATCATCCGTTTCTCGACGGCGGCCTTGTCACCCTTGAGGAACGCGGCGCGGCTGTCGGCCAACTTGTCCATCGCCTCCAGCGTCTCGTCCATGGTGCTCTTGGCATCCT
>CAVFNZ010000093.1:0-5144 GCA_963624095.1 Clostridium sp. CAG:217 | reverse complement strand
CCTTGTACTCCAGGTTCACCTGACCGGCAGCGGTGCAGTTCATCCGCTCACCTTTCCAACGGTTCGTTTTCGGCAGCGTTACCTCCACGTCCTTCGTGTCCGTCAGCCATCTCTTGAACCAACGCGCCAGTCGGTCCTTCACGTCGGGCGGTGTGGCGTGTGCATCCTCAGCGTAGTATTGCGACACGCGCTCCGGATAGCCCAGTACCGTATAGGCTTTCTTCAGTTCCTCATAACCGCAAAGGGCTCCCCAATGATCCACGAAGTCATACTTTCCGTCCAGGATAATGAAGGGTTTGGGTGCCATCAGCAGGGCGAAGTCCGCCCCCTCGATGCGCTCGGCCCCTTCCCACGGAATCTGTTGGCAACCGTCGGACGGGCCTTGCAGTTCCAGTGTGCGTAGGCGGCTGGAGAAGTAGAGGCCCACACAGCCCACTTTCACACGGTCGTCCAACGCTATCAGGTAAGCGGTTTGGGTGCCTCCGCCGGAGAATCCGTAAGCGCCTATCTTGTCCCCATTGATTTCCTTGCGGGTGAGCAGGTAATCGATGGCGCGACTATTGTCCCAGTATTCCTGTACGGCCAGACTGCTGCCCAGCAGATTGAAGGCGGGGTTGAGCAACGTGTGTTCCGTTGTCACGCCACGGGTCAGGGACTTTCCCTGTTCGTCAATCAGCTGCAGGCGTTCGCCTTGCGCTATCGGGTCCACCACCATGGAGGCGATGCCGTTGACGGCCATCATGATGGCCAAGTCCGACCCGTCGCCCTTGCCGGTCAAACTGTGTCCGCACATCTCTATGCAGGCGGGCACGGGATTCTTCAGGTCCGCGGGCAGATAGAGGTGCGCCGTCACATAGCGGCCCGGCAGACTCTCGAACACCACCTTCTCCACCTTGAATCCTTCGCCTTGCACCGTACCGACGACCTTTCCGTTCACGTCGGTTCGTTCGGGCAAGTCGCCCACTATCCGTTGCAGCCGCTGGCGCACGTTGGCGATGTAGGCCAACATCTCCTTCTTCGACTTGAAAGCCTGCTGCAACTCCTGGTCGCGCACGGCGTTGTTGCGGTGGAGGTCGCGCATCAGGTAGGCATGGTACGCCTGGCTCTGGCTAAACTTCAGGGCACCGTAGTTGGGCCGACCGGGATAAGTGGCCTGGTCGTTGTAGGTCTGCGCCGATGCGCTCGCCACGGCCAACAGACCCAGTCCCAACATTAAGTTTCTTGTATTGTTCATTCTTTTGACGATTGGTTACAGGTTACACTTTCTCATTTCACCGTGATTTCCACATTGCTCCGGTTGGTCAGGTTGGACTTTATCAGCACGCGGCGCAGCGTAGTGTCGTAGCACCAGCCCTCTTCCGTCGCCAAATCCTCTTCACCGGAGAGCTTCTTCAGCGTCACACCGTTCTGTGTCACGCTCTTCGGCTCAGCGTCCCAATAAGCCTCCACGCGCCAAGTGTGCTCGGCGGGTTTGTACTTCCCTTCCGTCTTGCCTATCCGCAGCGTCCATACGCCATCTGTCTCGTGGCTCCGGATGGCGGTGATGGCAAAGATGCCCTTTTGGTAGTCCAGGCTCTTGCCGTCGTCCTCATAGAGGTCGTACTGAGAGTCGCCCGACGGATAGACCGCCAGTGTCATCTCCGCCACCGGCTTCTCGCCCAGGTACTGCATGGCCGGCTGCTTGGGGATGATGGCTCCCTCCTTGATGAATATCGGCATCAGGTCGGGCGGTGTCAGGAACGATTTGTGCTGACGGCCTTCGATGCGTTCGCCCGTCCAGAAGTCAATCCACTTTCCTCCGGGGAAGTAGACGGGACGGCTCAACGCGCCCTTCACCGTCACCGGACAAACCATCATACCCTTGCCAAACATGTATTGGTTGCTGATGTTGTAGGTCAGCTCGTCCGACGGATAGTCATAGAGCAGCGGTGTCATCATCGGGCGCGACGTCTTGTACATTTGGTAGGCGTTACTATATATATAAGGTATATGCGCGTAACGCAACGAGTCGTACTTCACGAAGATGGCCTGCGCCTCGGGGCCGTAAGTCCACGGCTCGTGGTAGCGCGGGTGGTCCATGCCGAAGAGGATGGAGATGGGGCTGAACATGCCGAACTGACACCAACGCAGGTAGAGGTCGGTGTCGTACGCCGAATACTGCTCGAAGCCGCCCATGCAGTGCGACCAGTTGCCCACGCCGGAGAGTCCGATGTTCAGGCCGCCACGGATGACAGGTTCAAACCATTGCCACTCGGTGCCCCAGTCGCCCGCCCAGATGAACGGATAACGCTGCACACCGGCGTAACCCTCACGCGTGTGGTTGAATCCGCGCTGGTTGTTGTACTCCTGGAACTTCTCATAGGGAGCTTTGGCGTAAGCTATGGGGAAGAGGTTGTGAAGCTGTTCGGCGGAGAATCCCGTGTCGAACGTCGTGCCTTCGGGGAAACGGAGCACACCGCCGCAGTCCGTCTTCACGAACTTCACGCCCATCTTGGCAATACGCATGGCGGCGTTCTCCCACCACCAGTCCACCGCCTTGCTGTCGAAGAAGTTGATGATACCCTTGTCCGAAGCCTTCGGGTGAACCACCCCGGCCTTCACCGCATCCTCAAACAGCGTGTTGTTCACGCCGTCGTCCACGATAGACCGGATGTGGAGACCGAACATATCCACATGGTTGGCATAGACTGAGTCAATCATCGCCTGCGGATTCTTGAACGTACTGCGGAACTCGAAGCTACAGCCGCCGTTGCCGAAACGTTTGTTGAAGTGACGCCACGTAGAGTCCAGCCACAGCAGGTCGAACGGGATTCCCTCCTTGCGGAGTCGGTGTACCAGGTCAATCGGATACTGGTCGGTGGTACACTCCTCGTGCTTCCACGTGCCTCCGCTGTAGGAACCGATGTGCAGCCCGTAGGCCGAGCGAGGCATCATCGGGTTGACACCCGTCAGCAGCTGGTAGTTGTGAATCATCGACTCGAACGACGGACCCAGAATGAAGTAATAGTCCAGGTCTCCCCCACCTGCCGTGTAGGAATAGCGGTCGGAGTGGCTCCATCCCATGTCCCAGTCCGTGATGTTGGCCGTGTGGAAGAAGATGGCGTAACCCTTGTTGCTCATAAAGTAAGGTACCGGGCAGTAGTTTGCCCGAAGGATATCCTTGCCGCCCACGGCGGGTTTCGGTCCGCGTCCCAGTTCCACGTTCAGGTGTACCTTCTGTCCCCGTTGGTCCAGGAAGTCCATCCGCTCGCCGAAGCCGAAGAAGTGCTCGTCCGGCTGCATGGCGCAGGTGTTCATCGGCTTCTCGCCCACGGCTGTCTCCAGCTCGCGGTAGACCACGTTTCCGTTGGCGTCCGTCACGCTGATGAGCCACGGGTTGGCCTTGATGTCCACCTTCATGGCGCCGGTTGTCAGTTCGTAGCCTCCGGCCGTAGGCTTCACCCGGAAGTTCACCTTGTCGAATTCATACCTCACCACCATCCATTTCTCGTTCTCGGGGAAAGAGGAGTCCGCGCTTTTGTTCACTCGGAACATGTGGTCGTTGCACATCTCGATGCGCATGTCTCCTTGCGGCGAATTGAATGTCACCGCGTTACGCTTCACCGTATAGGTCTGCGCCTGCATCACACTGCACGCCAGCAGTCCCGCTAGCAAAGCGGTACGTCTTTTACATTTCATGATACGTATATTTAAAGTTAAAGGCCCCATAGTCGGGACAAATGTTTCAGCCACAAATGTAGATATAAATTACGATTTACATGCCGGTGGAATAAGAAAAAAAAATAAAGGCCATCCCTATCTTTATGGCTCGGGTAAATCATTTTTTCAACTGATAATACGCATTATTTTGTTGAAACCGTGCGTAATTTCCAGAAAAAACATCATTTTTGCAGATGGGTACATAAAATTAGGTGTAATATACAAAACATAGCCATTGAATCGCATCAAAGTGATGCTAACTGAAAGAATGTTATCAAACAACGATTTAGTAACCATGCCATCGCCGCAAGTACAGCCAAAGCAGATTCCGGACCGTTCATAGACTTCATGCTTGGCGAGATATTGAAAACGCTGAAAGACCATCATGGTACTGAATAATATGACAGCAACTCGGACGGGCATTCTCTGGACAAACAGTTCGGTGTAACGTTCGGTAAAGAGTTCGGTGTAAAGTTCGGTGTAAAGTTCGGTGATACCGAAAAGCAGCTCCTGCTTTTGCTGAACTCCAATCCCGCCCTGTCTGCCCAGAATTTGGCCGACAACCTTGGAATAACCAAGCGGGCAGTAGAGAAACAGAAACCGCGTGATTTGCAGATTCTCACCCGTCAAGGCAGTGCAAAAAAAAGGATTATGGGTTATAAACAAAACCATATCCAAATGGATACTATAAGGTGGTCTTATGCATATTGCAATGCTGTAAAAGAAAGCCTTTGAAAGAAATAATGCTATAGAGCCATTAATTGACGCAAAGTGTAGCCCGAACTGGGGTATAAAGTCGCAAAAACATTTGGTGGTTTCGTCTTACATAGTTAACTTTACCAAAGATTTTGCGCTGGACTAGTGATTCAGCCCAAACGATAAGAATATGAATGAGGATATTATTGATTTCATAACATACTGCATTGGCAATCTTTCTCGCCGATTAGGATTGAGTGCCCGTGACGTATATCAACGTCTCAAAACATCCGGCATTCTTATGGATTATATTGTGCAGAGTTATGATGTACTTCATACATTCGGCAAGGAATATCTGATGGAAGACCTTGTCGATTACATGAGGGAGAAAGAAGTGCTCGCCTAATGGAAGTGTATCATGCCTCAATGGTCAGAGTGGAGCATCCTAATGTGTATCATTCACGAAGGTTTTGTTATATAGTCTCGATGCCCGATGAATGCCACCTCGTTGGCGGATGAATGCCACTTCGTACCATAGAGGTAATACCTCGAAAACCATTGATTTTCAAGCAGTCCAACGATGCGCTTTTATGCACCCTCATGATGCGCTTTCTTAGCTGTTAAGGAAGCGCATCATTGGCATCTGAAGATGCGCTTCTTGGGATTCCGTTAAAACAGGCACAAAAAACGAATACCTCAAATCCGCAACTTTTGAGGGTAAGGAGATTTTGCCAGCAAAAGAAGGGGTC
>CAVFNZ010000092.1:0-10035 GCA_963624095.1 Clostridium sp. CAG:217 | reverse complement strand
CGGACAGTCCCGTCGTTATATCATATTTCATAAGGTAGGAACGGTCTCTCGACCCGGGGATGCGGTCGTCCGGGTGGAGCATCCTCTTCAGGGGGCCTTGCACCTTCTCACCCGGTTCGGTAACGGTGTAGATGAGGTAATCCTCCGTAGGAGACCATCTGAAATGACCGTCGGGAATCCCCCGGAGCGTCACCTCCTCCTTCTGCGTGGCGGGGTCGTAGGTGATGAGGTCGTTTCCGATCGCCCCCTTCACAAGGTAGAACAGCTTGTTGCTGCGCGGCATCCACCGCATCCCCGCGTTGGCGTTGGGCAATATCGTCTTGCCGGTCTTCACCTCCGTCAGGGTCTTGTAGCTGGTGTGTCTGTCCGCACTATACCGATAAGAATAGTAGGCGAGCAGGTATTTCCCGTTGGGCGACAGCTCCGCGCTGTACACCTGATGGACGAACTCCGTGTCGTAGAGCTGCACGCGTCCCTTCATGTCGGGAGCGGCGTGGCAGGTCACCTTGTCGAAGGCCGGCTCCTTCTGCAGGAGACATTTCAGTTTCGGTTGCGCTTTGTCGTCGGCGCAGGAGAGCAACTTGACGACAACCGTATAGCTCTTCTCCGGCTCCATGCGCAGGGGCACGCTCTGGGGACGTACCTGATGCAGGCTGTCCTCCACGCTCGTCTTGCTGAATACCGAACGGCCGTCGACAAACACTTCGAAGCGGACGGGCGAACTCACCTGCAGGGTGGCGCGCATAAACCGCTCCGCCCTCAACCGGGTGGAGAAGAGGTAAAGCAGGTTATCCCTCTCCGCCTTGGCTACCGAGGCGTAGCCCGTGGAGTCCGCCGTTATCCGTTGGCAATCGTGACGCTTGAAGTCCAGGTCGATGGGGGTCTTCAATAAGTCACCGGACTGGAAGCGGCCGCCGGAGAAGTTGACGCTGTCGCCCAGGAGCGGCATGCGCACGGTGACGGGAGCACGCAGGCTGTACTCCCTGAGCAGGTCTTGCGCCTGGACTGAAACCCCTGACAGGAGTATCAGTCCCGAAAGAATGATAGCTTTTTTCATACGTTGCGTTTTATTGGATGTTTGTTCTTGTTGACTGACGAATTGAGATGCAAAAATATCAAAAACTCTTGAAGAGATACCTTTTATTTGCTATAATTGTACTTACTTTGCAGCCCGAACTGATATCCGTAGAGTGAATTTAATTATAGATATAGGAAACTCGGTGGCCAAACTCGCGCTGTTTGACGACCAAAGGCTTGTGCACATATATTATGGCTCGAACCACTCGTTGGAGTTGTTGCCGTGTATATCCAGGCACTATACCATCGAAAAGGCGATTCTCTCATCGGTGGTGGAAATCAACGAAACGATGCGGCGTCAGTTGGACGCGCTGCCTTGTGAACCCCTTCGGGTAAGCAGTGCCATCCCCCTGCCTATACGGATTCTCTACCGGTCGCCACAGACCCTGGGCAGCGACCGCATCGCGGCCGTTGTGGGTGCGCAGGGCGAGATGCCAGGGAAGGACATCCTGGTGATAGATGCCGGCACGTGCCTCACTTACGAGTTCGTGGATGCGGCGGGCAACTATCACGGCGGAAACATCGCACCGGGCAAACAGATGCGGCTGAAGGCCATGAACGCCCTCACCGACAAGCTGCCCTTGGTAAGTCCCGACGGGGAAACGCCCGGGTTGGGGTATGACACGGAGACCGCCATGCGGGCCGGTGTCGTCAGGGGAATGACGTATGAGATACAAGGATACATCATGGACCTCCGGAGGAAATATCCGGGACTTTTGGTTTTTTTAACGGGAGGGGATGATTTTTCTTTTGATACAAAACTAAAAAATATCATCTTTGCAGATAAATTTTTAGTGTTGAAAGGACTAAACAGAATATTAGAATATAATGATAACATATAACAAGGTTCTCAGCTGTCTGACACTGCTCTTCTTTTCGGGCGCGATGACGGCTCAAAATGGAGTGACATCCCCCTATTCCCGTTACGGCTTCGGCCTCTTGTCGGACCAAAGTACAACCGCGAACAAAGGTATGGGAGGCATCTCTTACGGATTGCGAAGCCAGTCGATGGTCAACGTAGGCAACCCCGCCTCTTACTCCGGCATCGATTCGCTGACTTACCTCTTCGACGCGGGTGTCACGCTGCAGAATACCAACTACGACAACGGCACGCTGAAGATGAACGTGAAGAACTCCAGCCTTGACTACCTGGCCATGCAGTTCCGCGCTTTCAGGAACGTGGGAATGACCGCCGGATTCATCCCTTACTCCAAAATCAATTACAGCTTCTCGTCCAGCTCGACGGTGCGCGAGGACGAAGACGGCAGCGTCATCTCCAGCGTAGCGAACTCGGGCAGCGGCGGCTTGAGCCAAGCCTTCGTCGGAGTGGGTGCCAAGGTGGTGGATAACCTCTCCGTGGGTGCCAACCTCTCTTATCTGTGGGGTGACGTTGACCACACGATAACGAACAGCTACAGCGGTGCTACCGCTTGGTCATACACGCGCAGCTATACCTCCGAAATAAAGACCTATAAGTTGGACCTTGGTTTGCAGTACACGATGGAGCTGTCCAAAAAACGCTCGCTCACGCTGGGACTCACTTACTCGTTGGGTCACCATGTGGACGCGGACGCTTACAGGGTGCAGTACACGTCCGACACCAGCACGAGCTCGACACAGATCATCAACCAGCGTATCGATACCATCGGCAACGCCTATCAGTTGCCTCACACGTTTGGCATCGGAGCCGCCTATGTCTACGACAAACGCTTCACCGTGGGACTTGACTACACCTATCAGAAGTGGGCGGGTGCCAAGTATCCCTACTTCAAAGGCAGCGGTGAGACGACGGCCGAAGAGATGGACGGCTGGGAGTTTCGCGACGTGCATAAACTGGCCGTCGGCATGGAGTATATCCCCAGCTTCACGGCACGCAGCATTTTCAAAAGAATGCGGTATCGGTTAGGAGGATATTATTCTAATCCGTATATTAAAGTAAAGGGGACTGGTTTCAGTGAGTTCGGAGTGGGCGGCGCGGTAGTGGTGCCCATCTTCAACAGCCACAGCAGCAGAGCCTCTTACCTTTCCGTGTCCGCCGAATACGTGAACGTGAGTCCGAAGAGCGGCCTTATCAAGGAGAACTACCTGAAGTTGGGAGTCGGTCTCACATTCGGACAGATTTGGTTCTACAAGTGGAAGGTGCAGTAAAAACTACAGACGATTATTATTAACAACAACTAAAGTTCTATACGATGAAAAAGAAGATGATTACCTTAGCCGTGCTTGCCGTCGCTTTCGGATCGACAAGCGTTTTCGCCCAGAAAGGGGTGGACGACGGCTCAAGATTCGGACACGGTGAGGACAGTCTGCGCTGCCTTCAGAATTTGAGCATGTACGCGGAGTACGTCAAGACCGGAAACTTCAAGGACGCTTACCTCCCCTGGAAGGTTGCGTACACGGAGTGCCCCGCCGCTCAGAACCTGACCTATACGAATGGCGTGAAGATACTCCATTGGTTTATTGATAACGAGAAGGACGCTGCCAAGCGCGCACAGTACATGGACGAACTGATGGGCGTGTACGAACAGCGCATCAAATACCTCGACCAACTGAACTCCTATGTGAGGAGACCCGTTACCGAAGGATTTATCCGTGGCTCTCAGGCTCATGACTTCTACGCCTACAACCAGGCGAACCTGGACGTGAACAAGGCTTACGAGATGCTGGGCAAGGCCATTGAGATGGAGAAGGAGAACACCACCTACTACGTGTTGCAGGACTATATGGACGTCTCCGCACGCAAATACAAGGCCGATGCCAACCACAGAGAGAAGTTTATCGAAGACTATCAGATGTGCTCGGCTTACATTGACGGTTTGCTGAAGGACGTTTCCGAGCGTCTGAAGCAAGTTACCGAGACTTCCAAGAACAATATCGACGCTTACTTCATCAACAGCGGTGCCGCCACTTGCGAGAACCTTCAGGAAATGTACGCTCCCAAGGTGGAGGCCAACAAGGACAACCTGGAGTATCTGAAGAAAGTTGTGTCGCTGATGCGTATGTTCAAGTGTACCGACCAGGACGCTTACTTCAAGGCTTCGGAATATGCGCACAACATCGCTCCGACCGCTGAAACGGCCGTGGGTTGCGCCTATATGTACTACAAGAATGACGACCTGGACAAGGCTGTCGAGTTCTTCGACCAAGCCATCTCTTTGGAGGACGATGCCGACAAGAAGTCGGAAGACGCTTACAACGTGGCCGTCGTACTCTTCTCCAAGAAACAGTTGAGCCGCGCGAAGAGTTATGTACACAAGTCTCTCTCCTTCAACGCGAACAATGGCAAGGCTTACATCCTGTTGGCAAACATGTACGCCTCCAGCCCGAAATGGAACGACGAACAAGCTCTGAACAGATGTACCTACTACGTCTGCATCGACAAACTGCAACGCGCGAAATCCGTTGACCCGAGCGTGACGGAAGAGGCCAATAAATTAATCGGTACCTACGCTCAGCATACACCGAAGGCTGAAGACCTTTTCTTCCTTGGCATGAAGAAGGGTGACACGGTCACGGTCGGCGGATGGATAGGCGAAAGTACGGTCATCAGATAATATGGTTTACCGAACAGAAACTTATAGAAGGATATCCATACGAAGCATAACAGTGGTCTTTGTGGCCACTGTTATGCTTGTTTTATTATCGTCGTGCGGCGGTAAGGAGAAGCATCTGGCGGCTCAGGTGGAGAATCGCGATTCGCTCCCGTCGATGCAGACGATAGGTGTCTCCTCCCTGGTTTCCGACTCGGGAGTGATACGCTATAAAATCGTGGCGGAAGAGTGGCTCGTCTACGACAAACGCAATCCGTCGAAGTGGGCTTTCGAGAAAGGCGTCTTCCTGGAGAAGTTCAACGACAGCTTGATGGTGGATGCCAAGATAAAGGCCGACACCGCCTACTACTACGACAAACAGAAATTGTGGGACTTGCGCGGTCATGTCTCTGTACGCAACCAGAAGGGGGAGAAGTTCGATACCGACCAACTCTACTGGAATCAGAACACCCAGCGGGTCTATTCGGACCAATACATCCATATCGAGCAGGAGGACAAGGTCATCACCGGGTATGGCTTCCGGTCCAACCAGCAATTTACCGACTACGTCATTCATAACACGGCGGGCATCTTCCCCGTGGAAGAGCAGCCCAACGACTCACTGCCCCAAAGGCAACAGAAATAGGAAACATGGTCGCTACGATTATTTACATACTCATCACGATGGCCTTTTCGGCGTTCTTCTCCGGAACGGAAATCGCTTTCGTCTCGTCCAATAAGCTGAGGTTCGAGATGGACAAGAGCAGTCACAGCGTGACCTCGCGCATCCTCTCCATCTTCTATCGAAACCCCAATAACTTCATCTCCACCCTGTTGGTGGGCAACAACATCGCGTTGGTCATCTACGGCATCTTCTTTGCCGAGATCATCAATAACCATGTACTCAACGGGATTATCGAGAATCCCTTCCTGCTGATTTTGATAGAGACCGTGCTCTCCACGCTCATCATCCTGGTGACGGGCGAGTTCATGCCTAAGACCCTGTTCCGCATAAACCCCAATACGGCCTTGGGAGTGGTCGCCGTGCCGGCGTTCATTTGCTATGTGGTGCTCTATCCCGTCTCCAAGTTTACCTCCCTGCTGTCCGAGGGCTTGCTACGGCTCGTGGGCAGCCGGCCGAACAAAGACGCTACCCAGAAGGCGTTTACCAAGATTGACCTCGACAACCTGATCTCTTCCAGCCTTCCCGAAGACGAGAAGGAGATTGATACGGAAGTGAAGATATTCCAGAACGCGCTCGACTTCTCCAACGTCCGCATCCGCGACTGCATCGTCCCCCGTACGGAGATAGAGGCGGTGGACATCACCATCTCACTGGAAGACCTCAAGGCGCGCTTCATCGAGTCGGGCTATTCCAAGCTGATTGTCTACAAAGACAATATAGACAACATCATAGGCTACATCCACTCGTCGGAGATGTTCCGTCACGCCAACGACTGGATACACCACATCCAACAGATGCCCATCGTGCCCGAGACCATGGGCGCGCGGAAGCTGATGAAAATCTTCATGCAGCGGAAGAAGTCGCTCGCCGTGGTGGTGGATGAGTTTGGCGGCACCTCCGGCATCGTTTCGTTGGAAGACCTGGTGGAGGAAATCTTCGGTGAGATAGAAGACGAGCACGACGTGGATTCCTACATCGCCAAACAGGTAGGCGAGAAGGAATACCTGCTCTCCGCCCGGCTGGAGATAGAACGGGTCAATGAGATGTTCAGCCTCGACTTGCCCGAGTCCGATGATTACCTGACCGTTGGCGGCTTGATACTCCATTATTACCAAAGTTTGCCGAAGCTCCATGAGGTCATTACGGTGGGTCGTTTCCAGTTCAAAATCATCAACGTGACGACCACGAAGATAGAGCTTGTCCGGCTGAAACTGATAGAATAGCGCAATTTTTGCCGGAATTACGCATCAGTTAAAATCTTTTTCGTATCTTCGTGCGCTAAATTGGTTAGTTAAGAAATAGAAACAATAATATAAAACAAATCATTCAATGGCAACATTACAGAAAATCAGGAGCAAAGGTCCGCTTTTGCTCATTGTTATCGGTCTTGCGCTGTTCGCCTTCATTGCGGGTGACGCTTGGAAAGTGTTCCAGCCGCATGCGGCTAAGCAGGACGTGGGTGTAATCAACGGAAAGAAAATTTCCGCACAGGACTATCAGGCGATGGTAGACGAATACAGCAAGGTGCAGGAGAAACTGTACGGCCGTCAGACCAGCGATGAGGACTTGACCCGTGTGAAGGATTACATCTGGAACTCCTACGTGCAGTATTCACTTATCAAGAAAGAGGCTGACAAGCTGGGATTGACGGTTACGGACGCGGAAATCAAGGCTCTTGTAAAGGACGGCACGAGCCCCCTGCTCGCGCAGACTCCGTTCTACAACCCTCAGACCCGCACGTTCGACAAGGAGATGATGGACGCTTTCATCAACCGCGGCAACCCCGAAGACGTAGCATTGATTATCACCTATATCGAGGAACAGCTCAAACGCTCTCTCTTGATCAACAAGTTCCAGAGCCTGTTGGCAAAGTCGGTCATCTCTAACCCCGTGGAGGCTGAGTATTCCTTCAACGCCCGCACCAGCCAGGCGGACATGGTGGTGGTCGCTCTCCCTTATTCTTCCATCGTTGACTCCACCGTCACGGTCTCTCAGTCGGACATCAAGGAACTCTACAATAAGAAGAAAGAGCAATTTAAGAATCCGGTTGAGTCACGCAACCTGAAATATATCGACGTGGTGGTTACTCCGAGTGAGGCGGACCGCAAGGCTGTGCTCGATGAGGTTACGGAGTACAGCAACGAGTTGGCTCAGACTACCGCTGATTTCGCTTCCTTTGTTCGTGCCACCGGTTCTTCTGTCTCCTATGTAGACCTGCCTGTCACCAAGAAGGCTCTGCCTACTGACATTGCCAATCGTTTGGATTCAGTGGCCGTTGGCGAGGTGTTCGGTCCGTTCTATAGCCAGAGCGACGACTCCTACAACGCTTTCAAGGTGTTGTCGAAGCAGATGGCTCCGGACTCGGTTGAGTTCCGTCAGATTCAGGTGATTGCCGATACGCCGGACGCTACCAAGAAGTTGGCCGACAGCCTCAGTACAGCCATCAAGGGCGGTGCCGATTTCGCTGAGTTGGCCAAGAAATACGGCCAGACAGGTGAGAGCACTTGGTTGGCTTCCAACAACTATGAGTCCGCCCAGTTGGACATGAACAACGTGAAACTGCTCAGCGCGTTGAACACGCTCGAACCGAAGAATACCGCTAACCTGGAGATTGGTCAGATGAACATCATCCTGCAGGTGGTGTCACGCAAGGCGATGGTCACCAAATATAAGGTGGCTGTGGTGAAACGTCCGGTAGAGTTCAGCAAGGAGACCTACAACAAGGCATACAACGAGTTCAGCCAGTTCGTGGCTCAGAACGGTACGATAGAGAAGATGGAACAGAACGCCGAAGAGAACGGCTACCGTCTCTTGGAGCGCAGCGCTTTCATGAGCAACGAACACAATGTTTGCGGCATCAAGGGCACACGCGAAGCGTTGAAATGGGTGTTCGACGCCAAGAAAGGCGAAGTCTCTCAGTTGTACGAGTGCGGTGACAACAACCAGTTGCTGGTGATTGCCGTTGCCGACATCAACAAAGAGGGTTACATGCCGGTGGAGAAAGTCGCCGCTCAGTTGAGAAGCGAAGTCGTTCGCGACAAGAAAGCCGCTCAGCTCACCGAACAGCTGTCAAAGGCCAAGACCCTTGACGAAGCGAAGGCGGTAGCCAATGCCGTGAGCGACACCGTGAAGCACGTGACGTTCGCCGCTCCCGCCTATGTGGCTCTCACGCATTCAAGCGAGCCGGTCTTGAGCGGTAGCGCAGCCAAGGCGGAGTTGAACAAGCTGAGTGCTCCCGTCAAAGGAAACGGTGGTGTGTACGTATTCCAGGTTATCAATAAGGAGAACACCAACGACACCTTCGATGAGAAGGCCGAAGAGGCAACGGCGGTGAACATGAACCTCCGTTATATGAGCCGCTTTATGAGCGACCTCTATGACAAGGCAGAGGTGAAGGACACCCGTTACCTGTTCTTCTAAGAAGCGTCTATCCATACATATATAAAAGAAGAGGCATCCCGCATAAGGATGCCTCTTCTTTTATATATAACGTGATGGAAGAATCAGAGCACTTTCTTGTAGAGTTCCTTGATGACATCTTCGGTAACGTCGCGCGGGTTGCCCGGTGTGCAGACATCGGCGATGGCCTGTGCCGACAAGGCGGGGATGTCTATCTCCTGGATGCCCAACTCGGACAGATGCTGTGGAATGCCCACCCGGATAGCCAACTTCTTCACGGCATCGCAAGCGGCCTGTGCGGCCTGTTCGGCGGTCATGCCTGTGGTGTCGACACCCATTGTGCGCGCTATCACGCCATATTTCTCGATGCAGCACGGCATGTTGAACTCCATGACCGTAGGCAGCAACAAGGCGTTGGCCACGCCGTGAGGAATGTCAAACAGGGAACCCATCGGGTGCGCCATGCCGTGTACCAATCCCAATCCGACATTGGAGAAAGCCTGTGCGGCGATGTATTGCGCCAGTGCCATGCCTTCGCGGCCTACGGGGTTCGTCGGTTCGTCCACCGCCAACGGCAGGTTCTCCGCAATCATCTTGATGGCCTGCAGCTCATACATGTCCGACATCACCCAAGCACCCTTGGTGATGTAGCCCTCGATGGCGTGGGTCAACGCGTCCATACCGGTGGCTGCGGTCAGCCCCTTCGGCAGTGAATACATCAGTTCCGGGTCGATGATGGCCACGGCGGGAATATCATTCGGGTCTACGCAGACCATCTTCTTCTTGTTCACTTCGTCGATGATGACGTAGTTGATAGTCACCTCAGCACCCGTACCGGCGGTTGTCGGCAACGCGATGATGGGCACGCACTTGTTCTTCGTGGGGGCGCAACCTTCGAGCGAAACCACATCGGCAAACTCCGGGTTGTTGTTGACGATGCCGATACCTTTGGCCGTGTCCATGGACGAACCGCCACCAATGGCGATGATGCAGTCTGCACCCGAAGCCTTGAAGGCTTCCACGCCCTGCTTCACGTTCGTCACCGTAGGATTCGGTTTAATCTCGCTGTAAATTTCATAAGGGAAATGGGCTTCATCGAGTACGTCGGTCACCATTTTCGCCGTGCCGACTTTCAGCAATCCTTTGTCTGTTGCCACCAATGCTTTGTGCAGGTTGAGTCGTGCCAATACTTCGGGTAGCTGCTTGCGCGCTCCCGCACCGAAGTAAGATACTTCGTTCAAGATAAATCTGTTAATCATGAGTACTAAAATTAATAATGTTAGGAAGCTCATTCGCATTTGCTAACCGAAGGGGACAAAATCGTCCCATCCGTCCGCTTTACTG
>CAVFNZ010000091.1:0-10165 GCA_963624095.1 Clostridium sp. CAG:217 | reverse complement strand
GTACAACACTGTCCCGTGGTCGTATTGTACTGCTCCCGATGGAGACGAAATAACGTTTCACAGAATGTGTATATAATATATATAGGTATAGCATCATGAATAAAGGCATTTGGTTGGTACTGATGTGCGGATGGCTGACGCAAGCCCCGGCACAGGTTGTGCTGAACCTCGACAGTTGCAGAGCGTTGGCGCTGAGAAACAACAAGGAGTTGCGCGTCGCACAACAGAAGAAGGTGGAGGCGCACTATGAGCATAAGGCGGCAACGACAAATTTCCTCCCGAAGATAAACGCCACGGGTGCCTACATACGCAACCAACGAGAGACTTCGCTGCTCAGTGATGAGCAAAAGACGGCCTTGTCGTCCCTCGGGACTTCGGTTACGCAACCGATACAGGGAACGCTGCAACAGATACTGACGGCTCACCCGGAGTATCAGAACCTACTGTCACCGCTGATGTCTCTCGACCTGGCCACCCCTCTCAACGAGGCCGGCAGTTCCATCATCGACGCCCTGCGCACGGACACCCGCAACATCTATGCGGGAGTGGTCACGCTGACGCAACCCCTCTTCATGGGCGGAAAGATTCGCGCCTACAACAAACTGACCCACTTTGCCGAGCAGTTGGCGGAGAGCCAATACCAGACCCAAGTGCAAGAGGTGATTCTCAGCACCGATGAAGCCTATTGGCAGGTAGTGTCGCTGGCGCACAAGAAACGTCTGGCGGAGAGTTTCGTGGAGTTGGTACGGAAGCTGGATGCGGACGTGGAGAAGATGATAGCGGAAGGTGTGGTGACGAAAGCCGACGGACTGTCGGTGAAGGTAAAGGTAAACGAGGCGGAGATGACACTGACGAAGGTGGACAACGGACTGACACTCTGCAAAATGGTGCTATGTCAGCTCTGCGGCATCCCCTTGGACACCGAGATTCAGTTGGCCGACGAAGAGACCGACAGCCTCCCCATCCTACAGACCGGGACGAAGCACAGCGTAGAAACTGCCTTCGACAATCGGCCGGAGATTCAGAGTCTGCGGTTGGCTACGGACATCTACAAACAGAAAATAAACATCACACGCGCCGAGTTTCTCCCCACCGTGGCCTTGACAGGCAATTACATGGTCACGAACCCTGCCCTGTGGAACGGATTCGAACGGAAGTTCAGAGGCTCGTGGAACGTAGGCGTGATGGTGAGCATACCCGTCTTCCATTGGGGCGAAGGAGCTTATAAGGTGAAAGCCGCGCGTGCCAGTGCCTTGGCCGCCACGCTGCAGCTGGACGAGGCGAAAGAGAAAATCGAACTGCAAGTGAACCAATGCAACTTCAAGGTGCGGGAGGCATCCAAGAAGTTGGCCATGGCGGAGAAGAACCTGGAGAAGGCGGACGAGAACCTGCGCTCCGCCAACCTGGGATTCCGCGAGGGAGTGATGCAGACCAGCAACGTGCTGGAGGCTCAGACGGCATGGCTCTCCGCCCGGTCGGAGAAGATAGACGCGCAGATTGACGTGAAGCTGTCCGATGTCTATCTGAGGAAGTCGATGGGTCTACTTAAATAGTCTATAACAAAACGAAAACATAAAGCATTCTACGATTATGTCAGAAAGATCGCAAAACAGTAACATCCTGTTGGCTCTGATTACCCTTACCGGAGTGATAGTGCTGGTAGCCGTCATCGGATTCTTCGCCTTGCGAAAAGGTCCCGAAATCATACAGGGACAAGCGGAGGTGGACGAGTACAGAGTATCGAGCAAGGTACCGGGCCGCATCCTGGAGTTCAGAGTGAAGGAGGGACAGAAAGTGCAGGCCGGCGACACATTGGCGCTGCTTGAGGCACCCGACGTGATGGCCAAGCACACACAGGCCAAGGCCGTGGAATCGGCAGCCGAAGCCTTCGATGAGAAAGCGCGGCGGGGCACCCGACAAGAGCAGTTGCAGATGGCGTATGAGATGTGGCAAAAGGCCATAGCCGGACGCACCATTGCCGAGAAGTCGTACCAACGCGTCAACCGCCTTTTTGAGGAGGGCGTAGTATCCGCCCAGAAGCGTGACGAAGTGCTGGCGAACTATCAGGCGATGGAGGCCACCGAAAAAGCCGCCAAGTCGCAATACGAAATGGCGCGCAACGGCGCCCAGGAGGAGGACAAACGCATGGCATCCGCCAAGGCCGAGCAGGCTAAAGGAGCTGTGGACGAGGTAAACTCGTACGTCAAGGAGACCATCCTCATCGCTTCGCAAGCCGGTGAGGTGACGGACATTTTCCCGAAGATCAGCGAACTGGTAGGCACGGGAGCACCCATCATGAACATCGCGCTGATGGACAACGTGTGGGCCACGTTCAACGTGCGCGAGGATTTGCTCAAAGGGCTCACCGTCGGAACGGAGTTTACCGCTTACATGCCGGCGTTGGACAAAGAGGCGACCTTCAAGGTTTACTACCTGAAAGACCTTGGCAGCTACGCCGCATGGAAAGCCACCAAGGCCACAGGACAGTTTGACCTGAAGACGTTTGAAGTGCGCGCCAAGCCCGTGCAGCCCATCGAAGGACTTCGTCCGGGCATGAGCGTCATCCTGAAGAAATAACAGAACAATCATGAGAAAGTTCCCGTTCCGTCTCTACCGGCTCATACGCAACGAACTGAAACAGATGGGCTCACGCCCGCTCTACCTGTTCAGCATCTTCGCCGCGCCGCTACTGTGCGTCCTTTTCTTCACCTCCCTCATGGGCGAAGGATTGCCGACGGACATGCCCGTAGGGATTGTGGACGAGGACAACACCGCCACGTCGCGCAACATCGTCCGTACGATGGACGCGTTCCAGTACACAAAGGTTGTGGCGCACTATGGCTCGGTGGCGGAGGCGCGCGACGCCATGCAACGCGGCAAGCTCTACGCGTTTTATTACATCCCCAAGGGAACTACCCAAGAGGCGGTGGCGGGACGACAGCCTACCGTTTCGTTCTACACCAACAACGCCTACCTGATAGCGGGTTCGTTGCTCTACAAGGACTTGCGTACGATGTCCGAGCTGGCCAACGGTGCGGTGGGACGCTCCACGCTCTATGCCAAAGGAGCCACGGCCAGTCAGGCCATGGGCTTCCTGCAGCCTATCGTCATCGAGACGCATCCCATCAACAACCCGTGGCTCAACTACTCGGTCTATCTCTGCAACACCATCCTGCCGGGAATATTCATGATATTCATCTTTCTGACTACCATCTTCTCCATCGGTACGGAACTAAAGAACAATACCGCCCGGCGATGGATGCGCATGGCGGACAACCGCGTGTGGCTGGCGCTTATGGGGAAACTCTTGCCGCAGACGATACTCTTTTTCGTGCTGTTCGCCTTCTACGATGTCTACATGTTCCGCTTCCTGCAATTCCCTTGCCACTGCGGGATTGGCATCATGCTGTTCACCTCGTTGCTCACCGTGGTGGCGTCGCAAGGGTTCGCCGTCTTTCTGTTCGGCCTCCTGCCTTCGCTGCGTCTGGCCTTGAGCACCGCTTCGCTCTGGGGAGTCGTCTCGTTCTCCATCTCGGGATTCTCGTTCCCGGTAATGGGTATGCCGACGGCCTTGCAGGCACTGAGCGCGCTCTTCCCCTTGCGCCACTATTACCTTATTTACGTCAACGAGGCGCTCAACGGTTACGCGATGAGCTACGTATGGCAATCCTACCTGGCCCTGCTGCTGTTCGCCCTACTCCCCTTGTTGGTGCTGCGACGGCTGCGGACGGCTTTCCTCCATTATAAATACCTACCCTAAATCGGCATGAACATGAAACGCGACTCACTTTCACATATCATCAAAGAGGGTATCCACGACCTGTTCCACATCTGGCTCCAAGAACTCCGTAACGTCTTCAAGGACCAGGGCGTGCTCATCTTTTTCATCCTCGTGCCGTTGGGTTATCCGGTACTCTACACCTTCATCTACACGAACGAGGGCGTGCGCGACGTACCCGTGGCGGTGGTAGACCATGCCAACTCGGCCCTGAGCCGACAGTTTCTGAGACTGACGGACGGAGGGGCCAATGTGGAGATTACTTCCCACTGCGCGGACATGGAAGAGGCGAAGGAACTGATTCGCCAGCGGAAAGCCTACGGCATCATCTACATACCGGAGGAGTTTGACCGGGACCTGGCGCAAGGACGGCAGACCCGCGTGATGATATACTGCGACATGAGCGGACTGCTCTACTACAAAGCCATACTGAGCACCTGCACGGACGTGTCGCTGAAGATGAACAAAGAGATAAAAATTTCCCGACTGGGCAACACGACCAACCGGCAGGACGAAGTGGGCACACAACCCATCAAGTATACCGAGGTGAGTATGTTCAACCCTCAAGGCGGCTTTGCCAGTTTCATCATTCCGGGAGTCATCATCCTGATTATCCAACAAACCCTGCTCTTGGGCATAGGCCTCTCTGTGGGAACGGCGCGCGAGCACAACCGCTTCAGCGACCTCGTCCCCATTAACCGGCACTATCACGGCACGCTGCGCATCGTACTCGGCAAGTCGCTGGTCTACTTCATGGTGTTCCTGCTCATGGGGACGTACATGACGTGCCTCGTCCCCCACCTCTTCAGCCTGCTGCAGTTGGCTCACGCCGCCACGCTCTTCGGGTTCCTCATCCCCTACATCGCGGCGTGCATCTTCTTTGCCATGACCGCCTCCATCCTCATACGCGACCGCGAAACCTGCATGGTGGCGTTCATCTTCACCTCCATGGTGTTCCTCTTCATCAGCGGAATCTCGTGGCCGGGAGCCGCCGTGCCTACGTTCTGGAAATACCTTTCCTACCTGTTTCCCTCCACGTTCGGCATCAACGGATTCATACGCATCAACAGCATGGGGGCCACGCTCGACCAGGTGCGGGTGGAATACCAGGCCCTTTGGCTACAGGCCGGATGCTACTTCATCACCGCCTGCCTGGTCTATCGCCACCAGATTATGCTTTCGCGCAAACATGCGCTGCAACGACTTCAACAGCTGCGTGACGAGCGGACAAAATAGCCTCAAAACCTCAGTTTCTGAGGCTTGAATAGAAAAAGTCCCCAATATTTGCTTATTAATTAAAAAATATGCACTACCTTTGTTGAAAACATGAACGTTTGTCATGAAGGACTTTATCAAGTTTACGCTCGCCACCGTAACTGGTTTGATTGTTACCGGAGGAATCTGCCTTTTTCTATGCATTCTCGTGGTAAGTGCGATAGTCGCTTTCGCCTCCAGCCCCCAAGAGACCGAGGTGAGGGAGAATTCCGTCATGGTGCTCGACCTCACGGGTAGCGTCGCGGAACAGGCCACGGAAGATTCGCCGGTGGACATGCTGATGGGAAATCAATCCACCACCATGGGTCTGAAGGAGATTTTGACAGCTATTGAGGATGCGAAATACACCCCTCAGATAAAAGGCATCTACCTGCGGGCAGGTGACTTGCAGGCCGGTCCGGCCACCCTCAAGGCCATTCGGGACGCGTTGCTCGACTTCAAGGAAGAGAAGTTTATCGTTGCCTATGGCGACAACTATACGCAGGGCTGCTACTACCTCTGCAGCGTGGCCGACTTGGTGACGCTCAACCCCATCGGCAGTGTAGACTGGGTGGGCCTCTCCTCACAAACGATGTACTTCAAAGATTTGCTTGAGAAGGTTGGCGTGGACATGCAGATATTCAAGGTGGGCGCTTACAAGGCGGCGGTGGAACCTTTCACCTCCAACAGTATGGGCGATGCCAACCGCGAACAGATTACCGCCTACTTGCAGTCAATCTGGGACAAAGTGGTGAACGGCGTGGCGGCTTCGCGCAAAATCTGTCCCGACTCGCTCAACAGCTTTGCCGACCGGTTCATCTCAGCGGGTGAAACCGCCGAATTTGTGAGAGTGGGCATGGTGGACACCCTGATTTATCAGAACGACGTGAAGGAGGTGCTGAAAGCGTATGCCGGAGTTGAGGAAGACGCTGACCTCAATCTGCTTAGCCTCAGCGACATGATGAACATTCCACTGGGGGAAGCAACCTCTGTGGAAGACGGCATTGCCGTCTACTATGCGGAAGGCGAAATAGACGGCACGACGATGGAAGAAGAGGGCATTGACTCCCAGAGGATGAGCCGCACGCTGCGGGAGCTGGCGGAGGAGGACGACATCAAGGCCGTGGTGCTGCGCGTAAACTCGCCGGGCGGCAGTGCCTTCGGTTCGGAACAGATTTGGAACGAGGTAAAGAAGCTGAAAGCGAAGAAACCGGTGATAGTCTCCATGGGCGACTATGCCGCTTCGGGCGGTTACTACATCTCGTGCGCGGCGACCAAGATTGTGGCGGAGCCCACAACGCTGACCGGCTCGATAGGCATCTTTGGAATGGTGCCCAGCTTCGAAAAGGTGCTGACCGAGAAGCTCGGACTGCGCATCGAGGAGGTAAATACCAATAAGTTTGCCGGGACAAACGGCATCGTCCGTTCCTTCAACGATGAGGAACGCGGCTATGTCCAGCAAAGCGTAAACCGCGGATACGAGCTGTTCGTTTCCCGTTGCGCGGAAGGCAGAGGGCTGAGCACAGACTCCATCAAGAGCCTGGCCGAAGGCCGCGTCTGGACCGGTGAGGCCGCACAAAAGTCAGGTTTGGTGGACCAACTGGGAGGCATCGACACGGCCATCGTCATGGCAGCCATCGAAGCCGACATCGACGACTACTACCTGGTGGACTATCCACGGAAAGAGAGTATGCTGACCAAACTACTCAACCGCAAAAGGGATGACTATATCCGGGAAACGCTCCGCAGCAAAATGCCGGAACTCTACCCTTGCGTAGAGTTTATCCAAAATATCGACAAGAAGGACAAGTTACAGGCTCGCCTTCCTTTCGGACTAAACCTGAATCTCTAACAAACAACTTAAAACCGCCAATGAACAACACGCACCCACAAACCAACCGATGGCTCATCCCCTTCTCGATGCTCTACGGTATCGGGGTGTCCTTCCGCAATCATCTGTTCGACATGGGCATCCTTCAGTCGAAGACCTATGACGTGCCGGTCATCTCCATCGGCAACATCACTGTTGGCGGCACCGGCAAGACTCCCCACACGGAGTTTCTCGTACGCCACCTGCAGGAACACTTCAAAGTGGCCGTGCTGAGCCGGGGCTACAAGCGTAAATCGAAAGGTTTCGTCTTGGCCACGGAGAAAACGAAAGCGACCATGATTGGCGACGAGCCTTACCAGATAAAGCACAAGTTCCCCGATTGCTATGTGGCGGCGGACAAAGACCGCTGCCACGGCATAGAAGAGCTGAGCCGTGAGAGTGTTGCGCCGGGCTTGGACCTGATACTGCTCGACGATGCCTTCCAGCATCGCTACGTAAGACCCGGAATCAGCATTCTGCTGTGCAACTACAACCGCCCGTTCAACGAGGACACGCTCCTGCCCGCGGGTCGGCTGCGCGAGTCCGTCAAGGGGAAAGACCGTGCCAACATCGTCATCGTGACGAAATGTCCCGACGACCTCAAGCCGATGGACTATCGCATCATAGCGAAAAGCCTCAATCTCTTTCCATACCAGAAGCTCTACTTCTCCACCATGGAGTATGACAACCTGAAACCTGTCTTTGCGGATACGGAATCGTTGCCGTTGGAGGTCTTGCGCGACAACCCGAACATATTGCTCGTCACGGGCATCGCCTCGCCACGCCCCTTGGAAGAGAAGATCCGATCTTACAGCAAACGTTTCAACACGCTCCACTACGCGGACCATCATGAGTTCTCGAAGAGTGACGTGAGCCAGATGCAGTCGGCCTTCAATCGGTTGGACCCCGAGAAGCGTATCGTCATCACCACCGAGAAGGATGCCGCGCGCATGCGGGACCTCGCCCTGGACGACGCGTTCAAGAGCCGTCTCTATGCCCTTCCCATCAAGGTGACGTTCCTGCTGGACGGGGAGAAAGAACTTATCAATGATATTGTCAAATATGTTAGAACGAATTCAAGAAACAACGTCCTACGTCAGAAGCAGAATGCATAGCAGTCCACAGACCGCCATCATCCTGGGAACCGGGCTGGGTAGCCTGGCCGACGAGATTACCGACAAATACGAGATTCCTTATCAAGAGATACCCAACTTCCCCGTCTCCACCGTGGAGGGACACAGCGGAAAGCTCCTGTTCGGTAAGTTGGGAAACAAAGACATCCTTGCCATGCAGGGACGGTTTCACTACTACGAAGGCTACTCCATGAAAGAGGTAACCTTCCCCATCCGGGTGATGCGCGAGCTGGGCGTCACCACGCTCTTCGTCTCCAACGCCGCGGGAGGCACCAATCCCCGTTTCTCCATTGGCGACCTGATGATTATCACCGACCACATCAACTTCTTCCCCGAGCACCCGTTGCGCGGCAAGAACATTCCTTATGGTCCGCGTTTCCCGGACATGAGCGAAGCGTATGACAAGGAGCTGGTGGCCAAGGCCAAGGCGATAGCCGCCGAACAGGGCTTCGCCGTGCAGGAAGGCGTTTACTTAGGCACGCAAGGCCCCACCTACGAAACACCGGCCGAGTACCGCATGTTCCGCACCTTCGGTGCTGATGCCGTGGGCATGTCCACCATACCCGAAGTGATTGTGGCCAGACATTGCGGGATGCGCGTGTTCGGCATCTCGGTCATCACGGACCTGGGCGTGGAAGGAAAGATTATGGAAATAACCCATGAGGAAGTGCAACAGGCTGCCGACAAGGCACAGCCACGGATGACCGCCATCATGCGCGAACTCATAAACAGACATTGACACATGCAAGAAAACAAAAGAACGGAAATAGCCACCTTGGGCGAGTTCGGACTGATAAAGCACCTGACCCAAGGCATGAAGACGCAAAATGAATCGACCCGTTATGGCGTAGGCGACGACTGCGCCGTGCTCCACTATCCCGACAAGGAAGTGCTCGTGACGACCGATATGCTGATGGAGGGCGTGCATTTCGATTTGGTCTACACACCGCTGAAACACTTGGGTTACAAGTCGGCCATGGTGAACATCTCCGACATCTATGCCATGAACGGCACGCCACGGCAGATGACCGTGTCGGTGGCGCTCTCCAAGCGTTTCTGCATCGAGGACATGGAGGAATTCTACGCCGGACTGAAGTTGGCGTGCGAGACCCATCACGTGGACATCATCGGTGGCGACACCACCTCGTCGCTCACCGGACTGGCCATCAGCATCACCTGCATTGGCGAGGCGGACCGAGACCGGATTGTTTACCGCAACGGCGCGCATGACACCGACCTCATCTGCGTGTCGGGCGACCTTGGGGCCGCCTACATGGGGCTGCAACTGCTGGAGCGTGAGAAGAGCGTGTTCGCCGGACAGAAAGAGGTCAACCCCGACTTCAGTGGCAAGGAATACCTGTTGGAGCGGCAACTGAAACCCGAAGCCCGTGGCGACATCATCGAGAAACTGCGTCAGGCAGGCATCAAACCGACAGCGATGATGGACATCTCGGATGGCCTCTCGTCAGAGCTGCTACACATCTGCAGTCAGAGCAAAGTGGGTTGCCGTGTCTACGAGGAGCGCATCCCCCTGGACTACCAGACCGCTGTGATGGCGGAGGAACTGAACATGAACGTAAGCACCTGCGCCCTGAACGGCGGTGAGGACTACGAGCTACTGTTCACCGTTCCGCTCGCCGACCACGAACGCATTGCCGAGATAGACGACATCCACATCATCGGCCACATCACCAAACCGGAGCTCGGCACGGCCCTCATCACCCGCGACGGTCAGGAGTTTGAGCTGAAAGCCCAAGGCTGGAATCCATTGCAGTAGAGGGCCTCCCCTCTGCAATGGATTCGTGGTCTGATTGACAGAACACAGTCCCCTGTGCACGCCGCATCCCCGGAATGCTGAACGGGTATGCTCCGGAATATGCAGATTCAAGACAGAGGTGCAAACACAGCGTCCCATCCCTCGTCTTCAGAGCGTAGCGGAGAAGGCGAGGGAGGGGACGCTAAAAGCCGAGTTTGCTGGCAATACAAAACAAAAACGGAAATATTTTCCTCCAATAGTTGCGTGGTTCAAAAGTTTGTCTTACCTTTGCACCGCAAAAGAAGATGAAACATTTGGTGCCATAGCTCAGTTGGTAGAGCAAAGGACTGAAAATCCTTGTGTCACTGGTTCGA
>CAVFNZ010000090.1:2993-10190 GCA_963624095.1 Clostridium sp. CAG:217 | reverse complement strand
TGCAACGAACTCAGTAAAAGTAGGGGTTTCATCCCGTACGGGATGGCACTCTAATGACGTACGGGATGAGGGGTAGTGAACGTACAGCATGAGGTGCTATAGTTGTACGGGATGAGGGTGTATGGCTGTACGTCGTCAGACAGCCCCTCCGAAACGGACGGATTTAGTTAACGGCGAGTTAACGGCTGGTTAACCGTAGTAATCGGTAGTTAACGCCCAGTTAACGGTGGGTTAACGGCAGTAATCGGTAGTTAACGGCCAGTTAACGGTGAGTTAACGTTCAGTTATCGGAACAATCGCCACCCGATTCTCTGACTGAGCCGGAATAAGCTCAAGCTGATATAAGCAAGATACTATAACCAAGATCCTCAAATAAACTGTGGTGATTATCAGAAAGCCTCTTCGAAAAACGACATTATAGGCGTGAGCCAACGACATTATAGCAAGCCTCTATAAGCAAGGATGGTTCTGAAATTTCTTTCAGAACCATCCTTTGGTACACCCTCAGGGATTCGAACCCTGGACCCACTGATTAAGAGTCAGTTGCTCTACCAACTGAGCTAAGAGTGCATTACCTTTCGTTTTGCGGTTGCAAATGTAGAGGTTTTTCGCCAACCTGCAAAACATTTCAAGTATTTTTTATCAAGTTTTTTCTTCCTCATTCCAACGGCCAGAGATAAGAATCTATCTATCAAATGTTTCCGTACAGACCCGTCTTCCCGTTACTTTTCCTTCCGTGACGGGTTCACGCCGGTCACACGACAGAAAGAGGCAAATCCATTACTCAAACTCGTACATCGGCGAAGGCTGCTGCCGTTTCAGGGGCACCACTTCGA
The DNA here is from genome assembly GCA_963624095.1 of Clostridium sp. CAG:217. Lineage (GTDB taxonomy): Bacteria > Bacteroidota > Bacteroidia > Bacteroidales > Bacteroidaceae > Phocaeicola_A. Next base: position 9,354 of record CAVFNZ010000090.1, on the reverse strand, counting down.
TGTCCTTCCCCACCTGCAGTCCCCTCTCCTCCAACTTGGCCGCAACGGTTTTCAACGCCAGTTCCGGATTGTTGTTGTCCTGGCTCAAGTGACAAAGCCAGGCGTACCTCAGGAGTCCGGCCTCCGTCTGCTCGGCGATGAATGTCGCCGCCTCGACATTGCAGAGGTGTCCCCGCGGTCCTGCGATGCGGTCTTTCAGTCGTTGCGGATAGCGGCCGGAAGCCAGCATCGCGGCGTCGTAGTTGGACTCAATCACCAGATAGCCGGCCTTGCGCATGTAGGAAGAGGCCGTCTCCGTGATGTGGCCGATGTCCGTAGCCACGCAGAAGGACTTGCCGTCCAGTTCGATGAAATAGCCCACGTCGTCCGTGCCGTCGTGAGGCACTTCAAAGGGGGTAATGGTCACGTCACCGACCGTGAAGGGTTTCCCCTTCTCTATGTAGGTAACGAACCGTTCGTCCAGCTTCCTCTTCGTGCAGTAGTTTTTGTTGATGCCCACATAGGTTTCCCGGGTGGCATAGACGGGGATGCGCAGGTCTTCGCCCAATGCGCTGACGGACTTGATGTGGTCGGCGTGGTCGTGCGTGACGAGCAGTGCCTTCACCTTGGCGAAGACAAGTCCCTGTTCACGGAAACGCTTCTTTATGGAGCGTATGCCTATCCCCGCGTCGATGAGCACGGCGGTGGTTTCGGTGGAGAGGTAGTAGCAGTTGCCGCTGCTGCCGCTGGCGAGGCTGATGAATCGTATCATATCGTTTGGTTTCTATTGTTGTCAGAATGGATAGCCCACGGCAAAGTGGAAGGCGAAGTCGCGCCCCAGGTCGGGTTTCAGTATGGGATAGCGGTCCTTCCCGTCGTAAACGGGGTTCAACGCCTTCATGCCCCCGTCGAAGCGGAGGATGAAGTAGTCGAAGTCGAACCGGACTCCCATGCCGTATGACATGGCTATCTGTTTGTAGAAGGTGTTGAAGCGGAACGCTCCGCCGGGCTGTTCTTCATACTCGCGTATCGTCCAGATGTTGCCGGCATCCACGAAGAGGGCGCCGTTGACCTTCCAGAAGAGGTGGGTGCGGTATTCCAGGTTGAGGTCGAGCTTGATGTCGCCGGACTGGTTGATGAAGTCGATGTTGCGGTCGTTGCCGGCGAACCTGCCCGGACCGAGCCGGCGCACGGACCATCCGCGCACGCTGTTCGCCCCGCCGGAGAAGTAGCGTTTCTCAAACGGCAGCACCGACGAGTTGCCGTAGGGATAGGCCACGCCGAGGGCCGTATGGAACACGATGGAGTTCTTGGAGTCGATGCGGAAGCTCTTGGCATAGTCGATGTCTCCCTTCACATACTGGGCATAGGCGATGCTGGCGATGGTATACTGGCCGTCGGCGTTGCGTTTGTTTCCGAACAGGTGCGACAACCCGTAGAGAGCGTTGCCGGCGGTTTCCACGTTGAAGCGCACGAAGCAGGAGTTTCCCGTGGCCGTACGCGAGGACGCGCCGCCCGAATGGTACGACACGCCATACCCTATCTTCATGATGAAGAGGTTCTCGTAGTTGTACTTCAGGATGGCGTTCTGGTTGCTGACGCTGTCGAGGTAATTCTTCTTGAAAGTGGGCGAAATCCAGGGCATGTAGACGTAGTTGAGGTCTATCAGGTCGACTTTGTGCTGCATGTTGCGCTTGGAACTCCATTTGTAACTCCACGAAACGGAAGCCACACGGCGCGAGAACTCGGGCCGGTTCTGCCAGTTGTACTGGATGTCTATCTCCGAGGTGGCACGGATACGCTTCCGGAAATCCTTGGAGAGGAACGGAAAGAGGAAGCGGGGAAAGTTGACGCTTGCCTCAGCCCCGTACTCGGTATAGTTTTCGTTGGTGTAGCCCTGCAATCCCGTCACGGCCTCGTAGGCTCCGCGCAGCTTGAAGGTGAAGAGTTCGGACCCCTTAAAGAGGTTTTTGTTTTGGAACGAGACGGTGGCCGCCGCTCCCAAGTCGCCCGAAGAGTTGGTACCCTCCAGTTCGGCACTGATGGAGTTCTGTTTGTTCCGCGTAAGGAGGATATAGCAATCCAGCTGAGGATTGGCGGACGAGTCCGTCTTTATCTCATCGAAGCGAATGTCGGCATATCTGAGTGCGCCCAAGCGCGAGAAAGCGTTCTGCGTGCGCTGTGACTTCTGTTCGTCGTAGGGTTCTCCCGTTGCCATATAGACGCTGTTGGCCAGCACATTGGGACGAAGAGGGAGTTTCTTGTGATAATAGATGTCCAGCCCTTCGTAACGGATGGAGTCATACGCCCGCGAGTTTCCGCCCGTCAAGGCTTTCGACAGGTCGAAGTCGGTAAGGATGCGGATGCGGTCCAGCGTGTACCGCGGGTGCAGGGTCTTCTCCTCCTGCCTCACATAAGGGAGCAGATGGAGGGTAAGGTCCACGGCCAGGGTGTTCAGCGTAGTGTCCGCCGTAAAGGTGATGTAGTCCTTGTGGAATTTATAGTATCCGTTGGACTGCAGGAACGTGGTGATGCGCTGCCGCTCCGTGTTCAGCCGGTTCACGTCGAATGGCATGCCGGCATGGAGACCCCATTGGTACGACTGTCGCATGAGGTTCTCCACCTGCGGGTCTTGCCAATCGTAGGCGACGTTGCGCACAACGTACCGCGGTCCGGTGTGCAACAAATAGGTTACCTTCACCCGTTTCTTCACAATCTGTTTCCGCACCTCCACCCTGGCCCGCATGTAACCTTTGTTTTGCAACGCGCGCGAAATGTCGGTTGCCGAGCGTTGCGCCAAGGTCTCGTCATAGATGACGGGGGCGTCTCCGAGTTTGCGCACGAAGCGGTTGCGCCATTTGGTGGAATCGAGTCCGGAGAGCGAATAGATGTAGAGGGGAACTTTCACGGTGCTGAACCAGCGGTTATTGGGATATTGCCTCACATAACCGCTCACTTCGGCGGGCTTCACGGCTTTCGTGTCCGACACCACTTCCACCTTGTCCAACAGATGGCTGCCGTCCGGTACGAACTTAGACACTGAGCATGAAGTAAATAGGAACAGCCATGCCAACCAGCCATATCGGACATTAGGTATCTTCATTGAAAAACGGATGCGTAGAACAAATTTAACTTAGCAAAGTTAGCGATTATATCAATAATAATCGGTAGCTTTGTTAAACTTTTATCGTCAATTAAGAAAAGAATGCTGAGCAAAGCGAAAATCAAATACATCCGTTCGTTGGAACAGAAGAAGAACCGCAAGAGCGAACGGCTCTTCGTGGCGGAAGGCCCCAAGCTGGTGGGCGACCTGATGGGCGCTTACCACTGCCGGCTGTTGGCGGCGTTGCCCGAATGGCTGCGCGCCAACCCTTACACCGCGGATGAGGTGATAGAGGCGACCGCCGACGAACTGTCGAGAGCGAGTTTCCTGAAGATGCCGCAGGGCGTGTTGGCTCTGTTTGAACAACAGAGCGCGGAATGGCGCGACGAGTACGCACGGGAGAATCTCTGCCTGGCGTTGGACGGCGTGCAGGACCCGGGCAACCTGGGAACGATTATCCGCTTGGCGGACTGGTTCGGCATCGAGCACATCTTCTGCTCCGAAAACACGGTGGATGCCTACAGCCCCAAGGTGGTGCAAGCCACGATGGGCGGTTTGGCGCATGTGCGGCTGCACTACGGGTCGCTGACCCGGATGATAGAGTCCGTCGGACCGGACATTCCCGTCTACGGAACGTTCCTGGACGGCGACAACCTCTATGCGCACGACCTGTCCGCCCATGGCCTCATCATCATGGGCAACGAGGGTAACGGCATCAGCGAAGAGGTGGCGCGGCTGGTCAACCAACGGCTCAACATTCCCAACTACCCCATCGGACGCGAGTGCGCCGAGTCATTGAACGTGGCTGTCGCCGCGGCTGTTGTCTGTGCGGAGTTCCGCCGCAGAATGCAATGAGGCTTTACGAAACGGCGAAGGCAACGCAAGGCGGCCAAGTCAAGGAAGGGTTTTGCGTGCTGACCCGCGTACCGGCCATGGGACGACTAACGCAACCGTCGGACGGAGTGAACCACGCCGGCCGCCGCGTCCGCAGCCGTGACGTGCCAGGCGTATGAGACCGAGGTTTCGTTGTTTCCTCGGGTTAACAAACGGACGAGTTCGTCTAAGGGGACGGGGCAGTGCACCGCATCGGGCAACGCGTCCGACGACGAGAGGATAATCACGCCACCCAACCACTGCGTGAATGCCGGTTCACCCACCAAAGGGCAATGGCTCACCACACGTCCGTCTTCCAACGTCACCACTTGGTGGGAGAGGTGTTCATCGGCCGAGAGAATCAGCCGATGAGCCGCATAGTTCCGTTTCATCGTCTGTTTGGGGTTTGCCGCGTACGGCGGTTGCCGTTGCCAGGCGTTACCTTGGGCACAGGCTTACTGTTCTTGCGGAGTTGTTGCGGGCGGCTCTGCTCACGCAACTCCTTGGGCGAGAGCCGAAGTTGTTTCTCTTTCGTGGAATCCACGACTATGGTGTCTTTTCCTTCGGGTCGTTGCGACTCGTTCTTTAAGGAATCCTTTGCGGCAACAGCGGTCGCCAATGAATCCTCCGCGTTCTTCTCAGTCTCCGGCTCGCCATACGTGTGGTAGCGCATCAGTGAGATTCCGTGCAGCAACAGCGTGCGAATCTGTCCGTCCGTCGTGTCGTTCCGGAAGTAGACATCACCGCGTACCGACAATATAGGCAAGGTGTCGGTGGGCAGGAACAGGCTGTTTCGTCCCTCGGCCAGATTCTTGTGCACCGAAGCCGTGGAGTCGTTCCTATAGAGGACGCTCAGCTGCATCAGTGCATACCGTCCGGCCGTATCCCGTTGCAGGAAATGCGCGTCGAGTGTCCAGCGGTAGCTGTCGCGCGCCTTGAAGTTGGTGTCCGTCGTCTCGATGTTGAAGACAAGTTTATTGGCCAGCGGCACTGTCGACAGGCAACAGAGGCGTTCATTAGTCCAGATGTCCACCGTGTCGCCCACGATGGCTTTGGCGCGCTGCGCCTGTCCCTCCTCTATCACCACCAAGGCGGAGTCGACTTTCTGATAACGCTTGCTCAGGTTTTCATAGATTTGGCTCAATCGCTGCGTGTTGCGCGTGTACCACACCAAGGAAGAGTCGAACTGTGCCTGTGTGGTGTGATGCTTCTCAAATACGTCCCGCAGTATCAGCTCCTTCATGTAGCGTTCCTCCCCGTTGAAGTCGTTCCCCACCGCCTGGGCCAGGTGGTAGTCGTAGAGCACGTCCTCCATCTCTTTGGGTTGCAGCAACGACGAAGGGACTCCCTTCTTGCACGAGGAGAAGAGGAGAACGCCCGTCAGCGTCAAAAAGGCGGGTATGTATTTGGCAATCCGTTTCATTCCTCAGCGTTTGTTTTTTCCTCCTCCACCTTGTCCGAGTAGAGTTCCTTGCGGTTGAGCTGGCCGCTGTAGAACAGTATCAGCACGATGATTCCCACACTGATGGAAGCGTCGGCAAAGTTGAAGATGGGACTGAAAAAGATGAAATGGTCACCGCCTATGAATGGCATCCATTCCGGCCAATACGTATCAATGATAGGGAAGTAGAACATATCCACCACCTTGCCGTGAAACAACTGCTCATACCCTTCGCCGAAAGGCACGAAATGAGCGACGGACGAAACACTGCTCTCGTTGAATATCAGTCCGTAGAACATACTGTCAATGATGTTTCCCGCCGCACCGGCCAAGATGAGCGACAGGCAAACGACATAACCCGTCTTCGCCAGGTTTCGCCTCAGAATCTTCACCAGATACCATACGATGAAACATACGGCGATGATACGGAACGAGGTGAGGAAGAGCTTATCGAAGATTTCCAACCCGAAAGCCATTCCGTTGTTCTCGGTAAAGAAGATGTAGAACCAGTCCGTCACGCGGATGCTTTCGTGCCAGCACATGTTGGTCTTGACGGCGACCTTGATAACCTGGTCGATAATCAACACGGCCGCAATGATGGACACAGCCAACCACTCTTTGTTTTTCTTGCTCATTTCTGAATCTTTGTTGTCACAAAAGACGAAAGGCACCCTCCTCCGCTTGGATGGCGAAGGAAAGTGCCAGACAAACAATAACTTTTATTTCTTGCCATTCTGTTTGGCCTCGATGCTCAGAGTGGCGTGGGGCACGGCACGCAGACGTTCGGCGGGTATCAGCTTTCCCGTCTCGCGACAAATGCCGTAGGTCTTGTTCTCAATGCGTACAAGCGCAGCCTGCAATCCCTGAATGAACTTCAGCTGACGCTGGGCCAAGCGTGTGGTTTCTTCTTTGGAAAGGGTGTTGGCGCCTTCCTCCAACACCTTATATGTCGGCGACGTATCGTC
>CAVFNZ010000090.1:0-2931 GCA_963624095.1 Clostridium sp. CAG:217 | reverse complement strand
ATCGTCCACGTCGTTCCCGTCCGTGTTCATGATACTGCCCTTCAGCTGGTCGTAATCACGTTTCGCCAGTTCCAGCTTCTCCAGAATGATTTGACGAAACTCCTCCAATTCAGCGTCTGAATACCTAGTCTTTTCTGCCATTGTTTTACGATTTTAATATATACATTATTCTTTGGTTACGTTCGCGTACAGCGTGAAGTCGTCGAAGCTCAGCTCCGTGGCGTTCTCCACCTCATCGGCCAGTGTCAACGAGTTGGCCAGCACTTGGTTACAGATGTAGGCGTTGTACTCGTTCACGGCATCGTCGGTCTGCGGATTCCTTGAGAGTTTGATTCTTATCTTGTCCGTTATCTCGAATCCACTGCTCTTGCGGATATTCTGAACGCGGTTGATCAACTCACGCGCCACACCCTCGCGGCGAAGTTCCTCGGTTACGGTAATCTCCAGGGCCACGGTCAGTCGTCCTTCGTTGGCTACCAGCCAGCCCGGGATGTCCTCGCTGTAGATGTCCACGTCGGACGCTTCCACGACGGCATCGCCGCCGTCAAGTTTCAGCGTGTATCTGCCGTTGCGCTCCAGTTCGGCGATGGCTTCCTGCGACAGGGCGGCGACGGCCGCGGCCACGGCCTTCATCTGTTTGCCGAACTTCGGTCCAAGTTTCTTGAAGTCGCACTTCACTTTCTTCACCAACACGCCTTCGGAGTCGTCCACGAACTTCAGTTCCTTCACGTTCACCTCGTTCATGATGAGTGACTTCACGGCTTCGATGTGCGTGCGTTGTTTCTCGTCCACTACAGGTATCATGATGCACTGCAGCGGCTGGCGCACCTTGATGTTCACCTTACGGCGCAGTGCCAACACCATGGAGGTGATGTCCTGCGCAACCTGCATGCGCAACTCCAGATCCTCATCGATAAGCTTTTCGTCGCTGACGGGGAAGAGGGCCAAGTGAACGGAAACGACCTTCTCGTCTTTCGTCACCGAAACGAGGTCTTTATAGAGCCGGTCGGCATAGAACGGAGCGATGGGAGCCATCAGCTTGGCCACCGTCTCCAGGCAGGTATAGAGTGTTTGGTAAGCGGAGAGCTTGTCGGTAGACATCTCGCTTCCCCAGAAACGTTTTCTGTTAAGGCGAACATACCAGTTGGAGAGGTTGTCATTCACGAAGTCCTGGATGTAACGTCCGGCACGGGTCGGTTCGTACTCGTTGTAGCAAGCGTCAACGTTCTTTATCAACGAGTTGAGCACGGAGAGAATCCAGCGGTCAATCTCAGGACGTTGTTCCATGGGAACATCCGCCTCTTGGTAAGTGAAGCCGTCCACATTGGCGTACAGGGCGAAGAAGGAGTAGGTGTTGTAGAGCGTTCCGAAGAACTTACGGCGCACCTCGTCCACACCGGCCGTGTCGAACTTCAGGTTGTCCCAGGGCGAAGAGTTGGTAATCATGTACCAACGCAACGGGTCGGACCCGAACTGTTCGATAGCCCCGAAGGGGTCAACGGCGTTGCCCAGTCGCTTGGACATCTTGTTGCCATTCTTGTCCAGCACCAGTCCGTTGGAGATAACGGCCTTGTAGGCCACGCTGTCGAACACCATAGTCGCGATGGCATGCAGGGTGAAGAACCATCCGCGTGTCTGGTCCACACCCTCCGCAATGAAGTCGGCCGGGTATACCTGTCGGCTGTCAAAGAGTTCCTTGTTCTCGAACGGATAGTGAATCTGGGCGTAAGGCATGGCGCCGGAATCGAACCAAACGTCGATGAGGTCCGTCTCGCGCTTCATCACCTTACCGCTGTCCGACACCAGTTTGATGTCATCCACATAGGGACGGTGCAAGTCTATCTTGTCATAGTTTTCTTTCGTGTACTGACCGGGAACGAATCCGGCATCCTTATAGGGATTGCTCTTCATCACACCGGCGGCTACGGCCTTCTCCACTTCCTCGTAGAGCTCTTCCACCGAACCGATGCATTTCTCTTCGCCCTCTTCCGTACGCCAGATAGGCAGAGGCGTACCCCAGTAGCGCGAACGGCTCAGGTTCCAGTCGTTCAGGTTTTCCAACCATTTGCCGAAACGTCCCGTTCCCGTGGATTCGGGTTTCCAGTTGATGGTCTTGTTGAGTTCTATCATACGTTCCTTGCAAGCGGTGGAACGGATGAACCAGCTGTCCAACGGATAGTAGAGCACCGGCTTGTCCGTGCGCCAGCAGTGCGGATAGTTGTGGACGTGTTTCTCTATCTTGAAAGCCTGGTTGGCGGCTTTCATCTTCATGCAGATATAGATGTCCAACGACTCCGCGGCTTGTGCGGCGGCTTCGTCGTACTTTCCGTCAACCGTAAACTGAGGGTCGTAGGCGTTCTTCACCCAACGGCCTTGGTATTCCTTGTACTTCTCCACGTCGACGCAAGCCTTCACGAAAGCTTCGTCAAGTTCATCGAGCAGATAGAATTTACCGGTCAGGTCCACCATCGGACGGGTCTCTCCCTTCTTGTTGATCATGAAGAGTGACGGGATGCCGGCGGCACGGGCCACCTGCGCGTCGTCCGCACCAAAGGTAGGAGCGATATGCACGATGCCGGTACCGTCTTCCGTGGTCACATAGTCACCGGGGATGACGCGGAAAGCCTTGTCGGAAGCGTCCTTCCAGTTGCCGTCCTCGTCCACCGAGACAGGCTTCACCCACGGAATGAGCTGTTCGTACTCCATGCCCACCAAGTCCGGGCCTTTGTACTCCGCCACCACTTTGTAGGGCACCAACTTGTCACCGGGTTTGTAGTCCTCCAGGGCCAAACCGGCGGCTTTGGGGTTGAAGTGCGCAGGGAGAAGCGGCTTGGCCAACACGGCCGTAATAGGCGTGCCGGTGTACGCATTGTAGGTCTGCACGGCCACATAGTCTATCTTGGGTCCCACGCACAGTGCCGTGTTTGACGG
>CAVFNZ010000089.1:9267-10368 GCA_963624095.1 Clostridium sp. CAG:217 | reverse complement strand
CAGGCATGACAGTCGTATTTTTGATTGGACATGATTGGATTGATTGATGATTCTGCATATGTAGCTTATGGTTCTTACAGAAGCCTTGAGAAAAGCTTTCAGCATAGGCTTTTCATTAATTTTTCTCATCATGTTAAATTCGGGGGATTTCCATATCTCCATGTCCTTAATGCCAATTGGCATTGAGGGGGAGACGAAGGAAGATTTGCAATTGTCGATGATGGTTGCTGATTCATCATCCATCATTCCTGTCTGCTTAAATCTGTAATAGAAAGAGGAGTCAAACAAGGGAGATAATTTTTCTCCATTCCATTGCGTATTGAAAAAGTGCAGAATCTTTCCAGTATGCAAATATTGGATAGAGCCTAAAATCTGGCAATTGTAGTCTCCTGACATCGGATATATAAAGCCATTCAAGTCGATTTCAGTCTTTATCAAGGACTGCTGGTCACGAAATCCCCCAGGCAGATCTTTCGTCTTCGCCCAATTCTCATGCCATCTTTCGAAGAAGGTATGCGTCTTCTCATTATCTTTTACGAACATCACACCACTATTGTAATAGTCTATGCCTTCAGGTATTTCAATGTGATACATATTGCTGATAGTTGTTTTCACCCTTTCGCTATAAGGATGGCAATTTAGATGCGAATGCAAGTCAAGTACAACACCCAAATCAAATTGCCAATCATCTATTTCAGACAAGTCGCCACATATGACGGTATCCGTATCGAGAAACATGAATGTACCGGAAATATACTTCCGCAAGGAGGTTTTCAAAGCCCTCGACCTCTCCTTCATGGAGACCCTTCCGTCAAATGGCACAGGGACAAACTCATCTACATAGGCTGACAATCTGCTCCTGACCTCGTTGCTGCGTATACCTTCTACCGTATCAGCATCTGCCACCACGCAGATATGTGCCGCAGGGTTGTACTTTCTCAGCGAATACATGGAAACATACACCTGCTCCAGGTAGTAGTCCTTCTCGGAGCTAACTAATACGTATACAATTTTCGTTTTCATTTCAATGTTTTCTTTGTTTATCAATCAGAGTCTTGATGTTCACCAGGCCGGAGGCGTGGAGGAACGACAAGAGCACGG
>CAVFNZ010000089.1:0-9247 GCA_963624095.1 Clostridium sp. CAG:217 | reverse complement strand
AGGCCGTATATCAGAAGATTCACGATACGAGGCAGAGAGGGCTTCACCGCATCCACGCCATAGAGCAACAGACCGACAACCACGGCACAACACACGGGCATCCCGAACTGGCGGACAAGCGCACGCAGGGAGGCGCGGAGCACTACCTTATAGAGGATGGCGAAGGAGACGAGGGTGTTTATGGTCAATGTGATGTCCCACGCCCACGCTATGGAGATGATGGTGCCGAAGCAAAACGTCGCCACCAGATAGCCCGTCACCGTGCAGAACGTGTTGCTCAGTCCGCCGTAGAACATCCAGTTGGTCTTGCCCGAAGCCTGATAGATGGATCCCGTGGTGGAGAGAATCATCTGCAGTGGCAACGACAGGGTGAACACCTTGAAGATGGGCACCGCCGGCCCCCACTGGTCGCCGAAGACGAAGAGGACGGCATCCTCCGCCGCGAAATAGAGCATCACGCCTATGGTGAAACTCATGAATGCCATGAAGCGCACTATCTTGTTGTACTTCGCCGCCAGCTCGGCGTAGTCGTCTTGCAGCGAGGATAGAATCGGATGCATCACGGAGTTCAGCAGGAACGTGACATATTCCATGGGCATCAGCATCAGTCGGTAGGACTTCTCATAGTAGCCCAAGTCGCGGAGCGTGAAGAAACGGCCCACGATGAGTTTGTCGAGGTTGCGCGAGAAGAAATTGATGAAGCTGAAGAGCAGCTGGAAGACGGAAAAGCCGAATATCTTCCTCAACGCGTTCCAGTCAATGTGGGCTACCGGACTGAGTGGATTCTGCCGGTAGTTGACAACGAACAGCGACACGCTGGTGACGATGGGCGAGACGAGCAGCGCATACACGCCAAGACCATTGTAGGCGGCAACTACAGAGACGACTCCGCAAACCACCTGTAGCGAGAACGTGCGGACGGCAATGAACTTAAACCGCTTCGCCTTCAGGATGAGCGCATTGGGAACGAGGTTCCACGACGCGAAGAGAAGGTTGACGCTCAGCAACTGGCAGATGGAGACCAACTGCCGGTTGCCATAGAACCCGGCAATGGGGTATGAGCAAACGAAGAAGATGGCGGACAGCGCAATGCCCGTATAGAGCGTGAAAGAGAAGATGGAATTGAGGTCGTCCCTCGTCAGCGTCTTGTTCTGGACGATGGCAGTGCCAATGCCCATGTCGGTGAATATCGAAAAGAACGTGATGATGACCGACGAGACGGCAATCACGCCGAAGTTCTCGGGCAAGAGGAGACGTGCCAGGATGGCGGAGACCAGCAGTTGGACAACCACGCCGGTGTATTTCTGCACCGCCACCCAGAACACACCGCTCACCATTTCCTGCTTAATCGACATGATTCCGGATGAGATGATACAGGTTATACTTGGTGAAGACGGCATCAATCTGACTGTCGTTCATCGACTGCCCCACGTTCTGATTGCTAAGCGCCATGTCTTGTGTCTCCCCGTCCATCAGATATTCCTCACCGTTGGCGTGATAGGTCTCCACGCGACAAACGGGAGTTCCCTTCTTCAGGGACATCGCCTTGAACCACACATCATCGGCGGCAGGACAAATCCGCGTGAACACCTCCTCGTTCTTCACTTCCTCGTCCAGGGAATGAGGCGGATACAACGTGCCGCCAACCCCCGTCGGGAAGAGCAGGTCGCTGAAGCCCTGTTCCTTGCAACACCACTCCCAGTCGTTGTAGGGCAACAGCTTTCCCTTGCCGTCGGGAATCATCTTGTGAGCCCTGTTGCAATAGATGGAATGGGGGTTCTGCAAGTAGGGAATGATGAGGTTCTCCAACATATTCACCTCATAGATGACATCGTCGTCCACCGTGATGATGGCATCCTCGGGATACTCACACAAAGCCGGCACCAGCTTTTTGTAAGAACGGAGGTCCTTACAGTAGGCGACCTCCAACCCGCGCTTGCGCAGCTTGTTGATGGACTCAGGCAGTCGCTTTCCCTCGAAAGAGTCATCGAGCCAGAGGATCATGCGGTTGGGCTTCATCGTCTGCTCCATGAGCGACTCGATAGTCATATAGACACTGTGTACGCGCCTGCCATAGGTAGTGAGCGAGACGATGATGTCGTGGTCGCAATACCGCTCGGAGGTAACTCCCGGCTCTGTGCGGAAGAGCATATTCTGGTCGATTTGTACCTTGCGCTGGACAAACTCCAGCGATCGTACGGAATGGCGGATGCCATTGAACGGGCGCATCAGCAGCCCCTTTACTCTACTTTTGATTCCCATATTCTTTCTCGTCTTTTTTCATTTCGCGACAAACATTCCCGCCCTTCATGAAGCGTTTTCATAAACTCTGACGAAGCGCATCGTTAGGTGCTAATGATGCGCTTCCTTGAGTGCTAACGAAGCGCATCATGAGGGTGCATAAAAGCGCATCGTTGGATTTCGGAATCTTCGACGTTCATCGACACGCTTCGCCGACACCGAAGTTCATTGAGATTAGGAGACTAAAATGATTATAACTCAGCGGTTTAATAATCAGAAAAAGCTCGTGGTTGTCTACCTTCCGAACAACCGTCCGTGTTGGGGCAGTAGGGATTGTCGGTCCGCATCGTAGCGTTCCTTGCAGTCCGGGTGGGGACACTTCCTTACCTCAGAGCCGGTCTTTCTGTCCTGCTCAGTAACGTGGTTGCCCTTTGGAGAAGCGAGCTTCTCGTCGGCTGTAGAAAATGAATCCGTACTGTCCAGTTTCATAAACCCATCCCTACTTTATGTCGTTCGCCGCAACTTTACGCCGCCGTTGCGGAAGCATTGCCTTTTCCTTACTATTCTTCATACTCCTTTTAACACACAAAAGACTATCAAGTGCCACCTGACACCAGCTTCCTTTGTTTAGCATTCTTCGCCCATTCTTAGTGTGAATGGTACAAATGTGCGGCAAAGATAAGGTAAATAGCCGAATTACAGGCATATTCCCATCACTTCTTTTTACGATTTACCCACAGAATATGCGCAAAAATGCGCAAATGTTTAGCAAAACGGCATTGGCAGGCTTCCATAAACGAGTGATTTACATGCTGTTTAGCAAGTTTTCTCACTCTTACACTAAGAATGGTCGAAATCCGTCAAACATTCCGTGCCTCCCTGACGCTTTCCAAGAAGGAGGTTTCTGTATGTCACGGGGATATCAGTACTCTTTTTTGTACCGACCAATCAGGACTGGCGTACCGACTAATCGGGACTGCAGTACCGAACGAACGGTACGGGCGTACCAACTAACCAGGACTGGGCATGAGGCTATATCTCTTTGCCCGGTCATTCAGTCGCACCTTACCGACTGACGGCATCCTCATGGCGGTCGAACATAAGCCATCAATCTTAGCGTAAGCGTGAGACGCAGCCTGTCTTGTCCAAGGATAGAGAATGGGGAGCCGTATGGCTCGACCTATACACGAAAAAGTGAATCGACTGACCACTCCACGTCGCCAGTCGATTCACTTTACTTTACTCTTTCAGGAAGAAGAGGCTGATTACATCTCCCCGCCAAACTGACCATCGGGACGAGGGCCGTCAGGACGCGGACCGCGAGGGCCTTTGTGAGGACCGCGACGCTTCTGCATCTCCTGATACTTCTTGTACTGCTCTTCGGTGAGGATAGTCTTGATTTTCGCGTCCATCTCCTTACGCTTCGCGTCCATCTCTTCGCGCTGTTTCTTCATCTCCTCACGTTTCTTCTTCATCTCCTCTTTCTTCGCCTCGTCCTTCTTCTGTTTCATCTCGGCTTTGGCGGGACGCATCTCATCCATCACGGCCTTGAATTCCGCCGCCTGTTTCTCGTCCAGACCAAGGTCCTTAATCATCTGTTCCATTTGCTTTTCAGGGTCGGGACGTTCGCCTTTCCGGGGTCTGTCCTGAGCCATCGACATCGTCGCACCGCCCAACAGAGCGATTGCCAACACAAGAATTGTTTTTTTCATCGTCGTTTACTTTTAAGTTTAAATACACACTTATGACCAACGAAAAGGGAACGAGTTTAATCCGGGTCGGGGTGTTATCAACCAACGCCCCGATTTTACCGACAAACGGGACAAACAGGTCGGAATGAGCCTCATCGTCCCAAGAGCAATGGGTTATTGGGCCTTGGCATCCTTACGACGCTTCTTCCAAAGCTGCCAGCTGTTGATGATGTTCTGCCAAAGGACATACGACCCCGGTCCTACGGACGAAACGGGGGTAAGGAAGGTGTAGGACATCCAGATGGCCAACACGGTGTTTTTCTGTCCAAGAGCCTGCCCGGCGCTGATACGGTCGTTGTACTGACTGCCAATGGTCTTGCCGACGAAGAACTGGAGGCAACAAAGCACCAATGCCGCCAACGCTATCCAAAGCTCCGTCATGGGGGAGGCGGTGCTGTGCATCAACGACTTCACCGTCTGTCCCGTGACGATGGACAAGGAAACCGCCCACAGGTAGAAGGCCAAGTTGGGATACGACGTGATGGCTTTGTTCAGCTTGGGGAAGGCGTACTGCATGACACACGCCGCCAGAAAGGGGCAGATGAGCAGCGGAAATATCTTGCCCAGTATCATCAGGAAAGAGGTGAAGAAACCCTGTCCGGCATGAGGTGCCACCACGGGGAATATAATGGGAACGATGATGGTGGTCAGGAAGTTGGAGAGCAGCGTGTAGGCTGTCAGCGAAGAGGCACTGCCTCCCAGCTTGCCCGTGATGACAGCCGCCGCGGTGGCCGTCGGGCAGATGACACAGACCATGCCCGCCTGCGCCACCACCTTGTCGAAGGGGAGCAGGGCGTAGTAGACCGCCACGCAGCCTACAATCTGTATGAGCGAGAGCCACAGGTGCCACGCACGAACCTGAAGGTTACGGGGAGAAACCTTGCAGAAGGTGACAAACAACATCGTGAAAATCAGTATGGGGGTGAGCCAATGAATCATCCAGCGCATGAAAGGCTTCAAGGGAGCGACGAAAGAGACCTGACTGAAAAAGAGATAAACGCATGCCCCCACCAACATGGCTACCGGCAAAGTCCAATTCTTGAGAAACTGTAACATGGCACTAATACTTCACTATTATATCGTTCTGTCCGTCAGCGGATATCCTTGTCAGCAACAAAGAGCCACCCGCTTTTGACCGTGCAAAAGTACGGCTTTTATGCAAGATTTGCCTACCTTTGGCGCGCAATTTTGCAAAACATCACAGTTTAATTATCATTTATGTACAAACAAAAAGCTAACTACCGTAGGCTCATCACCTTCCGTCAGCTGAACCGCAAGCACTACTCCGTGTTCCGCAGTCTGAAGAGAGAGGTACGCATCGGTGTGCTTTCGTTCGCCACATTGACTTTCGCCAACATGGAGAGCGTATCGGCACAGACGGCCAACCACTCTTCGGAGCAGAAAGAGGAGACCCTTGTGGAGATGGAGGAGGTGGAGGTGACAGCCTCGCGCGTGCCTTTGACGCTGAACCAAGCGGCACGTACCGTCACGGTAATCGACCGCGCCGCCATTGCCGCGGCACCCGTTCAGAGCGTGAACGACTTACTCAAGTATGTCATTGGCGTGGATGTCCGCCAAAGAGGAGAACAAGGCATCCAAACAGACATCAGTATCCGTGGGGGTACGTTCGACCAAATCACCCTTCTGCTTAATGGCGTAAACATCTGCGACCCGCAGACCGGACACAACGCCGCCGATTTCCCTGTAGACATAAAAGACATTGAACGCATCGAGGTCCTCGAAGGACCCGCCGGGCGCGCCTACGGCACGTCGTCCCTGCTGGGTGCCATCAACATTGTCACCAAGACCGACCGGCAAAGTCACGCCGCCCTGCATGCCGACGGAGGTTCCTACGGACTGGCGAGCGGGGGCATACGGATCAACCTGAGCAACGACCGGGTCAGCAACCAGCTGTCCGCCGGCTATGGCCGAAGCGACGGAGCCACCACCAACAGCGACTTCAACACCCTGCGGGCTTTTTACCAAGGCTCTTTCCGTCATCCACAGGCAGACCTCAAGTGGCAAGCCGGACTCTCGAAGAAAGACTACGGGGCGAACACCTTCTACAGCGCCAAATATCCCGACCAGTACGAGGAGACGCGCAAGTATTTCGCCTCCGTGCAGGCGGAGACCAAAGGGTTCATCCATTTCCTGCCCCAGGCCTACTGGACACAAGCCTACGACCACTTCGAGCTGGCAAGGGGGAATGCCAGCGTGTCGCCTTTCAACGACCACCGCACCACAACGTACGGACTGAACCTCAACAGTTATCTCACGACCCGGCTGGGCAAGACCGACCTTGGAGCGGAGATGCGCAACGAGGATGTCGTCAGCACGGTGTTGGGTGAGACACTCGCCCACCCCAAACGCGTCTCGGGACGCGACGCCCAATATACCAAAGGACGCAACCGCACGAACGTCAGCCTCCACGCCGAGCACACGCTGCTGCTGTCGCGTCTCTCCCTCTCCGCAGGTTTCGTCGCCACGATGAACACCGATTGGGACAAGCGCTTCCACCTCTTTCCCGGAGTGGACGCTTCCTACTGGATAACCTCCCAATGGAAAGCCTATGCCTCGTGGAACACGTCGCTGCGCATGCCTACCTTTACCGAGCTTTACTACACCACCAACGCCACGCACCAAGGCAACAAGAACCTGAAGCCGGAGAGGATGCAGGCCTATGAGGTGGGGATGAAATACCTGCTCACGGGATTTGAGGCGACAATGAGCGTTTACCACCATCGGGGAAAGGATTTGATTGATTGGGTGCGACCGGTAGACGAGACGATTTTCTACTCGATGAACCATACCCGCATCAACACAACGGGCATCGAGCTGTCCGCCTCGCTGGATTTCAGCAAACTCATCTCGACAAGCTGCCCGCTCCAAACATTCTATGCGGGCTATAGCTACATCAACCGCGACAAGGCGGAAGAGGCCGATTACGAGTCGCAATACGCCTTGGAGTATCTGCGCCATAAGGTCACGATGCGCCTCGGCCACCGAATCTGGAAACGGTTGACGGCGGACTGGACCTTCCGTTGGCAAGAGCGTATGGGCTGTTACACGGACTACTCAGCCAGCGCAGGCGGAGAGCAGCGGGCCTACAAGCCCTATGCCCTGTTGGATGCCAAGCTCCTGTGGAACGCCCCGGCTTACCAAGTGTTCGTGGAGGCCAACAACCTCTTCAACAAGAGCTACTACGACCATGGCAACGTTCCGCAACCCGGCTTTCAGTTCCGGGCGGGGGTAAGCTACCAGTTCGATTTGTAAGAAAACAGGGACGAGGTTCGGTGGAATCAACGATATTCCACCGAACCTCACAACCTATAAAGCCATTTACTACGCGCTCATCGGCACGTTCGTCCATAGTTGTCCGCAGGAACTAAAGCGTTCCTTTGGTGGAAGGCAACTCATAATGATAGATGTCACGCTTCACGGCCATCTTGAGCGAACGCGCCAGGGCTTTGAAGATGCCCTCAATCTTGTGGTGCTCGTTCTCACCCTCCGCCTTGATGTTCAGATTCATCCGGGCGGCATCGCTCAACGACTTGAAGAAATGAAGGAACATCTCCGTAGGCATCTCCCCTATCTTCTCGCGACGGAAGGTCGCGTCCCATACCAGCCAGGGACGGCCGCCAAAATCGAGTGCTACCTGACAGAGGCAATCGTCCATGGGCAGGCAATAGCCGTAGCGTTCAATGCCCCGTTTGCTCCCGAGTGCCTGGTTGATGCACTCGCCCAACGCCAGCGCGGTGTCTTCTATGGTGTGGTGCTCGTCCACATACAAGTCTCCATTGACACGGATGGTCAAATCCATGCCGCCATGTTTGGCAATCTGTTCCAGCATGTGGTCAAAGAATCCGAGTCCGGTGTGGATGTCGCTCTGTCCCGTACCATCGAGGTTGAGTGCCACATGGATGTCGGTCTCCTTGGTGGTGCGTCTCACCTCCGCCGTGCGTTCACCGGCGAAGAGGAATTCCGCTATTCGGCTCCACGAGGGGGTAATCAGCGCACAGGTCTCGCGCAACGCTTCCGGCAGTTGCTCCGCCCCGTCGTGTAACCAGATGGCCTTGCAACCCATGTTCTTCGCCAGCTCCACATCCGTGAGGCGGTCGCCTATTACATAGCAGGAAGCCATGTCGTAACCGCCGTCCATATAGGCACCCATCATGCCCGTACGGGGCTTACGGGTGGGCGCGTTGTCCTCCGGGAAGCTGCGGTCTATCAGGATGTCATCGAAAGTTACTCCTTCGCCGGCATAGGTCTTGAGCATCAGGTTGTGCGCCGGCCAAAAGGTTTCCTCGGGGAAAGATTCCGTTCCCAACCCGTCCTGATTGGTCACCATCACGAACTCGAAGTCCAGCTTACCGCGGATGAAAGCCAGGTTGCTGATGGCACCTGGGTAGAACTCCAACTTCTCCAACGCATCGAGTTGGTAGTCTACGGGCGGTTCGATGACCAACGTCCCGTCCCGGTCAATAAAGAGTGCACGTTTCTTCATCATTCGTTTCCTCCTTCCTTATAGGCACGCAACGCTTCGAGCAAAGTACTGTCTTCGGCACGCGTGCCCACGGTGACACGCAAGCAGTTGTGACACAACGTGACGTGCGTGCGGTTGCGCACGATGATGCCGTTCCGCACCAGATAGGCGTAGATGGCCGAAGCGTCGGTGACTTTCGCCAAGAAGAAATTGGCGTTTGTCGGATAAATCTTCAGGCAGCAGGGCAGCTGGCTGAACTCGTCCATCAATCGGGCACGCTCCTCGCGCAGGGTGGCGACCATCCGTTTCACCTCGTAGTTGCGCTGCAACTGGCTCAAGGCTTGCTGTTGCGTCAGTTGGTTGATGTTGTAGGGATATTTCACCTTATTGAACAAAGAGATAATCTCCGGCGAGGCGAAAGCCATACCCAAACGGATGGCGGCGCATCCCCATGCCTTGGAGAAGGTCTGCAACACAATCAGGTTGGGACATTCCGACAGGTTTCGTGAGAAGGAGGGCTCGTCCGCAAAGTCGATGTAGGCTTCGTCCACCACCACCAGTCCGTCGAACTCCCGCAACAGTTTTTCTATCTCCGCCCGCCGGAGCGCGTTGCCGGTAGGGTTGTTGGGCGAGCAGAGGAACATCACTTTGGTACGGTCGTCCGCCGCACCCAGCATGGCATCGGCCGTGAACTGGAAGCTGTCGTCGAGTTGCACCTTGCGGTAGGCCACGTTATTGATGTCGGCACACACCTCGTACATACCGTATGTAG
>CAVFNZ010000088.1:0-10648 GCA_963624095.1 Clostridium sp. CAG:217 | reverse complement strand
AGCAGATAACTCAGCAGAGCGAGCAGATAACTCAGCAGAGCGAGCAGATAACTCAGCAGAGCGAGCAGATATCTCAGCAGAGCGAGCGGATAACTCAGCAGAGCGAGCGGATAACTCAACAGAGCGAGCAGATAACTCAACAGAGCGAGCAGATAACTCAACAGAGCGAGCGGATAACTCAACAGAGCGAGCAGATAACTCAACAGAGCGAGCAGATAACTCAACAGAGCGAGCGGATAACTCAACAGAGCGAGCAGATAACTCAACAGAGCGAGCAGATAAAGTCTATGGCACAGGCGATGCTGAAAAACGGTCTGGGTATGGACGTGATAGCTGGGGCTCTGAACAAGAGCCTCGAAGAAGTGCAAACGTTATTGGGGTAATACGCAAAAGCCCGCAAGCTTTCGGAGTTGGAATTCTTGAGAAGCTAAAAGCCAAGTATGACATCTGATATTAGCATGCATACGGAGGAAATATTGTCATGTGCCGAAAAAAAACGCAAGTACTTTTACGTTCGCAATCGTAAGTACTTGCGTTTTTTTCGGTTCGCCTACACATCCAGATAACCCCCGATTAACTTGCCAAGGTCAGTAACTTCCTGTTCCTAATCCTCTTCACTTCTTCCGCAAAGCTACGCAAACGGAGTCCGCTTATCGCTGAAGCAGATACCGTTTGAAGTCGTCGAAGTCCTTGCTCATGGGGACGCTTTGCTTCGTTCCCTGCATAAAGGTCTTGAGTCCAGCGGGAATAGCCACCTCCTGTTTGATGATGTCCGACACGACATCACGGAACTTGGCGGGATGGGCCGTTTCGAGGAACACACCGTTCTCGTCCGGCAGGAGGCCCTCTTCCAAGGCACGGTAGCCACAAGCTCCATGCGGATCGAGCAGGTATCCCGAATTCTTGAACACGCGGGCTACGGTCTCACGTATCTGATCGTCATTGTATGTGGCTCCGGAAATCTCCTTCACGATGGCGGCATGCGAGCCTTTATAGAGGTCGAGGATACGTGCGAAGTTGCTCGGGTCGCCCACATCCATGGCATTGGCGATGGTCGCCACGGAGGCTTTCGGACTGTAGACGCCTGTCTGCAGGTAGTTGTAGAAAATGTCGTTGCGGTTGTTGGCGGCGATGAAACGCTTCACGGGCAGTCCCATCCGCTTGGCGAAGAGTCCGGCGGTGATGTTGCCGAAGTTGCCGCTCGGCACACAGATGACAAGGTTGTCCGCCTTGCCCTGGTCCTTCATCTGGGCGTAGGCGTAGAAGTAATAGAACGCCTGCGGCAGGAAACGGGCCACGTTGATGGAGTTGGCCGAAGTCAGCTTCATGTGCCGGTTGAGTTCCTCGTCCATGAAGGCGTTCTTCACCAGAGCCTGGCAGTCATCGAACACACCGTCCACTTCGATGGCGGTGATGTTCTGTCCGAGCGTGGTGAACTGCTTCTCCTGTATCTCGCTCACCTTTCCTTTGGGATAGAGCACATAGACATGGATACCTTTCACCCCAAGGAAACCGTTGGCCACGGCACTTCCGGTGTCGCCCGAGGTCGCCACAAGCACGTTGACCTCTTTCCGCTCCTCTTGTTGGATGAAATAGCCCAGCAAACGGGCCATGAAACGTGCGCCTACATCCTTGAAGGCCAGCGTAGGACCATGAAACAGCTCCAACGAATAGATGTTACCCGTTACATTCACCACGGGTACATTGAAACTCAGCGTGTCCGACACGATGAACTTCAATGCCTCCGCCGGGATGTCCTCGCCAAAGAAAGCGTCGGCCACCTGATAGGCAATTTCCTGGAAGGAGAGTTCGTCGATGGTGCGATAGAATTTGTTGGGCAACTGCTTGATTTGCTCAGGCATATAGAGTCCTTTGTCAGGAGCGAGTCCCTTCACTACCGCATCGTGGAGTGAAGCTTTCGGTGATTTTCCGTTTGTGCTATAGTAATTCATAATCTCAGTACTTCATAAATTCGTTCATAAACTCGTTTTCTTTCATCAGGCCATAGACACCGTCCACACAGGCCACCTCATCGAACCGTTCCACGCTGTCGGGTTCGATGCCCGGATAATAAATGAGGAAGGGCACCGGCTCCGCGGTATGCGTACGCAGTTCACAGGGTGTCGGGTGGTCGGGCAACACAGCGATGGCCACAGGCTCTGACCAGGTCCTCACCTCTTCGTAGACAGGACCGACGACACGACTGTCGAGATTCTCTATGGTCTTGAGCTTCAAGGAAACATCGCCTTCATGTCCGGCCTCATCGCTGGCTTCGATGTGCAAATATACGAAATCTTCTTCTTTCAACGCCTTCAAGGCCGCCTCCACTTTTCCTTCATAGTTGGTATCATAGAGTCCGGTGGCACCTTCCACATCGATGTTTCGCAACCCCGCATAGTAACCGATGCCTTTGATTAGGTCTACGGCAGAGATGACGCTACCCCTGCGGATAGAGGGATAGGTGACTGAAAGGGGTTCCATCTGCGGCCGATAGCCGGGCGACCATGGCCAGATGCTGTTGGCCGGGTCTTTACCTGCCGCCATGCGGCGCAGGTTGACCGGATGGTTGCGCAGCAGTTCCTGAGACTTCAGTATCAAGTTGTTCAGAAGGTCGGCCGTTTCCTTGGCTTCGGGCACAAGCGGTTTCACCAACAAAGGTCGGAAAGGTTTCAAGGGGACATCGTGCGGAGGGGTGCAGTCCAATTGCTTGTTGCCACCCTTGACTACCAACAGGTGGCGGTATTGCACACCGGTGTAGAAATGTATGGTATCATTGCCCAGCTCTTGCTGCAGGAACTTTATCAGTTCGTCCGCCTCTTCCGTGGTGATGTGGCCCGAAGAGTGGTTTTTCAATATCTCGCCTTCGATGCAGACCAGGTTGCAGCGCATGGCCATCTCGCCCGGCTTCAGGTCTACGCCGATGCTGGCCGCCTCCAAGGGGCCACGGCCTTCGTACACTTTCGGCAGGTTGTAACCGATGACGGACATGTTGGCCACTTCGCTGCCCGGATGGAATCCGGGAGCGACGGTTATCAGCCGCCCTGTGCGTCCCTTGCGAGCCAGCGTATCCATATAAGGCGTGTGCGCATGCCGCAACAATGTTTGGTTATCCAATGACTTCACGGTCCAGTCGGCCATGCCGTCGCCCAAAATGATGATGTGTTTCATGTTTGTCTCCTCTCTCTCCCGTTAAGTTATATGTTATGTCCCCAAGCTTTTGGCAAGGGGACTTTCCCGTGTCAGATGTTGGCGATGCTCATGATGTCGGCGAACACTCCGGCGGCCGTCACGCTGGCACCGGCTCCGTAGCCTTGGATGAGCATAGGATACTCCCGGTAGCGTTCCGTCGTAAGAAGGATGATGTTGTTGCTGCCTTCCAGGTTGTAGAAAGGATGTTTGTCATCCACCTCACGCAACGACACGGAAGCCTTGCCTTCGTTGAGACACGCCACGAAGCGCCAGCGTTTGTTCGCTTGTTCCAACCGTTGACGACGCGACTCGAAGTCCGCGTCCAAGGTGGGGAGTTTCTTCCAGAACTCATCCAACGAGCCTTCGAAGAAGTCCTGCGGAATAAACAGATTGGCCTCCACCTCTTCTTGTTCCAACCTATACCCGGCTTCACGGGCAAGGATGACCAACTTGCGGATGACGTCCTTTCCGCTCAGGTCGATACGCGGATCGGGTTCGGAGTAACCCTCTTCCTTTGCCATGCGAACGGCCTTACTGAAAGAGATGTCCGCGCTGAGGGTGTTGAACAGGTAGTTGAGTGTTCCGCTCAGTACGGCCTCAATCTTCAGTATCTTGTCGCCACTGGCAATCAAGTCGTTGATGGTGTTGATGATAGGCAGTCCCGCACCCACGTTGGTCTCGAAGAGGAACTTCACCTGCCGCTTGCGGGCGGTCTGTTTCAGTTCCTTATAGTTGTCGTAGCGCGACGATGCCGCCACCTTGTTGGCCGCCACCACAGAGATGTTGTGCTGCAGGAATTCCTTATAGAGCGAAGCCACCTCGCTGCTGGCGGTGCAGTCCACAAACACGGAGTTGAAGATGTTCATGCCTATCACCTCGTCGTGAATACGCTGCACGGTGCTGGGTTCGCTCTGGGCCAACTCCTCACGGTAGGTGTTCAAGTTGAAGCCTTCGCGGCGGAACATGGCGTGATGTCCATTGATAATTCCCACCACGTTCAGTTTCAGTCCGCGTTCCTGTTTCAGCCGTTCCTGCTGGGTACGGAGTTGTTCTATCAAGCTCCCGCCAACCGTACCCACGCCACAGATAAAGAGGTTGAGTACCTGATATTCGGAGAGGAAGAAGCTGTCGTGAATCACGTTAAGCGTCTTGCGCAGTTGCTTGCCGTCCACCACGAACGAGATGTTGGTCTCGGAAGAGCCTTGTGCGCAGGCGATGACATTGATGCCGTTGCGTCCCAGTGTGCCGAAGAGCTTGCCGGCGATGCCGGGAGTATGACGCATCCCCTCGCCCACGACGGCCACGGTTGCCAGTCCCGACTCAACGCTCATGGGGGCCATCTCGCCCATCTCTATCTCTTTGGCGAACTCCTGGTCCAGTATTTGTCGTGCCAGTTCCGCGTCTTCTTCACGCATACCGATGGAGGTCGAGTTTTCCGAAGATGCCTGCGACACGAGGAATACGCTGATGCCGTTCTCCGCCAGCGTGCGGAAGATGCGGTGGTTCACGCCGATGACACCCACCATGCCCAGACCGGTTACATTGAGCAGGCTGGTGTTGTTGATGGAAGAGATACCCTTGATGGCGCGCGAATCATCGGTGGTCTCGTACTTGATGACCGTCCCGGCACTCTCGGGCTTGAAGGTATTCTTTATCAGGATGGGGATGTTCTTGTGGAATACCGGATAGATGGTGGGTGGATAGACCACCTTGGCTCCGAAATTGCACAACTCCATGGCCTCAACGTAGCTCAGCTCGTTGATGGTGTAGGCGGAAGAGATGACACGCGGGTCGGCCGTCATGAAGCCGTCCACGTCGGTCCATATCTCCAGGCTGTCGGCATCGAGCGCCGCGGCGATGATGGCGGCAGTATAGTCCGAGCCGCCGCGTCCCAGGTTGGTCACCTCGCCGCTGTTCTTGTCCGTGGAGATGAAGCCCGGCACAAGTGCCACCTGTGGCAAGGGAGTGAAGGCTTCCTTCACCAGCCTGTTGGTGAGGTCGGAGTCCAATATATGTTTCGAGTGTTTCTTTTCAGTCTTGATGAATGTGCGGGAGTCATACCACTGTGCACCGCGGATGAGTTGCGCCACAATCTGTGAAGAGATGCGTTCGCCATAGCTGACGATGGTGGCGGAGGTCTTGGGTGAGAGGTCCTTAATCAGATAGAGTCCTTGGTAGATGTCTTTCAACTCATTGAGCAGGAGTCCTATCTTGTCGAGCAGGGCTTTCCGCTTCTCCCCTTCCGGTATCACGGCGTTCACCATGTTGACGTGACGTTCCACAATCTCGCGGAACTCATCCTCGTAAGCGACATCGCCCGCAACGGCGGTCTTCGAGGCGTGTATCAGCTTGTCCGTGATGCCACCGAGGGCGGACACGACAACGATAACCGGTTCTTTTTGTGATTCGACGATGCTTTTTACGTTCAGTATACTGTTTACGGAACCAACGGACGTTCCGCCAAATTTCATTACTTTCATAATCTTGTTATTATCGGCAAGTCCATTTCCCCGATCCTCGTCAAGGGAACGCCTGCATAAAGAATTAAAAAATCAGTTGATTTAATCTGCTCACATCCGTAAGCGTGTATCACGTAGAAACACTATATACTAACCCTAACCCCTAAGGGTCGTCATTCGTGTGGTTGTCATCATCGACACGAACCACGTCGCATTGGTTGTATACAGAGATACCATAGTCATTACTCAGACTTTTTCTTTTTTGATGCGGCAAAAATAATAATAATCCGCAATAAAAACACACTTTTATCAAGAAATCTATAAAAAACGTACGTTTTTTGTCATATTAGGCATCGCAACGGCATGATTGGCGAGGAATTTCATCACACTCATTCCTTGATACCTTATTATATAGGGCGCATTCAGTTGCACAGACAAGAAAAAAGGAAGGAAGAATTTCTTTCTCTCTGTAGTTTGCGCTATCTTCGCATCTTCAATGGAGTAGAAAACAAACATAACCCGTAACAGAGTATGGCGAAAGAAAAGGTCGTTTACGTATGCAGCGAATGCGGACAGGAGTCTCCGCGATGGATAGGCAAATGTCCCGCTTGCGGAGCCTGGAACACGTTCAAGGAACTGACCGTCCAAAAAGAGCCGCTCTCCAAACGCCCGCTGGCAGGCGTGGGAGGTATGCGGTCGAAGCCGCAACGATTGGAGACGATAGAGAGCGGCAACGAGACCCGCATCGACATGCACGACGAAGAGTTCAACCGCGTGCTGGGCGGCGGACTGGTGCCAGGGTCGTTGGTGCTTCTTGGCGGGGAACCGGGTATCGGCAAGTCGACCCTGATACTGCAGACCGTCCTGCGGATGCCCGAGAAACGCATCCTCTATGTTTCCGGTGAAGAGAGCGCGGCGCAACTGAAACTGCGTGCCGACCGTCTGTTCCCCAACGCAGAGGGATGCCTCATTGTGTGCGAAACCTCACTGGAACAGATTTTCACCCACATCAAAAATACCGACCCGGAGTTGGTCATCATCGATTCCATACAGACCATCTCCACCGAGGCGGCGGAGTCTTCGCCCGGCAGTCTGGTACAGGTAAGGGAATGTGCCGCCGCCATCCTGAAGTTCGCCAAGGAGAGCAACGTACCCGTTATCCTCATCGGACACATCAACAAGGAAGGCAGCATTGCCGGACCGAAAGTGCTGGAGCATATCGTGGACACGGTGTTGCAGTTCGAGGGCGACCAACACTACCTCTACCGCATCCTGCGCAGCATCAAGAACCGCTTCGGCAGTACGGCGGAGTTGGGTATCTACGAAATGCGGCAGGACGGACTGCGGCAGGTGAACAATCCTTCGGAACTGCTCCTCTCGCAAGACCACGAAGGGATGAGCGGCATCGCCATCGCGGCCGCCATAGAGGGCATCCGTCCGTTCCTCATCGAGACGCAGGCTTTGGTCAGCACGGCGGCCTACGGCACTCCACAGCGTTCGGCCACCGGATTCGACCTGCGGAGGATGAACATGCTGTTGGCCGTACTGGAGAAACGGGTGGGATTCAAGCTGGCGCAGAAAGACGTGTTCCTCAACATCGCCGGCGGACTGAAAGTGAACGACCCCGCCATAGACCTGGGGGTCATCAGTGCCATACTCTCATCGAACATGGACGTGGAGATAGAGCACAACGTCTGCATGGCCGGTGAGGTGGGACTATCGGGCGAGATTCGTCCGGTGAACCGCATCGAACAGCGTATCGCCGAAGCGGAGAAATTAGGATTCAGCCAATTCCTGATACCCAAGCACAACATGCAGGGACTGGATGCGGGCAAATACAAGATAGAGCTGATTCCCGTGAAGAAAGTGGAAGAGGCTTTCAGGAAACTTTTTGGATAAAGAAGCAAGTAAAGATGACAGAAGAATACCAACTACGGATATTGCCCGAACAGGCGGCGGACGAAGAGCGGATAAAACGGTACATCAGTCGGGAGAAAGGTCTTGACGAACGCACCATAAAGAGCGTACGGGTACTGAAACGGAGCATCGACGCACGCCAACGGACCATCTATGTGAACCTGACCGTGAGGGCGTACATCAATGAATACCCGCAAGAGGAGCCGTTCCAACGCATTGATTACCATGCGGTGGACGGGAAACCCGAAGTGATTGTCGTGGGGGCGGGTCCAGGCGGACTCTTCGCTGCCTTGCGACTCATCGAGCTGGGACTGCGCCCTGTCGTAGTGGAACGCGGAAAGGACGTACACGAACGCAAGAAGGACATCGCCCTCATCTCACGCCAACACAAGGTGGACCCCGAGTCGAACTACTCTTTCGGTGAAGGCGGGGCGGGAGCCTATTCCGACGGCAAGCTCTACACCCGAAGCAAAAAGCGCGGCAACGTGGAGAAGATACTGAACGTCTTCTGCCAACACGGAGCCAACCCCAATATTCTGGTGGATGCCCATCCGCATATCGGCACGGACAAGCTGCCGGGCGTGATAGAACAGATGCGCAACACCATCCTGCGGTGCGGCGGCGAAGTCCACTTCGAGACTCGTATGGACAGCCTTATCATACGCAACCATACCGTCGTGGGCATCACCACCCACAACGGCAGGGAGTTCCACGGTCCCGTCATTCTGGCCACGGGTCATTCGGCCCGTGATGTCTATCGCTGGCTCTACCGGAATCACGTTGAGATAGAGGCGAAGGGACTGGCCGTTGGCGTACGCCTGGAGCATCCGTCGCTACTGATTGACCAGATTCAGTATCACAACCGCCAGGGACGCGGACGTTATCTGCCCGCAGCGGAGTACAGTTTTGTCACGCAGGTGGGCGGACGCGGGGTATACAGTTTCTGCATGTGTCCGGGAGGCTTCGTGGTGCCCGCCGCAAGCGGTTCGTCACAGATAGTGGTCAACGGCATGTCGCCCTCCAATCGAGGGTCCAAGTGGAGCAACTCGGGAATGGTGGTGGAACTGCATCCCGAAGACTTGAACGACGCTTCCTTGAAGGACTTGACGCGTCTGTCTCCGGCCTCTGTCGACGATGCGCTCCGTGCCGAAATCATCGGCATGCAGGAGGCTCAGCAGTCGCATCCCCTGGCCATGATGCTGTTTCAGGAAGCGTTTGAGGCGGTTTGTTGGCAACAGGGTAATATGCGGCAGACCGCCCCGGCTCAGCGCATGGCGGATTTCACCCGCAAGAAGTTGAGCTACGATTTGCCCGTCAGTTCCTACTCACCCGGACTCGTCTCCTCCCCTCTTCACTTTTGGATGCCGAGCTTCATCAGCCAACGGCTGAGTGAAGGATTCCAACAGTTTGGCAACAAGTCAAAGGGATTCCTCACCAACGAGGCGGTGATGATTGGCGTGGAGACACGTACATCCTCCCCCGTACGCATACCCCGTGAGGCGGAGAGCTTGCAGCATGTCACCGTCAGCGGACTGTTCCCCTGCGGTGAAGGTGCCGGCTACGCGGGAGGCATCGTGTCGGCAGGAATCGACGGCGAGCGGTGCGCCGAAGCGGCAAGCGTTTATCATTCACGATTGTCCCACCCCTAACCGACCGAAAACCTGATGCAACCGGAGATAGCGATAGTCGACGCGAACACCCTCTCGGGCATGGGACTGAAAGGCATCCTCGAACGGCTGCTTCCCATGGCCGTAATCCGTATCTTCAGCAGTTTCGGGCAACTGGTGGACGACACGCCCGACGCTTACGTCCACTACTTTGTCACCGCCCAGGTCTATTTTGAGCATACATCCTTCTTCGGCGAACGAAAGCACAAGACCATTCTCTTGGCCAACAACCCCTCCCCCCAACTGAGCGTACAAGGGTTGCACGTGCTCAACACCAATCAGCCGGAAGAAGCTTTGGTGAAACAAATACTCCACCTCAACCGCAGCGCGCATCCGCAAGGCTACCCCATGAAAGGCCGTGACACGGAGACCGCAAAGCAACAAACCGTCGACCTCTCCCCCCGCGAAAAGGAAGTCCTCACGTTACTGGTAAAAGGGCTTATCAACAAGGAGATTGCCGACAAGCTGCACATCAGTCTGACTACCGTCATCTCCCATCGCAAGAACATCTCCGAGAAATTGGGCACAAAGTCCATCTCCAGCCTCACCATCTATGCCGTGATGAGCGGCCTCGTGGACGCGGATGAGATATAATTTCGTATCTTTGGATAAGATAGGCGGCATCTCAGCATAATATTCAAGCAAGCTTGATATTCTGCGTTCGATTTGCACTATCTTTGCCCGCAAACATTGTAACGCAACATTATGGAAAACGAAGAACCGGTGCTCAACGCACACAATAAGGATGAATATCCGCCCGCACATACCGCCGAACATATCCTGAACCAAACGATGGTGAGGATGTTCGGTTGCGAACGTTCACGCAACACGCACATCGAACGCAAGAAGAGCAAGCTGGACTATCCGTTGCCCGTCTGTCCCACACAGGAACAGATAACCGCCATAGAGACACAAGTGAACGAGGTCATCAACCGGCACCTGCCGGTCACAACCTCCTATATGTCCAAAGAGGAGGCGGCCAAGCGTTTCGACCTGAAGAAGTTGCCCGATGATGCCAGTGACACGCTGCGCATTGTATATGTGGGTGACTACGATGCCTGTCCCTGTCTGGGCACGCACGTGCATAACACCTCGGAAATCGGCACTTTCCGAATCAGCAGCACACGGTATGAGGACGGCAAGTTCCGCATCGTGTTCCGGTTGGGATGAATGAACGCGTATAGAGTTCAGTGAATGCCACCCGGTTTTCGGGCTGACCCTTTACATCGCAGGAATGAAGCGGTAAACCAAGAAGCCGTAAACCAAGAAGCCGTAAACCAAGAAGCCGTAAACCAAGAAGAGGTAAACCAAGAAGCCGTAAACCAAGAAGCCGTAAACCAAGAAGCCGTAAACCAAGAAGAGGTAAACCAAGAAGCCGTAAACCAAGAAGCCGTAAACCAAGAAGCCGTAAACCAA
>CAVFNZ010000087.1:0-10805 GCA_963624095.1 Clostridium sp. CAG:217 | reverse complement strand
CAGCTGGGACGGTTGGTCTACGGTGCCGCCGATGACAAACGCGGCTTTCGCCGCTTTGCTCCCGATGCGCTTCACCCCAAGACGGAAGTGGTTCAGGGCGTGATGGCCGATGAGGCTGCCGCTTTGATGACGGAATTCTTCCGCAAACGCAGATGAAGTGAACCTTGAAATATCTGACACGGGCGCTTTAGTTTCTGGTTTTAATTGTATTTTTGCGGCGTAAAAACCTAAATACTTATACTATGGATGCGTTACTGCCTTACTTTTTGCTTTGTTTTACCTCCTTCTTCACGCTGACGAACCCTTTGGGTACGATGCCGGTGTTCCTTACCATGACCAATGGCATCTCGGAGAAGGAACGGCGTGCTGTGGTGCGACGCGCCACCATCGTCTCTTTCGTCACGTTGATGACATTCACCTTGGCCGGACAGTTCCTGTTCCAGTTCTTCGGTCTTTCCACCAACGGATTCCGTATCGCCGGTGGCGTGATTATCTTCAAGATAGGATATGATATGCTGCAGGCTCGCTACACGAGCATGAAACTGACCGACTCGGAGATAAAGGAGTATGTGAACGATATCTCCATCACCCCATTGGGCATCCCCATGCTTTGCGGACCCGGGGCCATTGCCAACGCCATCGTGATGATGCAGGACGCGGAGAGCATGACCATGAAAGGCATACTGATAGGAACCATCGCCTTCGTCTACCTGCTTACCTATTTCATCCTGCGGGCTTCCACCCGGCTGGTCAGTGTCATTGGTGAGACGGGCAACAATGTGATGATGCGTCTGATGGGACTCATCCTGATGGTGATAGCCGTGGAATGCTTTGTGGGCGGCATCCGTCCAATCCTGCTGAGCGTGCTCACGGAGGCTTTGGGGTAAGCGGCCGCTCCGGGGCTGCTTCATGTCCGCTCCGTGTCCGCTCCGCTTCTAGTTGACTCTTTAAATGAGTTTTATCCGTTTCCCTCGAAAAAGTTTGTTGGCTCAAATATTCTTTGTACCTTCGCAACGTTAGTTCCAGCCGAGCCTCTTCACAATGCTTAAATAGGCTGGGCTTTTTTTATGTGGCCTATGGATAAAAGACAAATACCTGCCGACAAACGTAGAATATACTACAACTTGTGCATTGTCAAGTATTTTCTCGATATCATATCTCCAAACAATGGATGACCGAAAAGCTTCGTCAGTTATTTGCCGCATTTCCAGCTATTGATGTTCGTGCAATGGGTTTTCCGAAATAATGGGAAACGGAGCCTCTATGGCAATAATCCAATGAGACTACCCAATCGGGGCTATTGAATGACAGACGGCATCTCCGCTGTCCCGCTCAGCAGGTTGACTGGCTCTATAGAGAAAGCCTTACGCTTGATATTGGCATTTTTAGGCAATAATCGGAAATAGGGCGGGTACTATTAAGGGTTTTATTTTGTAATTCTACAGAAAATCTGTAATTTTGCAGTCAGCAAGCGATTCTTTTAAGGCACGACTCATGATACAGGAAATAAGAATAAAGAACTTTCTCTCCTTTAGAGACGAGGTGACTCTCAACTTTGAAGCCACAAAGGACAGAACATTTGAGAATTGTCAGGTAGTGAACGTCGCCCCTAAGGTGCGTCTGCTGCGTTTTGCACTTGTCTTGGGAGCTAACGCAAGCGGCAAATCAAATCTGTTGAAAGCGATAGACTTCCTGCACCAGTTTTGGTTCGACATAAAGAATGACATGAATGAAGAAACGGGAACAATCCCGTTCCTCTTGGATACAAAAACGCCCAATGAGCCTTCTGAATTCAACCTGCTCTTCTATGTAGGTTCCAAAAAGTACTGGTATCAACTCGTTGTCGATAACACAAAGGTTGTCAAGGAAGACCTGTATGTCTATAACTCCGTGCAACCTTCTATGGTCTTTGGTCGAAGCATCGAAGGAAACCAGTCCGTGGTAAAGCTGAATTCCAACCTTGTCAAGGCAAGCGCGGCTATCATCGAGCAGTTGAACATAAAGTGCTTGCCAAACATGTCGTTCTTCGCAGCCAGGAACCAGGTGAACTGCACCTTATCGTATATAGACGACGTGAGGGGTTGGATGAGAGACAAGCTGATGCCAATCATTACTCCCGAAACAAAGATGTTTGAGTACGCGGGGAGCAAGATGGAGAAGGAGAACGAACTGAAGAAATACATTCTCGACTTTCTCCACAAGGCGGATTTCAACATTACCGATGTGCTCTCGGAGAAAGAGGCAATGCCGTTGTCCAACATCATCCGGACTTCCATAGCTGAAGACATTACCATCCCAGCCAAAGTCAAAGAGAAGATATTGGCAGACAATTCCATGGAAAGGCTAAAGACAGACTTCCAGCATACCGTGCGGAATAGCCGTGGCGTGGAGACCTACACGCTTCCCAATAGTCTTCAAAGCGCAGGAACCAGACGCACTTTCGGCATCGAGGCCGCCATATACGATGCCCTCAAAAAAGAATGCGCCTTGCCTATTGACGAGATAGAGTCTTCACTGCATCCGGAATTGGTGGAGTTTATCATTCAGAAGTTTCTTACCGAGAAGAACCAAAGCCAACTTATTGTCACCTCTCATTACGACCCGCTTCTTAACACAGTGGACGACCTAATCCGAAAGGATATGGTCTGGTTCACAGAGAAAGAGGAAGACGGGCATACCAAGCTGTATTCACTGACAGACTTCCGGGGGTTGGGAAGAATCACCTCCTTCCAGAAGTCTTACAGAAACGGTGTATTCGGTGCTTTACCAAACATTCACGACTGAAGACTATGGCAAGAAGAACGGCGACGATAAAGAAGAATCAGGAAAGAGCGGTCATCATTGGAGCAGGTGTCACGGAAAAGTGGTACTTCTCCCACATGCAGTCCCTTCTCAATCTGAAGATAAAGATTCGACCAAGATATTTTGGGAACGAGAACATTCCAACGTTGGAGAAACTCATCAAGCAAGTACTCGACGACGATGGACTGGCGATAGTCGTATTCGACGCTGACGTATCGACTTGGAATGAGAGTGAAAACAAGAAGCTGTCCGCCATGAGGAGCAAATACGCCAACAACAAGCGAGTGATTCTATGCGACAGCATGCCGTCCATAGAGTTCTGGTTTCTGATTCATTTCATCAACACCAACAGGTTCTTTGGCACTTCGAAGGCTGTAATTGCAGAATTGGTCAAGCGCATTCCCGGGTTCGACAAGACAGAGTCATTCCTGTCCAACAGGAAATGGGTGGAGGACATGATCAGTGACGGGAAACTCCAAGAGGCCTGTTCCAGAGCCAAGCAGTCCGGTTCCGACGGCGAATCATACAGCAACCTATGGAAGGCATTTGAATATTTGGAGGTGTTCACCGCCAAATAAGGGTCTCCCCAAGCCAAACCTCCATCGAAAACAAGGTGTGTCCTTACGCGCCATTGAGGCTGCCCTCACCATCCAACGAGGCCATGCCTCGTTGGATGGTGAAAGAAACCTTTATTTCTTGGGGCAGATGGGTTTAATCTGCTTGAAGAAGTCATTGCCCTTGTTGTCCACCAGGATGAATGCGGGGAAGTTCTCCACCTCAATCTTCCAAATGGCTTCCATACCCAACTCGGGATATTCCACGCACTCGATGCTCTTGATGTTGTTCTGTGCCAAGATGGCGGCAGGCCCACCGATAGAGCCGAGATAGAATCCACCGTGTTTCTTGCAAGCGTCGGTCACCTGCTGGCTACGGTTTCCCTTCGCCAACATAATCATGCTGCCGCCGTGGCTCTGGAAGAGGTCCACATACGGGTCCATACGTCCCGCCGTTGTCGGTCCCATGGAGCCACAGGCCATTCCCTTCGGGGTTTTGGCCGGTCCGGCGTAGTAGATAGGATGGTCCTTGATGTATTGCGGAAGGTCTTCTCCCCTGTCGAGACGCTCTTTCAGTTTGGCGTGAGCGATGTCACGACCCACGATGATGGTGCCGTTGAGCGACAGGCGGGTCGCTACGGGATACTTGGCCAACTCCTTCAGTATCTCCGCCATCGGGCGGTTGAGGTCTATCTTCACGGCGTTACCCTCACCGGTCTGGCGCAGCTCCGCAGGAATCAGCTCACCCGGATTGTCATCCAACTTCTCTATCCAGATGCCGTCCTTATTGATTTTACACTTGATGTTGCGGTCGGCGGAGCAAGAGACGCCCAAGCCTACCGGACAAGAAGCTCCGTGACGCGGCAAGCGGATGATGCGCACGTCGTGAGCGTAGTATTTGCCTCCGAACTGGGCACCCAGACCGATGCGGTGAGCCTCGTCGAGCACCTGTTTCTCCAGTTCCACGTCACGGAAAGCGCGTCCGCCCTCGCTACCCGTCGTAGGCAACTCGTCGTAGTAGTGCGTAGAGGCCAGCTTCACGGTGAGCAGGTTCTTCTCGGCGGAAGTGCCGCCAATGACGAAGGCGATATGATAAGGAGGACAGGCGGCCGTGCCAAGGGTCTTCATCTTCTCCACCAGGAAGGGAACGAGCGTACCCGGATTGAGGATGGCTTTCGTCTCCTGATAGAGGTAAGTCTTGTTGGCCGAACCGCCACCTTTGGTGACGCAGAGGAACTTGTACTCCATGCCTTCGGTAGCCTCGATGTCAATCTGTGCGGGGAGGTTGCACTTGGTGTTCACCTCTTCGTACATGGAGAGGGGCGCGTTCTGCGAGTAGCGCAGGTTCTCCTCCGTGTAGGTCTTGTAGACACCTAACGAGAGGGCTTCCTCGTCGCAATAGCCAGTCCACACCTGCTGTCCTTTCTCACCGTGAACGATAGCCGTACCGGTATCCTGGCAGAAAGGGAGCATTCCCTTGCACGCCACTTCGGCGTTGCGCAGGAAGGTGAGTGCCACGTATTTGTCGTTGTCGCTCGCCTCGGGGTCGCTCAGTATCTTGGCCACCTGCAGGTTGTGCGAACGACGGAGCATGAACGACACGTCGCGGAAAGCGGCGTTCGCCATGGCGGTCAGTCCCTCTTTGGCCACCTTCAGAACCGGTGTGCCTTCAAACTCGCCAACGGAGACATAGTCCTTTGTCAGCAGATAATATTCTGTCTTATCCTCTCCCAACTGGAAAGGTGCTTCGTACTTAAACGGAGGAGTTGTTGCCATATCTGTTTCTGTTTTTTTGTTTGTTAGTCAATCATGATGCAAAAGTACAAAATCTATTTACATAGCGTTTCCGATGCCGGGCGCAAAATCTTATCGCCCGCCGCTATTTTGTCGTCGAAGTGACTACGCACCCGGCTTATGGTCTGTTCCAGTTCCTCGGGGTCGACATCGCCAAGACGCGCTTCCTTACGCAAATCGACCACCACGTCATCTCGCCACTCCGCCAAAGCCCGGGTATACTCACCGGCATAGGCTTTCAGTCGCGTGTCGGGAACGCCGTCCTCCGAGCATTGCCACAGACGGAAATAATCGTCCACACTTCCTATTGCCTCGTCCAATAGCGTTCGGAAGGAGTCGAATAGTTCCGTGTCGGGAGACGCTTTCAAGCGGTCTGTCAACTTGGTCACCACAGCCACGGGCAGTGGCGTGCCACAGAGGTCCATCCACCCCTTGGCGAAATCCACCTCCTCGGCGGAGAGGCCGGACAATCGCCGCTGCCCAGACAAATAATGACAGCCCACCTGCACAAAGTAGTTGCCCCACAAAAGGGTGAGCATCCGGCGATAGTGCCGTATGCCTTTCCGCAGGGCGGAACGGCGGATGGAGAGTTGACCCACCGTTATCACGTCGTCCGGGGTTTGTCGGTCCAGTTCCTCCAACCGCCGAAGGCCCACCGTCACGTTGCGGATGAGCAGCGGATTGAGCAATCCATAGGTGTAGATGGCATCCGTACGCCGTTCGGCGGGACGGGCGTCGCGCGCCTCCCACTTGTGCATGTCGCGGTACGTCCCGTAGGTGAAGCAGTTAGCACCGGGCACGAGCCACACCTTGTCGCCCTCGCCGAAGAGATAGGAGAAGGGGAAGAGTGACGCGTCGGGGTGCGTAGTCACCTTGCCCATCACCATGGAGAAGGCGCCGATGTGCGCGGGCCACACGAGGTGGGTGGACGAAGCGGTTTTACATCCGCTCTCCATCGTGCCATGATGCACGGGCCCCATCTTGTAGAGGTGGTTGCTCATGTTGGTGCCCGATCCTAAGTTGGCGAAGGCCAGACGGCAACCGATGAGCAGCGTGTTCTTGTGGTGACTCACCGTGAATGGGCCGGCAAAGACGGAGCAGGCCTCGCCATTGTCCATGTGGCTGTTGGCGAAGAAGAGGGAATTGGATCCGCTGAAGCCCGACCCGATGTGCGTATGCTGGCCGACGAAGCAATTGTGGAGCTTCGCCCCGTCCATCACTTCGGCACCGGAGCAGACGATGACGTTCCGCAGGATGCAATCGTTCATCACCGTCACGCGGTCCGCCAAGTGGCTACGCAAGGTGACGTTGTCCAACAGCGTGGCGTTGATTACCCTTGCGCCCTCACCGATGAAAGAGCCGGTAATCTCTTTCGTACGAACAATTAGACTATGGCTTTCGATGTATCCCCGTTCATGCGGCGGATAGCGCATGGAGAGGCTTCGCTGCCACCGATCGTGCTCCTCTTTGCTGAAAAGGCACTGTATCAGAGCCTCCTGTGCGGAGAGATTCTCGTGCAGCGTCAGCGTATACCGGCCACCCGTCTCACTCAGCACAGGCACCTCCACGGCATTGCCAAAGCGGCTGGGAGTGAGCATACGCACAACACCCACGCCGGACAGGCAACATTCATCGCCTATGTCGTAGTCCGCAATGTATGTTCCGATGTGTTCGATGAGGCAGTTGTCGCCCACACGAACGTTGATGAGCGTAGCGTCGCGGATGCCGGAGGGACGAAGGAGTCCCCCTTCAGCGGCAACGGGTTTGAGGAAGTTGCCGAGACGCACCGTTCCCTGAAAGGTGGTACGGGTGACAGCGTCAGGCGTGAAGGCTTCGTGTACGGCCACCTTTTGCCAGTCTTCGGCCGAGCAGCCCTGCCGGGTGAGTTGTTCAATCTCGGCACGCGTGAGTGAGCGGTAATTCTGTTCCATCTACGTTACATGACCGGTGTTAGTTCAGTTCCTCCTCATCGTAGGTCTGATAGAGGAAATCGTTGTAGGGATATTTCTGCACATGCAGCTCCTTCACCTTCCGGTAGAGCAGGGTCTTCAGTTCGTCAATGTTCAGCTTGTTGCGTGCGGAGATGAAGATGCAGTTGTCGTTCAGCTTCGCCATCCATGTACGCATGAGTTCCTCCAGCGACACGTTCTCGCGGGTGGGCGGCGTAAGGTCGTCGGCGTCTTTCTCCACATAGGTGTAGGCATCAATCTTATTGAAGACAATCATGCAGGGTTTGTCACTGCCGCCCAAGTCCGCCAACGTCTTCTCCACTACCTTTATCTGTTCCTCGAAGTCGGGATGCGAGATGTCCACCACATGCACCAAGAGGTCCGCTTCGCGCACCTCGTCGAGGGTGGACTTGAACGAGTCCACCAGGTCGGTAGGCAGCTTGCGGATGAAGCCGACGGTGTCGGAGAGGAGGAAAGGGAGGTTCTCTATGATGACCTTGCGCACGGTCGTGTCGAGGGTGGCGAAGAGTTTGTTCTCGGCAAACACCTCGCTCTTGGCCAGCAGGTTCATCAGCGTGGACTTGCCCACGTTGGTGTAGCCCACCAAAGCCACACGAATCAGCCGACCACGGTTCTTGCGCTGGGTAGTCTTCTGCTTGTCAATCTCCACGAGCTGCTGCTTGAGCAGCGACATACGGTTGAGGATGATACGGCGGTCCATCTCCAGCTGGGTCTCGCCCGGGCCGCGCAGTCCCACCGAGCCGCCCTTGCCGCTACCGGAGCCGCCTCCCTGGCGTTCGAGGTGAGTCCACAGCCGTTGCAGTCGGGGCAGCATGTATTTATACTGCGCCAGCTCCACCTGTGTCTTCGCGTTCGCGGTCTGCGCACGCATGGCAAAGATATCGAGGATGAGCGAGGTGCGGTCCAGTATCTTCACTTTCAGTTCCGCCTCGATGTTGCGTATCTGCTTGGCGGAGAGTTCATCATCGAAGATGACCATACCGATTTCCTCATCGGGGTTCTCCTCGCGCTCCGTGATGTAGGCGCGTATCTCCTGCAGCTTGCCTTTTCCTATGTAGGTGACGGAGTTGGGCTGGTCCATCTTCTGTGTGAACCGTTTCACCACTTCCGCTCCCGCCGTTTCGGCCAGGAAGGCCAGTTCGTCCAGGTATTCATTGGTCTTGCGTTCGTCCTGTTGCTGGGTTATCAGACCGACGAGCACGGCCCGCTCAGTCTGTGCTTCAGATATGACAAATTCTTTCATGCTATTCTTAGGGTTTTCGTTCCTTGCTACAAACGTACAAAGGTAGGAAAAGTTTTGGAGTTACGAGGCCGGCGGTTACATAAATCATGCAAATCTTTCCGAACACGGAGCGGATAAAGAGTCAACTGGCAAGTGAATCTTACGCACCTTAGAATCAAAACGTATCAAAGGCAATGCAGGACAGCTCACGAGTGTACTGTATACATCCCCAATTATCTTCAAATAGCTTGGGCGTAATATGCCAATCAACCTGCTGAGCGGGACAGTGGGGATGCCGTCCGTCATTCAAATAGCCTGGGCGTAACATACCAGTCAACTTGCTGAGCGGGACAGCGGGGATGCAGACTGTCATTCGATTGCCCCGATGGGGAATCCTTTATGGACTCTTTAGTCTGTCAGTTCCACTACAGTCCAGTTGCTTGGGATGCCGCTTTCAGAGTCCGTAGACAATGTCAAGTCGCTGTATTTTGTGATAGTTCCCGTATTAGCGACACCATTGAGCCACTTATGAAGGGGATAAGTCGCATTGTTTTCCTTCGCTTTGATGGTCACAGCGTTTAGGCTCTTGCAGTTGTAGAACATCTGATAGTAGCAACCATCCACAAGCGTGTTGGCCAGGAGCTCCGGGGCTGTGGTTAGGCTTGTGCAGTTGTAGAACATGTTATAATAGCACTTTGTCGCAAGCGTTTCAGCCGGAAGTTCCGGGGCTTTGGTGAGTCCCGAGCAGCCGTAGAACATCTCCTCATAGCAACTTTCAGCAAGCGTGGTCGCGGGAAGTTTCGGAGCGGTGGTCAAGCTTGTGCAGCCCTTGAACATATACTCACAGCACTCTTTCGCAAGCGTGGTGGCCGAGAGGTCAGGAACGGTCGTTAAACTCGTGCAGTAAGAGAACATACTCATGTAGCAACCTTCCTTAAGCGTGGTTGCCTTGAGTTCCGGAGCGTTGGTGAGTCCCGAGCAGTAATAGAACATATACGAATAGCAACCATTTGCAAGCGTGGTCGCCGGGAGTTCCGGGGCGGTGGTGAGTCCCGAGCAGCCGTTGAACATATGTCCATAGCAATCTTCCGCAAGACTAGTCGCTTTCAGTTCCGGTGCAGCAGTGAGTTTCTTGCAGGAGTCGAACATCCGTATATAGCACCCCTTCGCAAGCGTTTCGGCTGGGAGTTCCGGGGCGGTAGTGAGTTCTGTGCAGGATAAAAACATACACTTGTAACAAGATTCCGCAAGCTCGGTCGCCTTGAGTTCCGGAGCTTGGGTGAGTTCCGAGCATCCGTAGAACATAGAATTGTAGCAACTTGTCGCAAGGGTGGTTGCGGGAAGTTTCGGGGCGGTGGTTAGACTCGTGCAACCCTCGAACATACTCTCGTAGCAATTTGTCGCAAGCGTGGTCGCCGGAAGTTTCGGGGCGGAGGTTAAGCTCGTGCAGCCGTTGAACAGGTAGCTGAATCTGACCTTCGACATGTCCGCGGTCTTGTAGCTTTCGTGGTCGACCAACGTCCTTATGTCTCCGGATGCTGCCACGGGAACACTTTCGTTTGTAAATGAAATGGTGCAGTAGGACAACCACCGACTATTCTCTCCAAACTCCGCTGTACCGACAGTGCTTTTTCCACGAAGACGCAACTTTCCCTTGTCGCCACCAAAGGTGATTTCAGTCCCGAGGGTGTATGATGTCCAGTCCCCATCTCCTACGGAATATTCGAACTTTCCACTTGTTGTGAGATTATCCGTGAGGTTTTCCGAACCGCTTCCCTTGTCCATCTTAAACTTCTGCTCGTTGGCTGCCGTGAAGGTGAGGTACGGAGTCTCCCCCTCATCAAGGGTAAACGCATAGTCGTAGCTCTTGCCGGCTTCGAAGGTGGCAGCTGCGAGTGTCGGGGCTTTATACGTTCCGTCAGTGGTGGTGATGAGGATGAAGTCCGCATTCTGATTGACGGAGGCATTCGGAGAGACGAGGAAGGAGTACTTGCCTTCGCCGTCTTCGTATGCCTTCAGCCTTGAGTTGGTGAAAAGGCATTCTACCGTTGCCCCGGTAACGGGTTTACCTTCCCCATCCGTGACGCTGATATTGATGCGAGCCGCCAAATGTTTGAACGAAAGCGTAGTGGCCGTGCCGTAGGAAGCGGTGGCGGAGGCTATCATCAGGTTGCTGGCCTCCCGATTCTCCTTTGTGCGCTGGTCGATGAGGATATTCGGTTGGGTAGGTTGAGTCGTTTCATTATCCTTATATGGATACCATGCCGTGACCGTAAGGTCGCTTGTGTTCGTTCGGTAGAAGGTGTCGCTGCTACTGTTAGGCTCCAACTTACCGTCCTTGGAAGTCACCTTGTACTTCTTCACTTGGTTTCCGATCTTTATCGCCACATACTCCGAGCCGTCACCGCCCCATGTGCCGTCGGCGGCGGCGCGGGTGTCGGCCGTCAGCACGCCTTGCGTGGC
>CAVFNZ010000086.1:0-10879 GCA_963624095.1 Clostridium sp. CAG:217 | reverse complement strand
GCCCAGACGTGTGGCCAGCTGTAGGGTGGAGATGCTCTCGGGATTCCAAGCGTGCTTGATGCCGTCCTTGCGATAAGCGAACTGTCCCACGTTGGGCAGAAGCTCGTCAGCGTGTTGTGTCTTGAATCCGTCCCGATGGAAAGCGATGGCGTCGCGGGCTACCTCTTCGAGACGGATGCCGCCGATGGAAGAGGTGGCCGTGCCGAAGTAAGCCTTCAGCAACTCCTCGCTCAGACCGACGGCTTCGAATATCTTCGCGCCGCGGTACGAACGGATGGTGCTGATACCCATCTTGCTCATCACCTTGAAGAGACCCTTGCAGATGGCTTTGATATAGTTCTTTTCAGCGGTTTCGTAGTTGAGCTGTATCTCGCCGCGCTTCACGAGGTCATCCAGAACGGCGAACGCCATGTACGGATTGATGGCACTCGCTCCGTAGCCCAAGAGCAGGGCGGCGTGCATCACTTCGCGTATCTCGCCGCTCTCAACGATAAGTGCCGTCTGCACGCGTTTCTGTACGGAAATCAAGTGGTGATGTACGGCACTGACCGCCAACAGTGACGGAATGGCGGCGTGGGTCTCGTCCACATCGCGGTCCGACAAGATGATGTAGTTGACACCGTCGGTCACGGAGTCTTCGGCTTTCTTGCAGATGTCGGCCAAGGCTTCCTGCAGTCCGGCTTTCCCTCTCCCGACTTCGAAGACGATGGGCAACTTGATGGTGTTGAATCCCTTGTAACGGATGTTGCAGAGGATGTCCAGCTGCGTGTTGTTGAGCACGGGGTGGGGCAGACGCACCATCTTGCAGTGGCTCTCGTTGGGGGTCAATATGTTCATGCCCACCGCACCGATGTACTCGGTAAGCGACATTACCAGCTCCTCACGGATAGGGTCGATGGCCGGGTTGGTCACCTGGGCGAATTGTTGACGGAAGTAGTTGAACATCAGTTGTGGCTTCTCGGAGAGGACAGCCAATGGCGTGTCGTTACCCATGGAAGCTGTCGGCTCTACGCCGTTGGTGCTCATGGGGATGATGGTCTTCTCGATATCCTCGCGCGTGAAACCGAAGGTGCGCAGCATGCAGTCGAACTGGTCCACTTTGTTCTCCACCTTTCGTCCGCTCTTCAGCTTATCCAATTCGATGCGGTTGGTCGACAACCAGTTGCGGTAAGGTTTGGCTTCCGCCAA
Organism: Clostridium sp. CAG:217; assembly: GCA_963624095.1. Taxonomy (GTDB): domain Bacteria; phylum Bacteroidota; class Bacteroidia; order Bacteroidales; family Bacteroidaceae; genus Phocaeicola_A. The sequence goes on along the minus strand of CAVFNZ010000086.1, from coordinate 9,691 downwards.
CTGTTCCTTCAGCTCCCCGTCGTAATAGATTTTGCCCTCTTCGGTATCCACGAGCAGAATCTTACCCGGTTGCAGACGACCTTTCTGCTTGATCTCTCCCGGTTCAAAGTCCATGACTCCCACCTCGGAAGCGACAACCATCATGTCGTTGTTGGTAATCAGGTAACGCGCGGGACGCAGACCGTTACGGTCCAACATACCTCCCGCGTAACGTCCGTCGCTGAAGAGAAGGGCGGCAGGGCCGTCCCACGGCTCCATCAGGATGGAGTGATATTCGTAGAATGCCTTCAGATCCTCGCTGATAGGGTTCTTCTCGTTGAACGATTCGGGAACCAGCATCGCCATGGCGTGTGGCAGGCTCAGGCCTGACATGACGAAGAACTCAAGCACGTTGTCCAGTGAAGCACTGTCGCTCATGCCCGGTTGCACGATAGGCCGGATGGCTTTGATGTCGCCCAGCTGCGGGGAGGAGAGCACGCTCTCCCGCGCTTCCATCCAACCGCGGTTGCCGCGGATGGTGTTGATTTCGCCGTTGTGCGCCAGCAAACGGAACGGTTGCGCCAAACTCCATGTGGGGAATGTGTTGGTGCTGAATCGGGAGTGTACCAATGCCAGTCCGCTGGTAAGGTAGTGGTTCGTCAAGTCGGGGAAGTACTCCCTGACCTGTAACGACGAAAGCATACCTTTATATATAATGTTCTTGTTAGACAGGGAAACGATATAGAAATCCTTGTTCTTTACGCGGTTTTCTATCTTCTTGCGGATGATGTAAAGTGTCCGGTCGAAGTTGGTTACGTCCGTCACTCCGGTGATGAACACCTGTTTGATGTCCGGCTCGGTAGCCAAGGCGTCCTTACCTAAGATGCTTGAGTTGGTAGGTACGTTACGCAGGTGCATCAGGGTCAGTCCTTCGCGCTCAATCTCTTCAATCATGATGCTGAGGATGGCGGACTGCTCTTTCGGGTCTTTCGGCAAGAAGACCAAGCCTGTTCCGTACTTGCCTTTTTCCGGCACGGGGATACCTTGCAGGAGGATAAACTCGTGAGGAATCTGTATCATGATTCCTGCGCCGTCACCAGTCTTGTTGTCGGCACCTTCCGCGCCGCGGTGTCTCATGTTCTCCAACACCTTCAAGGCGGAATCCACCAATTCGTGAGATTTGTTACCGTGGATGTTTACAACCATGCCCACACCGCAAGCGTCGTGTTCGTACTCGGCGTTGTACAACCCGTTCATGTCGGGTTGACGTAGCTGGTCACTCTTTTCTTGGTTGTTAAAATGTTCTCTCTTTACCATTATTACTTTCTCCAATTGATGAAAAATTGATATTTTATTGTCTAACTGCTTGCAAAAATATGAATTTTATTTCGTTTGTACATGAATATACAGGTGCGTATTGACAAAAATATCCATGTTGTCCGGTTGGGTGTGATAGAAGATGCTATTATAGCCTATCGGTAATTTCAGAATGACATGCATTTTGTCCGATTTGATTAAGGATTGAAAGTTTGGCGTTTTTCGGATAAACTTTCTTCACCCTTGTTCCCCTTTCCACGCAATTCCTGTGAATTATCTCTCCCGTTTCTGGGTTATCTGTTCGAAAAGTATTACCTTTGCAGCCATATTTAAACAATTATATTATGTGCGGAATCGTAGGCTACATCGGCGAAAGAAACGCTTACCCGATTCTTATTAAGGGCTTGAAACGCCTGGAATACAGAGGGTATGATAGTGCCGGAATTGCATTGATAAATGGAAATGGAGAGTTAAATGTGTATAAAACCAAAGGACGTGTCGCTGACTTGGAGGCTTTTGCCGAACATAAGGATGTATCCGGAACCATTGGTATCGCCCACACGCGTTGGGCTACTCACGGCGAACCTTGTCAGGTGAACGCCCATCCTATCTGTTCTTCTTCCGAAAACTTAGCCCTCATACATAATGGTATCATCGAGAACTACGCGGTCCTGAAGGAACGGCTTCAACGTAAGGGATACGTGTTCAAGACCAGCACCGATACCGAAGTCCTTGTCCAATTGATAGAATACATGCAGGTCAGCAATGACATCGATTTGCTGACCGCGGTGCAGCTGGCCCTTCACGAAGTGATAGGGGCGTACGCCATTGCCGTGCTGGACAAGCGGCACCCGGATACGATTATCGTAGCGCGCAAGAGCAGCCCGTTGGTGGTGGGTATCGGCAAGGATGAGTTCTTTTTGGGATCGGACGCGTCACCCATTATCGAATATACGGACCAGATGGTCTATCTGGAAGATGGTGAGATAGCCGTGATGCGCCGAGGACAGGAGCTGGAGGTTGTCGACTTGGACAATGTGAAGATGAATCCAGAGGTGCAGACCGTGGAGATGAATCTGGGACAGTTGGAGAAAGGAGGCTATCCGCACTTCATGCTGAAGGAAATCTTTGAACAGCCGGATTGCATCAACGACTGTATGCGCGGGCGTGTCAATGTGGAGGGGACGAATGTGGCCCTCTCGGCGGTGATAGACTATAAGGAGAAATTGCTCAATGCCCGTCGCTTCATCATCGTGGCTTGCGGTACTTCGTGGCATGCCGGGTTGATAGGGAAACAGCTGATTGAGACACTTTGCCGCATCCCGGTCGAGGTGGAGTACGCGTCGGAGTTCCGTTATCGCAATCCGGTCATCTTCAAGGAGGATGTGGTAATAGCCATCTCCCAGTCCGGCGAGACTGCCGACACCTTGGCTGCGGTTGAACTGGCCAAGAAGAGCGGTGCCTTCATCTATGGTGTCTGCAACGCCATCGGCTCGTCCATCGCCCGTAGCACCCACACCGGCTCATACATCCATGTGGGTCCCGAGATAGGCGTGGCATCCACCAAGGCGTTTACCGGACAGGTGACGGTGCTGACCATGCTCGCCCTGACTTTGGCTAAGGAGAAGAAAAGCATCACGGAGGAACAGTTCCTGGAGATGGTGCAGGAGTTGATTCTGATTCCGGCCAAGATGAAGCAGGTGCTCAACAACAACCAGAAGATTGCCGAGCTGTCGCGCATATTTACCTACGCGCATAATTTTATTTACCTGGGCAGAGGATATAATTATCCCGTAGCCTTGGAGGGCGCGTTGAAGTTGAAAGAGATTTCGTATATCCATGCCGAGGGTTATCCGGCCGCGGAGATGAAACACGGGCCGATTGCACTGATTGACGCGGAGATGCCTGTGGTGGTGTTGGCCACGAAGAACGCCATGTACGAGAAGGTGGTGAACAACATCCAGGAGGTGAAGGCGCGCAAGGGTAAGGTGATTGCCCTGGTTACGGAAGGTGACAAGGAAATATCCAAACTGGTGGATGACTGCATCGAACTGCCCCAGACGCTGGAGTGCCTGGAGCCGCTGATAACCACCATCCCGCTGCAGTTGCTGGCCTACTACATCGCCGTATGCAAGGGCAAGGATGTGGACCGCCCGCGCAACTTGGCCAAATCCGTGACGGTAGAATAGAATATACATATATTATATATAGGTACAAAGTACAGGAATAACAAAGAAAGTTCTATGGAACAGTTGAAGCATGAGTGCGGAGTGGTGCAGATACGTCTGTTGAAGCCGTTGGAGTATTACCAACGGAAGTACGGGACGTGGATGTACGGACTCAACAAACTCTATCTGATGATGGAAAAACAGCATAACCGCGGACAGGAGGGCGCCGGATTGGCTTGCGTGAAACTGCAGGCGAACCCCGGTGAGGAATATATGTTCCGCGAGCGTGCGTTGGGAACGGGAGCCATAACGGAGATATTCGCTACGGTGCAGAGCAAATTCAAGGATTTGACCCAAGAGCAACTCCACGACGCGGAGTATGCGCAACGTTGTCTCCCCTTTGCCGGAGAGTTGTATATGGGGCATTTGCGCTACTCCACAACCGGGAAGAGCGGCATCTCCTATGTACATCCCTTCCTTCGTCGCAACAACTGGCGGGCCAAGAACCTGTCGCTCTGCGGCAACTTCAACCTGACGAACGTGGACGAGGTGTTCGCCGAGATAACGGCGGACGGACAACATCCGCGCATCTACTCGGATACCTACATCATGTTGGAACAGGTGGGACACCGCCTGGACCGTGAGGTGGAACGTCTCTACCAACAATATAAGGCGGAAGGCAAGACCGGTGTCGAATTGACACAGGCTATCGAGGCCAATATAGACCTGACCAATGTCATCCGCACCTCCAGCAAGGAGTGGGATGGCGGTTATGTCATCTGTGGACTGACCGGCAGTGGCGAGTCTTTCGCCTTGCGCGACCCTTGGGGCATTCGTCCCGCTTTCTGGTACATGGATGACGAGATTATGGTGTTGGCTTCCGAGCGTCCCGTCATACAGACGGCCTTGGACTTGCCCATTGACGCCATTCACGAACTGATGCCCGGACAGGCGTTGCTGATGAGCAAGGCCGGCAAGATGCGACTGGTGCAGGTGAACGAACCCAAGACCATACGGGCCTGCTCGTTCGAGCGCATCTACTTCAGTCGCGGTAGCGATTCGGACATCTACAAGGAACGCAAGAAACTTGGCGAGATGCTGGTGGAACCTATCCTGAAGGCCGTGGACAACGATGTCGAACATACGGTCTTCTCCTTCATACCGAATACGGCCGAGGTGGCGTTCTATGGTATGCTCGAAGGCTTTGACAACTACCTGAACCAACTGAAGATCCGCAGGATTGAGGCTCTTGGCCATCGCCCCGAACACGAGGAACTGGAGAAAATCCTCTCCATGCGCATCCGTAGTGAGAAGGTCGCCATCAAGGATATCAAGTTGCGTACGTTCATCGCCGAGGGCAACAGCCGCAACGACTTGGCAGCCCACGTCTACGATGTGACCTACGGAAGCCTTGTGCCCTGCGTGGACAACCTGGTGGTTATCGATGACAGTATCGTGCGCGGTACGACGCTGAAACAGAGCATCATCAAGATTCTCGACCGCTTGCGCCCGAAGAAGATTGTCATCGTCTCTTCGTCGCCCCAGGTACGCTATCCCGACTATTACGGCATAGACATGGCCAAGATGAGTGAGTTCATCGCGTTCAAGGCCGCCGTTGAACTGCTGAAAGACCGCGGTATGCGGAACGTGATAGAGGAGGCTTACCAAAAGGCGAAGGCGCAGATGACATTGCCCAAAGAACAGATGGTGAACTATGTGAAGGAAATCTACGCTCCCTTCACCGACGAGGAAATATCGGCCAAGATGGTGGAACTGCTGACTCCGGCGGACATCCACGCCAAGATAGAGATTGTTTACCAGACGCGCGAAGGTCTGCGCGAGGCTTGCCCCAACCACACGGGCGACTGGTACTTCACGGGTGACTATCCCACACCGGGCGGCGTGAAGTTGGTCAACCAGGCATTCATTAATTATGTAGAACAAGTTTATCAATCCAAGAAATAAGATATCTGAAATGAGAAATGTAACATTAGTCCTCGATGATGGAACCCGTTTCCACGGGAAATCATTCGGTTATGAGAAACCCGTAGCTGGTGAAGTGGTATTCAACACGGCTATGACCGGGTATCCCGAAAGCCTTACGGACCCCTCTTACGCAGGTCAGCTGATGACCTTGACCTATCCGTTGGTAGGAAACTATGGAGTTCCACCCTTTACCATCGAACCTAATGGACTTGCCACTTTCATGGAGAGTGAGAAAATTCATGCCGAGGCGATAATCGTGAGCGACTACAGTTACGAATATAGTCATTGGAATGCGGTGGAGAGTCTTGCCGACTGGCTGAAGCGCGAGCAAGTGCCCGGCATCACGGGCATAGACACCCGGGAGCTGACAAAGGTGCTGCGCGAGCATGGCGTGATGATGGGTAAGATTCTCTTCGATGACGAACCTGACAATGTTCCGCAGGCCGAATATTCGGGTGTGAACTATGTGGACAAGGTTTCGTGCAAGGAGGTCATCCGGTATAATGAAGGCAAGGACAAGAAAAAAGTGGTGCTCGTGGATTGCGGCGTGAAGACCAACATCATCCGTTGTCTGCTCAAGCGTGACGTTACCGTCATCCGCGTGCCTTGGAACTACGATTTCACCGCATTGGATTATGACGGACTCTTTATTTCCAACGGACCGGGCGACCCGGACACCTGTGACGAGGCGGTGCAGAACATCCGCAAGTCCATGTCCCTCTCGGACAAGCCTATCTTCGGAATCTGCATGGGTAACCAACTGCTCGCCAAGGCTGGTGGAGCCAAGATTTACAAACTGAAGTACGGACACCGCAGTCACAACCAACCGGTCAGAAGGGTAGGCTCAGACCAATGTTTCGTTACCAGCCAGAACCATGGCTATGCGGTGGACAACCAAACGCTCGGCGCGGATTGGGAACCGCTGTTCGTCAACATGAACGACGGCTCCAACGAGGGCATCCGCCACAAGATTAAGCCTTGGTTCTCCGCACAGTTCCACCCCGAAGCCGCCAGCGGTCCTACGGACACGGAATTCCTGTTCGACGAGTTTGTGAAACTGCTTTAATCACCATATTAATTGACGAATCGAAATGAAAGAAAACATAAAGAAAGTATTGCTGCTTGGTTCCGGTGCCTTGAAGATTGGTGAGGCAGGTGAATTTGACTATTCAGGATCGCAGGCGTTGAAAGCCTTGAAGGAAGAAGGCATCCAGACGGTATTGATAAACCCGAACATCGCTACGGTGCAGACCAGCGAAGGCGTGGCCGACCAAATCTATTTCCTCCCCGTGACACCCTTCTTTGTGGAGAAAGTCATTCAGAAGGAACGCCCCGACGGCATCCTGTTGGCGTTCGGTGGACAGACCGCGCTCAACTGTGGCGTGCAGCTCTACAAGACCGGTGTCCTCGAAAAATACAACGTAGAGGTGCTGGGTACGCCGGTGCAAGCCATCATCGACACCGAAGACCGTGAACTCTTCGTCAAGAAGTTGGACGAAATCCACATCAAGACCATCAAGAGTGAGGCGGTGGAGAACATAGAGGACGCACGCAAGGCGGCCAAGGAACTGGGCTATCCGGTCATCATCCGTGCCGCATACGCCCTCGGTGGTCTGGGCTCCGGATTCTGCGACAACGAGGAAGAACTGAACAAGCTGGCCGAGAAGGCATTCTCCTTCTCTCCGCAGGTGTTGGTGGAGAAGAGCCTGAAGGGCTGGAAAGAGATAGAGTACGAAGTGGTGCGCGACCGTTTCAACAACTGCATCACCGTATGTAACATGGAGAACTTCGACCCGCTGGGCATTCACACCGGTGAGAGTATCGTCATCGCTCCTTCACAGACACTGACAAACAAGGAATATCACAAGCTGCGCGAACTGGCTATCCGCATCATCCGTCACATCGGCATCGTGGGCGAGTGTAACGTGCAGTATGCCTTCGACCCCGAATCGGAAGACTATCGCGTGATAGAGGTGAACGCCCGTCTGAGCCGTTCGTCCGCCTTGGCATCCAAAGCCACCGGCTATCCTTTGGCCTTCGTGGCGGCAAAGTTGGGACTGGGCTACGGCCTGTTCGACCTGAAGAATTCCGTCACGAAGGTGACTTCGGCATTCTTCGAGCCGGCACTGGACTATGTGGTCTGCAAGATTCCACGTTGGGACTTGGGTAAGTTCCGCGGCGTGGACCGCGAGTTGGGCTCCAGCATGAAGTCGGTGGGAGAGGTGATGGCTATCGGTCGCACGTTCGAGGAGGCCATTCAGAAAGGTATCCGTATGATCGGTCAGGGCATGCACGGTTTCGTGGGCAACAAGGAACTGGTTATCCCTGACATTGACAAATCGTTGCGTGAGCCGACCGACAAGCGTATCTTCGTCATCAGTAAGGCTATGCGTGCCGGATACACCATTGACCAGATTCATGAACTGACAAAGATAGACAAGTGGTTCTTGCAGAAATTGATGAACATCGTGCGCACAATGCACGAATTGGAGAGTTGGGGACCACGCATCAGCGGCGGACAGATATCCGACTTTACCGATGTGGAGCTCCTGCGTAAGGCAAAAGTACAGGGTTTCTCCGACTTCCAGATTGCCCGTGCCTTCGGATTGGAGCAGGTTGAGGAGATGGAAGATGCCATCATGGTTGTCCGTAATTTCCGCAAGTCATTGGGCGTCTTGCCGGTGGTGAAACAGATTGACACCCTGGCGGCCGAATATCCGGCGCAGACCAATTACCTCTATCTGACCTACAACGGCATAGCCAACGACGTGAAGTATGTGGGCGACCACCGCTCCATCATCGTATTGGGCTCGGGCGCTTACCGCATCGGGTCGTCCGTGGAATTCGACTGGTGCGGTGTGCAGGCGTTGAACACCATCCGTAAGGAGGGTTATCGCAGCGTGATGATTAACTACAACCCCGAGACGGTGTCGACGGACTACGACATGTGCGACCGCCTCTACTTTGACGAACTTACCTTTGAGCGCGTGCTCGACATCATAGACTTGGAGAACCCCTTCGGCGTGATTGTCTCCACCGGTGGACAGATACCGAACAACCTCGCCATGCGACTCGATCAGCAAAAGGTACATATCCTGGGTACTACCGCCAAGAGCATCGACAATGCCGAAGACCGCGAGAAGTTCTCCGCCATGCTCGACCGCATCGGCGTAGACCAGCCCGCTTGGCGTGAGCTGACCTCTATGGAAGACATCAACGAATTCATCTCCGAGGTCGGGTTCCCTGTGTTGGTACGTCCTTCCTATGTGTTGTCGGGTGCCGCCATGAACGTATGCTCTAACCAGGAAGAGTTGGAACGCTTCCTCAAACTGGCCGCCAATGTGTCGAAGAAACACCCTGTGGTGGTGAGCAGCTTCATCGAACACGCCAAAGAGGTGGAGATGGATGCCGTGGCCAAGGATGGTGAGATTATCGCCTACGCTATCAGCGAACACATCGAATACGCCGGCGTACACTCCGGTGACGCCACCATACAGTTCCCGCCGCAGAAACTTTATGTGGAGACCGTACGACGCATCAAACACATCTCGCGACAGATTGCCAAAGAGTTGCACATCTCCGGACCGTTCAACATTCAGTATCTGGCTCGCGAAAACGACATCAAGGTTATCGAATGTAACCTGCGTGCGTCGCGCAGCTTCCCGTTCGTCAGCAAGGTGCTCAAGATCAATTTGATTGAACTCGCTACGAAGGTAATGCTCGGCTTGCCCGTAGAGCGACCCAGCAAGAACCTCTTCGAGCTCGATTATGTGGGCATCAAGGCATCGCAGTTCTCCTTCAACCGCTTGCAGAAGGCCGACCCCGTATTGGGTGTCGACATGGCCTCTACCGGTGAGGTGGGCTGCTTGGGTGACGACACTTCTTGTGCCATCCTCAAGGCTATGCTCTCCGTCGGTCAGCGTATTCCCGAGAAGAACATTCTTCTTTCCACCGGTACTGCAAAGCAGAAGGCCGATATGCTGGACGCTGCCCGCCTGTTGGTGAAGAAGGGTTACAAGCTCTTCGCCACCGGTGGCACGTCGCGCTATCTGACGGACAATGGCGTGGAGAACACCTTGGTTCACTGGCCGAGCGAGAACATGCATCCGCAAGCCTTGGAGATGCTCCACAACCGAGAAATAGACATGGTTGTGAACATCCCGAAGAACCTCTCCGCCGGTGAGCTGGACAACGGTTACAAGATTCGCCGTGCCGCCATCGATCTGAACATACCCTTGATT
>CAVFNZ010000085.1:0-10900 GCA_963624095.1 Clostridium sp. CAG:217 | reverse complement strand
GAGACGGAGGAAGTAAAAACTAAGTACTTAATCCATGTAACCATTGTATTACCATTACGCGGCAAAGGAACGCATAATATTTGGATTGACAACCAAAAACAATCCTTTATTTTTATCATCCCTCGGAATGTTTTTTCAGTAGGTGCTTTGGAGATTGAAAGAATAACGCTAATTTTGCGAACTCTTTGAGAAACATCGGAAAATAGTAATAATTAAAATAAGAATTGTCAGAATGAACGTTTCATTACAGAACATTGACAAGGTAAGCGCGAAGCTTACTGTGAAGATTGAAAAGCCTGATTATCAGGAAAAGGTAGAGAAGTCGCTGAAAAGCATCCGTCAGAAGGCCAACGTGCCGGGTTTCCGCCGCGGCATGGTCCCCATGGGCTTGATCAAGAAACAGTTTGGTAAGTCCGTGTTGGTTGAAGAACTCGACAAGATTCTTCAGGATGAGGTAAACAAATACATACAGGAAAACAATGTGAAAATCCTTGGTGAACCGTTGGTTGACGAAGAGCAAAAGGAGAATGACTTGGAGACTTCCGAGGAATTCGAGTTTAGCTTCAAGCTCGCTTTGGCTCCCGAATTCAAGGCTTCGTTGGACAATAACGACACCATTGACTACTATAACATCGAGGTGACCGATGAGATGGTCGACAACCAAGTGAAGATGTACACCCAGCGTACGGGCAGCTACCAGAAGGTGGAGGAGTATGCCGAGGGCGACATGCTGAAAGGTCTGCTCACGGAACTCGACGAGGCCGGCAACGCTAAAGAGGCCGGCGTGAAGGTAGAGGGTGCCGTGCTGATGCCCAAATACATGAAGGAAGAGGGCGAGAAGGCTAAATTCAACGGTGCAAAGGTAGGTGCCGTCATCACTTTCAACCCGAACAAGGCTTATGAAGGCAGCGAGGCGGAAATCGCATCACTGCTGAAGGTCGACAAGGAGAAAGTCGCCGACATGAAGTCTGACTTCAGCTTCCAGGTGGAAGAGATTACGCGCTTCGTCAATGGCGAAATCAACCAGGAACTCTTCGACTCCGTGTTCGGCAAGGATGAAGTGAAGGACGAGGCCACTTTCCGCGCAAGAGTGAAAGAGGGCATCGCTCACCAATATGTAGGCGACTCCGACTACAAGTTCCTCTTGGACGTGCGCAAGTACCTGACCGACAAGATTGGCAAGCTGGAATACGCTGATGAGCTGCTGAAGAAAGTGATGTTGCTCAATAACAAGGATAAAGGTGAGGAGTTCGTCAACGAGAACTACGACAAGAGCATCGAGGAGCTCACATGGCATCTCATCAAGGAACAGCTGGTGGAGGCTAACGAAGTCAAGGTTGAGAAAGACGACTTGATTGCTGCCGCTAAGGAAGCTACCCGTGCACAGTTCGCTCAGTACGGCATGATGAACGTGCCCGATGACCTGCTTGACAACTACGCGAAGGAGATGATGAAGAAGAGAGAGTCGATTGACGCTTTGGTGAACCGGGTTGTCGATGTCAAGCTGACAATGGCTTTGAAGTCGAAGGTGACGCTGAATCAGAAAAACATCTCCGTGGAAGACTTCAACAAGATGTTCCAGTAATGCGTCGGCCTGTCGGCGGCACGGAGGGGCGGACCATCGGACAGAGTTCCCGCCTGAAGGTGCGGCCAAAGGGCTAACCCATTGAACCGCGGATTACAATCCTCTAATGAATAAGGAATGTTGGCTCTATGTGCTAAAATTCCTAAAAGGAGGGCTTTTGGTTGGGAAATATTGTATTTTTGTTTGCAAGGAATACAAAGGCCAATAGCCTTCCTTTTCATATACATTATTAATTAAGCTAAAAGATGAAAGACGAATTTAGAAAATATGCTGTCAAACACCTGGGCATGAGCGGCTTGATGGTGGACGACGTGCTGAAAAGCCAGTATATGAATCCCTATATCCTGGAAGAGCGTCAGCTCAACGTCACGCAGATGGACGTGTTCTCGCGCCTGATGATGGACCGCATCATCTTCCTGGGGACGCAGGTGGACGACGCTACGGCAAATATCTTGCAGGCACAGTTGCTCTTCCTCGACTCCAACGACCCGGGCAAGGATATTTCCATCTACATCAACTCCCCCGGCGGTTCCGTGTCCGCAGGCTTGGGCATCTATGACACCATGCAGTTCATCGGAAGCGATGTCTCTACCATCTGCACCGGCATGGCCGCCTCTATGGCCGCTGTCCTTCTGGTGGCTGGAGCGGAAGGCAAACGTTTCGCCTTGCCCCACTCTCGCGTGATGATTCACCAGCCGATGGGTGGCGCGCAGGGACAGGTTTCCGACATGGAGATAACCTTGAACGAGATTCAGAAACTGAAGAAAGAACTCTATACCATCATCGCCGACCACGCCCATGTGGCTTACGAGAAAGTGTGGGCCGACTCCGACCGCGACTACTGGATGACCGCTGAGGAAGCCAAGGCTTACGGCATGATTGACGAGGTGATGAGACGTAAGAAACAATAGTCTCCCGCCGCGGTTTCCGTCCGGGAAGACTTTGTACATGACCATAAACAAGATACGACTTTGGAAAATAGATCGAAATTAAGGAAGTGCAGCTTCTGTGGCCGTTCCGAAAACGACGTGCCCTTGATGATAAACGGATTGAGCGGTTGCATCTGTAGCGACTGCGCCTTCCAGGCTTATGAGATTACGCAGGAAGCCATGGGCGGAGCCCGTGTGGGAGCTACCGCGGAGAGCCTCGACTTGAAGAAGCTGCCTAAGCCAAAAGACATCAAGGAGTTTCTCGACCAATATGTCATCGGACAGGACGAAGCCAAGCGTCACCTCTCCGTTTCGGTGTACAACCACTACAAGCGGTTGTTGCAGAAAGACAATGGCGACGATGTGGAGATAGAAAAGTCCAACATCATCATGGTGGGCAGCACCGGTACGGGTAAAACCCTGCTGGCTCGTACCATCGCCAAACTGCTGAACGTTCCCTTCACTATCGTGGATGCCACGGTGCTGACCGAAGCCGGTTATGTGGGTGAGGACATTGAGAGTATCCTGACCCGCCTGTTGCAGGTGGCTGACTACAACGTGCCCGAAGCCGAACGCGGCATCGTCTTCATCGACGAGATTGACAAGATAGCCCGCAAGAGCGACAACCCTTCCATCACCCGTGACGTGAGTGGCGAAGGCGTGCAGCAAGGCTTGCTCAAATTGCTCGAAGGCTCCGTGGTGAACGTTCCCCCACAGGGTGGACGCAAGCACCCCGACCAAAAGATGATTCCGGTGAATACCAAGAACATCCTTTTCATCTGCGGCGGCGCTTTCGATGGCATCGAGAAGAAAATAGCCCAGCGGCTCAACACCCGCGTCGTCGGTTTCAATGCCGTGCAGAATACCATGCAGATTGACCGAAACGACATGATGCAGTATATAGCCCCGCAAGACTTGAAGTCTTTCGGCCTCATACCCGAGATTATCGGTCGTCTGCCCGTGCTCACCTACTTGAAACCCCTGGACCGTGAGGCTCTGCGCAACATCCTTACCGAGCCCAAGAACTCCATCATCAAACAGTATGAGAAACTCTTCGATATGGACGGCATCAAGCTGACGTTCCAACAGGAGGTGTACGATTACATTGTGGACAAGGCGGTCGAGTATAAATTGGGTGCGCGCGGGTTGCGTTCAATCGTGGAGACTATCATGATGGATGTGATGTTCGACAGCCCCTCGCGGCGGATAAAATCCTACGAGGTGACGTTGGAATACGCTAAGAAACAGATGGCTAAAGCCAACTTGGCCCGTCTGCAGACCGCGTGATCCGGACGGACGCTTACATAGAGGGAACTCTATCCCATGATTTTTTTGAAAAAATAGTGGGCTAAATGTTTGTACAGTGTGAAGTAGTTTATAATTTTGTTTGCTGCCAGCGATGCTAATCGCGGCAACCGACAAAGTGTAAAACATTCTAATATGGCAGAACAGATTAATTTGACAGAGCAGCTGAAGAGATATTTCGGTTTTGATACATTCAAGGGTGATCAGGAAGCTATCGTGCGCAATTTGCTGGCCGGCAACGATACGTTCGTATTGATGCCTACCGGCGGAGGAAAGTCCTTGTGCTATCAGTTGCCCTCTTTGTTGATGGAAGGGACTGCCATTGTCATTTCTCCTTTGATAGCCTTGATGAAGAACCAGGTGGATGCCATGCGTAACCTCAGCGAAGAGGACGGCATCGCCCATTTCATCAATTCGTCGCTCAACAAGTCCGCCATTGACCAGGTGAAGTCGGACATCCTTTCCGGAAAGACTAAGCTCCTGTATGTGGCGCCCGAGTCGCTGACAAAGGAGGAGAATGTCGATTTCCTGAGAGGCATCAAGATATCGTTCTACGCGATAGACGAAGCCCACTGTATATCGGAGTGGGGACACGATTTCCGTCCCGAGTACCGGCGGATACGCCCCCTTATCAATGACATAGGTCTTGCGCCTATCATTGCGCTCACGGCCACGGCCACTGACAAGGTGCGCGGCGACATCAAGAAAAATCTGGGTATCGTGGACGCCAAGGAGTTCCGCTCCTCGTTCAACCGCCCCAACCTCTATTATGAAGTACGCCCGAAGACGAAAAATGTCGACAAGGATATCATCAAATTTATCAAGGCCAACCCGGGTAAGTCCGGCATCATCTATTGCCTGAGCCGCAAGAAGGTGGAAGAGCTGGCGGAGATACTGCAGGCCAACGACATCAATGCGCGTCCGTATCACGCCGGTATGGATTCCGCCACACGGTCCGCCACGCAGGATGACTTCATCATGGAGAAGATTGACGTGATAGTGGCTACCATCGCGTTCGGTATGGGTATCGACAAACCCGACGTGCGCTTCGTCATCCACTATGACATCCCCAAGAGCCTCGAAGGCTACTATCAGGAGACCGGCCGCGCCGGACGTGACGGTGGCGAGGGGCAATGCATCACCTTCTATTCGAGCAAGGACCTTCAGAAACTGGAGAAGTTTATGGAGGGAAAGCCTGTCGCTGAACAGGATATAGGAAGACAGCTACTGCAGGAAACGGCGGCTTACGCCGAGTCTTCCGTCTGTAGGCGCAAACTCCTGTTGCACTACTTTGGAGAGACTTACACCGAGGACAACTGCGGTAACTGCGACAATTGTTTAAATCCCAAGAAACAAGTGGAAGCACAAGAAATGTTATGTACCGTCATTGATGCCATTCTCGCCGTGAAGGAGAATTTCAAGACGGAGTATATTATAGATGTATTATTAGGTAAGGAGACCAGCGAGGTGCTGGCTCACAAACACGATGAACTGGAAGCGTTCGGCACGGGAATGGGTGAGGAGGACAAGACCTGGAATGCGGTAATCCGTCAGGCACTCATCGCCGGTTACCTCCTGAAGGACGTGGATAGCTACGGCCTGCTGAAGGTAACTCCCGAAGGACACAAGTTCCTGAAGAACCCTCAGTCTTTCAAGATAACGGAAGACAACGACTTCGATGAGGAGGAGGAAGAGGCTCCGGTACGCGGAGGCGCAACTTGCGCCGTGGACCCCACGCTCTACGCCATGCTGAAGGACTTGCGGAAGAAGCTCTCCAAGAAGTTGGAAGTGCCGCCGTACGTCATCTTCCAAGACCCGTCGCTCGAAGCCATGGCTACCATTTACCCCGTCACGCAGGAGGAGTTGCAGAACATCCCTGGCGTGGGAGCGGGCAAGGCCAAACGCTACGGCGAAGAGTTCTGTAAACTCATCAAACGCCATTGTGACGAGAACGAGATAGAGCGTCCCGAGGACTTGCGCGTGCGTACCGTCGCCAACAAATCGAAACTCAAGGTCTCCATCATTCAAAGCATCGACCGCAAGGTGGCACTCGACGATATAGCCAACGCGAAGGGCATAGAGTTTGCCGAACTGCTTGATGAAGTGGAGGCAATCGTCTACTCGGGCACCAAACTGAATATCGATTATTTCCTCAATGAGATAATGGACGAGGACCACATGCAGGACATCTACGACTACTTCAAGGAGTCTACGACCGACAGCATTGAAGAAGCCATTGAGGAGTTGGGTGACGATTACACGGAGGACGAAATCCGTCTGGTACGTATCAAGTTCATCTCTGAGATGGCCAACTAAATCCTTCGGACGAAGGGGTCTTGACAAACGAACAGGAGCTGTTGCCGCTATCCGTAAGGGAGCGGCAACAGCCGTTTCATACCCCTAACTTCGTTAATCCTCGTTAATCTCTGCCCCACCAGCAAAATCCTTGCCTTAAAATCTATATTAGTTGAATAAAAAACCGTATATTTGCACGCAATAATTTCAAAAGCAAAAATAAGTCTTATGTCATTTATTGCAGATAAAGTTGTAATGGACGGACTGACGTATGATGACGTCCTTCTGATTCCGGCCTATTCCGAAGTACTACCGCGCGAAGTCGAACTGACAACGAAGTTCTCCCGCAACATTGAGTTGAAAATTCCTTTTGTGACAGCTGCCATGGACACTGTTACCGAGGCCAAGATGGCAATCGCCATTGCCCGTGAAGGAGGTATCGGCGTGATACACAAAAACATGTCCATCGATGAACAAGCGCGCCAGGTGGCTATCGTGAAACGTGCCGAGAACGGAATGATTTACGACCCCATCACCATCAAGCGCGGGTCTACCGTGCGCGACGCGCTGGCCATCATGTCGGAATACCACATCGGAGGAATTCCCGTGGTGGACGATGAAAACTACCTCGTAGGTATCGTCACCAACCGTGACCTCCGTTTCGAGAAGAATCTCGATAAAGGCATTGAGTGCGTGATGACAAAGGATAATATTGTCACTACCAGCCAGCAAACCGATATGGAGGCTGCCGCACGCATCCTGCAGGAGAACAAGATTGAGAAACTCCCCGTAGTGGACAAGGAGGGTAAGCTGGTGGGTCTCATCACCTATAAGGATATTACCAAGGCAAAGGACAAACCGATGGCTTGCAAGGATGCCAAAGGTCGTTTGCGCGTGGCTGCCGGTGTCGGCGTGACCAACGATACGTTGGTGCGTATGCGTGCCCTGATTAATGCCGGGGCCGACGCTATCGTCATCGATACGGCTCACGGCCACTCCGCTTCCGTCATTCAGAAGCTGAGAGAAGCCAAACGCGAATTCCCCGATATAGACATTGTCGTAGGTAACGTGGCTACCGGTGAGGCTGCCTTGGCGTTGGTGGAGGCTGGTGCCGATGCCATCAAGGTAGGTATCGGTCCGGGTTCCATCTGCACCACCCGTATCATTGCCGGCGTGGGTGTGCCTCAGCTGACGGCCGTTTACGACGTGGCCAAGGCCCTGAAGGGAACTGGTGTTCCATTGATTGCCGACGGCGGTCTGCGCTATTCGGGCGATGTGGTGAAGGCACTGGCTGCCGGAGGATACTGTGTGATGATTGGTTCGTTGGTTGCCGGTACGGAGGAGTCTCCGGGCGACACCATTATCTTCAATGGCCGTAAGTTCAAGTCGTACCGTGGCATGGGCTCTCTGGAGGCTATGGAGAACGGCTCGAAAGACCGCTACTTCCAGAGCGGAACGACCGACGTGAAGAAGCTGGTGCCGGAAGGCATCGCAGCCCGTGTGCCTTACAAGGGAACTCTCTACGAAGTAATCTATCAGCTGGTTGGCGGCTTGCGTTCAGGTATGGGATACTGTGGCGCAGCGAACATCGAGAAACTCCACGATGCCAAGTTCACCCGCATCACCAATGCCGGTGTGCTGGAGAGCCACCCGCACGATGTCTCCATCACGAGCGAGGCTCCTAACTATAGCCGTCCTGAGTAACCGAAACAGAAAAGAGTTATGGGAAAAATCATATTGACGGGCGACCGTCCCACCGGAAAGCTCCACCTCGGACACTATGTGGGCTCACTGCGTCGTCGGGTGGAACTGCAGAACTCGGGTGACTACGAGAAAGTGTTTATCTTCATCGCCGACGCGCAGGCCCTCACGGACAATGCGGACAATCCCGAGAAGGTTCGTCAGAATATCATCGAAGTGGCACTCGATTACCTCTCTTGCGGCATCGACCCCACCAAATCGATTGTCTTCATCCAGTCGCAGATACCCGAACTGTGTGAACTCTCGTTCTACTACATGAACCTGGTCACCGTTTCGCGCCTGCAGCGTAACCCCACCGTGAAGACGGAGATTCAGATGCGTAACTTCGAGAGCTCCATCCCCGTGGGATTCTTCTGCTATCCTATCAGTCAGGCTGCCGACATCACCGCCTTCAAGGCAACTACCGTGCCTGCCGGTGAGGATCAGGAACCGATGATAGAACAGGCGCGTGAGATTGTACGCCGTTTCAACGGCACCTATGGCGAGGTCTTGGTGGAGCCGCAGATTCTGTTGCCCAACAATGCCGCATGCTTGCGCTTGCCGGGAACGGACGGAAAAGCCAAGATGAGCAAGTCTCTCGGCAACTGCATCTACCTGTCCGATTCCGCCGAAGAGGTGAAGAAGAAAGTGATGGGCATGTACACCGACCCGACGCATATCAAGGTGACCGACCCCGGTAAACTGGAGGGGAATACCGTGTTTACTTACCTCGACGCTTTCTGCAAGCCTGAACATTTCGGCAAATACCTGCCGGACTATGCCAACTTGCAGGAACTGAAGGACCACTACACCCGTGGCGGTTTAGGTGATGTGAAGGTGAAGCGTTTCCTCAACGCTATCCTCGAAGAGGAACTCGAACCCATTCGCTTGCGCCGTAAGGAGTTCGAGAAAGACATTCCCGCCGTGTTCCAGATGTTGAAGCAGGGTAGCGAGACCGCCCGCGCGGTGGCTGCGCAGACCTTGGCGGATGTTCGCAAGGCCATGCGTATCGACTACTTCGAAGACGCGGACTTGATAGCCCAGCAGGCGGCCAAGTACAAGGAATAGTCGCCTCTCCCGTATACGGACAGCCTTGGGCTGATGGAGTGATGCCTTCCTATTGAGCGATGTCTTGCCATTGAGTGATGTCCCAATGGCTTACGAGATAACCTCGATAATCAACGAAACGTTTCGTTGATTATCGAGGTTCGTTTTTGGGGACAGTCACGTCTGCACCGGAAGCGCAAACGTTCAAGTCAACCGCTACCTCTTGATAAGGTGGGTCTCACTCGCTTCGTAAGCGAGGCGGCTCAGAACACGTAAACAATCTCTTTGAAGTTGTATGGGCGTAGCCGACCCTCCTTGTCCTTCAGCACCAGGTGTCCGTCCGGCTCGACGTGATGGATGCGTGCCTCGAATGTCCCTTTCTCATCGCGGAAACGGAAATAACCCTCAGTGCGCAACAGGGCGTTGCGGTATTTGTTGTTGATTTCATCGGCGTTCCCCTCTTTTATCTGCTGGTAGTACTTGTGAAAGCGTACGATGATACGCTCCAACAGACTTTCGGCATCGTAGTCGTTGCCCGTAATCTGCCAAAGGGAAACGGGGTTGGGTGCGTCGCTTACGAACCTGCGCTGGTTCAGGTTGATTCCCACACCGATGACGGCGGTCTCCAGGTTGCGCCCGTTCAGCTCGTTCTCGATGAGGATGCCGCCAATCTTCCGCTCTTCCCAATAGATGTCGTTGGGCCATTTGACGCTGAACCCTTCCGCAAAGGTGTCCAGCACCTCTTTGATGCTCAACGAAATGGCTTGCGAGAGAACGAACTGCCGGTTTGCCTTCACGAAGGTAGGGTGGCACAGCAGGCTGAACAGCAGGTTCTTGTCCCGCTCGGACTCCCATGAGTTGCCGCGTTGTCCGCGTCCGCTTGTTTGGAATCCTGTGTACGCTACCATGAACTCGCTTTGTGTGGGGAGTTGCGCGAGGTTCTTGACGAAGTTGTTGGTGGAATCCGTTTGGGGGATATACACCGTTTGGGCTATTTCATTACTTATCATCTCTGCTTGTGTGTTATTCCGGTTGCTTGTCGGCCCAGTGCGCCTACCATACGGGAGAGAAGAAAGCCTCCGGTATGTGCTCGATATGGTATTGCCCGTTGTCGCCAGTGACGGTGATGACATCGAAGCGCACGGGTAGGTCGATGTCGAACAGCCGCAGGTAGGCATCCGTAGAAGCCACGATGTTGCGTATCTTGCGGTCGGTGACGGCGTCTTCCGGATTGCCGAACTGGGTGGATGTGCGTGTCTTCACCTCCACCACCACCAGCTCGCCGTCCTTCTCGGCTACGATATCCAGCTCCTTGTGTCCGCTCCGCCAATTGCAGTGACGGATGGTGTAGCCTTCTCCCTTCAGGTAATCCGCGGCGATGGTTTCACCGGCCTTTCCGAGTATGTTGTGCTTTGCCATATTCAAGTTTTTGCAAAAATAATCACTTTTCTGGGACGTAATTCCATAAGTAGCAGTATTTTTGTAACCATAAATCAGGATGAAGTGAAGACAAGAGTAAAAGTATCCCCCAATGAACCTAAGCGTGAGCAACGTATGGTCTGCTATGTGAGTGAGGACGAGATGCGTATCATTGACAGGCATCTTGCCAAATACAAGATTTCAAACAAGGGGCGATGGATGCGCGAGACGCTGCTCTCTTTTGTCTACAAGACCATGGAGGAAGACTATCCTACCTTGTTCAACGAACATGACATGCGACGCTGATGGCCGACGACCAATTCTATATGAGACAAGCCCTGGCTGAGGCCAGGCGTGCCGCCGATAGGGGAGAAGTCCCCGTGGGTGCGGTAGTGGTATGCAAAGGGAACGTCATAGCCCGTGCGCACAACCTGACGGAAACGCTCCACGATGTGACGGCGCATGCCGAGATGCAAGCCATCACCGCCGCCGCCGACTCTTTGGGCGGCAAATACCTGAACGATTGTACGCTCTACGTTACGGTAGAACCCTGTGTGATGTGTGCCGGAGCCATCGGTTG
>CAVFNZ010000084.1:0-10911 GCA_963624095.1 Clostridium sp. CAG:217 | reverse complement strand
GACGAAGTCGAAATCCTTGGTTTGGGTGAAGACAAGAAGTCAGTCGTAACCGGTGTTGAGATGTTCCGTAAACTGTTGGATCAGGGTGAAGCAGGTGACAACGTTGGTCTGTTGCTCCGTGGTATCGACAAGAACGAGATCAAGCGTGGTATGATTCTCTGCCACCCGGGACAGGTTAAGGCTCACTCTAAGTTCAAAGCTGAGGTTTATATCCTGAAGAAAGAGGAAGGTGGACGTCACACTCCGTTCCACAACAAATACCGTCCTCAGTTCTACCTCCGTACAATGGACTGCACAGGTGAAATCACCTTGCCGGAAGGAACTGAAATGGTAATGCCGGGTGATAACGTAACTATCACAGTAGAGTTGATTTATCCGGTTGCATTGAACGTAGGTCTGCGTTTCGCTATCCGCGAAGGTGGCCGTACGGTAGGTGCTGGTCAGATTACAGAACTTCTTGACTAATACAAACAATAAGGGTTCTCTGTGAAAGGAGAACCCTTCATACGGGAATAGCTCAGTTGGTAGAGCACTGGTCTCCAAAACCAGGTGTCGGGAGTTCGAGCCTCTCTTCCCGTGCTAATAAAGAAAAGGCATATGTCTAAGATAGGAAATATCAGCAAGAAACTTGTCAAAAGTTGCGTGGGATACTGCAAAGAATCCTACGATGAACTTGTGCATAAAGTATCATGGCCAAGCCGTTCTGAGCTTTCTAGCAGTGCAGTAGTTGTATTGTATGCTTCCCTACTTATTGCATTGGTAGTATTCGCCATGGACTCACTCTTCCAGTTTGTAATGGAAAACGTCTATCCACATTAACACACTAAAGCATGTCTGAGATTGAAAAGAAATGGTACGTAATGCGTGCCGTAAGCGGTAAAGAAGCTAAGGTCAAGGAGTATCTTGAAGCTGACATCAAAAACAGCGATCTTGGTGATTACGTGTCTCAGGTGTTAATCCCTACGGAAAAAGTATATCAGGTTCGCAATGGCAAAAAGATTGTGAAGGAGAGAAGTTATCTCCCCGGATATGTTTTGGTAGAGGCGGCTTTGGTGGGCGAGGTTACTCATCGTCTGAGAAACACGCCGAATGTAATAGGTTTCCTTGGAGGTATGGACAATCCGACACCTTTGCGTCAGTCTGAGATCAATCGTATATTGGGAACAGTTGACGAATTACAAGAGACGGGTGAGGACATGACTATCCCCTATGTGGTAGGTGAAACGGTGAAAGTCACTGAAGGTCCCTTCAGTGGCTTCAGCGGGCTCATAGAGGAGATTAACAGCGAAAAGAAGAAGCTGAAGGTCATGGTGAAGATATTCGGCCGGAAGACTCCGCTCGAATTGGGCTTTATGCAAGTCGAGAAGGAATAATGCCGTAAAAGGTATTGTTCCGAAAATAATATCCAATATAAAAATCAAAGAAAATGGCTAAAGAAGTTGCTGGACTAATCAAGTTACAGATTAAAGGAGGCGCTGCAAATCCTTCTCCTCCCGTAGGACCTGCATTGGGTTCCAAGGGTATCAATATCATGGAGTTTTGCAAGCAATTCAACGCCAGAACCCAAGACAAAGCAGGCAAGGTATTGCCTGTGATTATTACTTACTACACAGACAAGTCTTTCGATTTTGAGGTAAAGACTCCGCCCGTAGCGATTCAGTTGCTCGAAGCGGCTAAAATCAAAAGCGGATCTGCTGAGCCTAACCGTAACAAGGTTGCCGAGTTGACTTGGGACCAAGTGCGTACAATCGCTCAGGACAAGATTGTGGACTTGAACTGTTTTACTGTTGAAGCCGCCATGACAATGGTAGCCGGAACAGCAAGAAGTATGGGTATCGCTGTAAAAGGGGAATTCCCAGGTAATAAATAATAAACTTCAATTGTAATGGGTAAACTGACAAAAAATCAGAAGTTAGCTGCAGCGAAGATTGAAGCAGGAAAGGCTTACTCACTGAAAGAGGCTTCGGAGTTGGTAAAGGAGATTTCCTTTACTAAGTTCGACGCGTCTTTGGACATTGACGTTCGCTTGGGAGTTGACCCTCGTAAGGCGAACCAGATGGTGAGAGGCGTTGTTTCCCTTCCCAACGGTACAGGTAAGGTAACCAGAGTGTTGGTACTGTGTACTCAGGAGATGGAAGCGGCTGCGAAAGAGGCTGGTGCTGACTATGTAGGTCTGGACGAATATATCGAAAAGATCAAAGGTGGATGGACAGATGTTGATGTAATCATCACCATGCCGTCTATCATGGGTAAAATTGGTGCCCTGGGTCGTGTGTTGGGTCCTCGTGGATTGATGCCTAACCCCAAGAGCGGCACTGTAACAATGGATGTTGCTAAAGCTGTGAAAGAAGTTAAGCAAGGAAAGATTGACTTCAAGGTAGACAAGAGCGGTATCGTTCACACCTCTATCGGTAAGGTATCTTTCTCTGCCGAGGCTATCCGTGAGAACGCCAAGGAATTCCTGGCTACTATCAACAAGTTGAAACCTTCCGCAGCGAAAGGAACGTATATCAAGAGCATTTATCTTTCGAGTACAATGAGTGCCGGAATCAAAGTCGATCCGAAGACGATAGAGGAAATCTAAAATTAAGGAGTAATCATGAGAAAGGAAGATAAAAACGCTATTATAACGAAACTCGCCGAGACAATCAAGGAATACGGTCACTTCTATCTTGTGGACGTTACGGCCATGAACGCCGCTGAGACGACAAAGATGAGAAAGGAGTGCTTCAACAGGGAGATTAAGATGGTTGTAGTGAAGAACACGTTGCTTCACAAAGCCATGGAATCCTTGGATACGGACTTCTCTCCGTTGTATGGTTGCTTGAAAGGAACGACGGCCGTATTGTTTACCAATGTAGCCAACGTACCCGCCAAGTTGATCAAGGATTTGACGAAGGACGGTATTCCCGGCTTGAAGGGCGCGTATGCAGAAGAGAGTTTCTACGTTGGTGCAGACCAATTGGACGCTCTTACAAGCATCAAGAGCAAAGACGAGGTCATCGCAGAGGTTATCGCATTGCTGCAATCTCCGGCGAAGAACGTCGTATCGGCACTGCAATCCGGTGCTAACACAATTCACGGAGTACTGAAGACACTCGGTGAAAGACAATAAACATTATTCAAACAAGTATTTAACAATAAAACTTATACAAAAATGGCAGATTTAAAAGCTTTTGCAGAACAATTAGTTAACTTGACAGTAAAAGAAGTTAATGAACTTGCGACTATCCTTAAAGAAGAGTATGGTATTGAACCTGCTGCCGCAGCTGTTGCTGTTGCTGCCGGTCCCGCAGCTGGTGGTGCAGCCGCAGCCGAAGAGAAAACTTCATTCGACGTTGTATTGAAGAGCGCCGGTGCAGCTAAGTTGCAAGTAGTTAAAGCCGTTAAGGAGGCTTGTGGTCTTGGCTTGAAAGAGGCAAAAGACTTGGTTGACGGTGCTCCCAGCACAGTAAAAGAAGGTCTTTCTAAGGACGACGCAGAATCTTTGAAGAAAACTTTGGAAGAAGCTGGAGCTGAAGTTGAACTTAAATAAAACAAATAACCTGTTGAGCAGGTAACTCGGTTAAGAACCACACAGGTGGTTCTTAACCTTTTTGTGTCTATTATTAAAATAAGTTCTACTAATTCACTGACAGATGTCTTCAAATACTGTAAATCAAAGAGTTAATTTTGCTTCTATAAAGAATCCGATGCCCTATCCGGATTTCTTGGAGGTACAATTAAAGTCATTCCGGGACTTTTTGCAACTGGATACACCGCCTGAAATGCGTAAGAACGACGGATTGTACAAAGTGTTTGCCGAAAACTTTCCTATCGCGGACACCAGAAACAATTTTGTGCTCGAATTCTTGGATTATTACATTGATCCCCCGCGCTACACAATAGCAGAATGTTTAGAGCGTGGGCTCACCTATAGCGTTCCATTAAAAGCAAAATTGAAACTGTATTGTACGGATCCGGATCATGAAGATTTCGATACGGTCATCCAAGACGTGTTTCTTGGACCTATCCCCTACATGACGGATAACGGCACGTTTATCATCAACGGAGCTGAGCGCGTCGTTGTGTCACAGCTGCACCGTTCGCCGGGCGTATTCTTCGGACAAAGCGTTCATGCCAACGGAACTCAACTTTATTCAGCGAGAATCATACCTTTCAAGGGGTCCTGGATAGAGTTCGCGACCGACATCAACAATGTGATGTACGCCTACATCGACAGAAAGAAGAAGTTACCGGTGACAACCCTGTTGAGAGCGATCGGTTTCGAGAATGACAAAGACATCCTTGAAATATTCAATTTGGCCGAAGAGGTTAAAGTGTCAAAAGCAAGCCTCAAGAAATACATCGGTCGCAAATTGGCTGCCCGCGTGCTGAAGACCTGGGTAGAGGATTTCGTGGATGAAGACACGGGTGAAGTCGTTTCCATCGAACGTAACGAAGTTATCATCGACCGTGAAACGACATTGGAGGCTGAACACATTGATGAGATTATCGAATCAGGTATTCAGACCATTTTGATTCATAAGGAAGAGGCGAACCAGTCAGATTACTCCATCATATTCAACACGCTTCAGAAGGACCCGAGTAACTCCGAGAAAGAAGCGGTGCTCTACATCTACCGTCAGCTGCGTAACGCGGACCCTGCCGATGATGCCAGCGCACGGGAAGTAATCAACAACCTGTTCTTCTCCGAAAAAAGATATGACCTTGGCGATGTAGGCCGCTACCGGATCAACAAGAAGTTGAACCTGGACACCGACATGGACGTAAAGGTCCTCACCAAGGAAGACATCATCGAAATCATCAAGTACTTGATTGAGTTGGTCAACTCAAAAGCGGTAGTGGATGATATCGACCACTTGAGCAACAGACGCGTACGTACCGTAGGCGAACAGCTCTCGAACCAGTTCGCCATTGGATTGGCTCGTATGTCGCGCACCATACGCGAGCGTATGAATGTCCGCGACAACGAAGTGTTCACTCCGACGGACTTGATCAACGCGAAGACAATCTCTTCGGTTATCAACTCCTTCTTCGGAACGAACGCCTTGTCACAATTTATGGACCAGACCAACCCGTTGGCCGAGATTACCCACAAGAGACGTCTCTCCGCCCTGGGTCCCGGTGGTTTGTCAAGAGAGCGTGCGGGTTTCGAGGTTCGTGACGTACACTACACGCACTACGGACGTCTTTGTCCTATCGAGACCCCTGAAGGTCCTAACATCGGTTTGATTTCTTCTCTTTGCGTCTACGCGAAGATTAACAACCTCGGTTTCATCGAGACTCCTTACCGCAAAGTCAGCGAAGGAAAGGTTGACCTGAAGAACGAGGACATCGTCTACATGACGGCCGAAGAGGAAGAGAACAAGATTATCGCACAGGGCAATGCGCCGTTGAACGATGACGGAAGCTTCATCCGCAATAAGGTAAAAGCGCGTCAAGACGCTGACTACCCGGTAGTAGGTCCGGAAGACGTAGAGTTGATGGACGTATCTCCGCAGCAGATTGCATCAATCGCCGCCTCCTTGATTCCGTTCTTGGAGCACGATGACGCTAACCGTGCGTTGATGGGATCGAACATGATGCGCCAGGCGGTTCCCTTGTTGAAGACCGAGGCTCCTATCGTGGGTACCGGCATCGAGAAGCAACTCTGCGAAGATTCACGCACACAAATCACGGCGGAAGGCGAAGGCGTTATCGACTTTGTGGACGCGACTACCATACGCATTCTTTATGACCGCACCGAAGACGAAGAGTTCGTAAGCTTTGAACCGGCATTGAAAGAGTACAGGATTCCGAAGTTCCGCCGCACCAACCAGAACATGACCATCGACCTGCGTCCTATCTGCGACAAAGGTCAGCGCGTGAAGAAGGGCGACATACTTACCGAAGGCTATTCGACGGCAAACGGAGAGTTGGCATTGGGTAAGAACCTGTTGGTAGCGTACATGCCTTGGAAGGGCTACAACTATGAGGACGCTATCGTGCTCAACGAACGTGTGGTACGCGAAGATATACTGACCTCTGTCCATGTGGAAGAGTTCTCACTGGAAGTTCGTGAGACCAAGCGCGGTATGGAGGAGTTGACATCCGACATTCCCAACGTCAGCGAAGACGCCACCAAGGATTTGGATGAGAACGGTATCGTACGTATCGGTGCCTGTGTTCAACCGGGCGACATCCTCATCGGTAAGATTACTCCGAAGGGAGAGTCCGACCCGTCACCGGAAGAGAAACTGCTGCGCGCCATCTTCGGCGACAAGGCCGGAGACGTGAAGGACGCTTCACTGAAGGCTTCTCCGTCACTGAAGGGTGTTATCATCGACAAGAGATTGTTCTCCCGCGTCATAAAGACCCGTTCGTCAAAGATGGCGGACAAGGCGCTGTTGCCGAAGATTGACGAAGAGTTCGAAGCCAAAGTGGCTGACTTGAAAGCTATCTTGATAGACAAGCTGATGGTCTTGACCGACGGAAAGGTTTCTCAAGGCGTGAAAGATTATTTGGGTACTGAGGTAATTCCCAAAGGTGCTCACTTCACCAAGCGCGACTTGGTTGGCCTGGACTATACGGCTATCCAGTTGAGCAAGTGGACGACCGATGCGCATAAGAATGAGATGATTCGTGACTTGATCATCAACTTCTTGAAGAAATATAAAGAGTTGGACGCTGAGCTGAAGCGTAAGAAGTTCGCCATCACTATCGGTGATGAACTTCCTGCCGGAATCATTCAGATGGCAAAGGTTTACGTTGCCAAGAAGCGTAAGATTGGCGTAGGAGACAAGATGGCCGGTCGTCACGGTAACAAGGGTATCGTTTCCCGTGTCGTTCGTCAGGAAGATATGCCTTTCTTGGCCGACGGTACTCCGGTAGATATCGTGTTGAACCCGTTGGGTGTGCCTTCACGTATGAACATCGGACAGATATTCGAAGCTGTGTTGGGACGTGCCGGTAAGGAGTTGGGAGTCAAGTTCGCTACGCCTATCTTCGACGGAGCCACCATGGACGACCTGAACGAGTGGACCGACAAGGCCGGCTTGCCGAGATACTGCAAGACATACCTCTACGATGGAGGTACAGGCGACCGCTTCGACCAACCGGCGACGGTGGGTGTTACCTACATGTTGAAACTGGGTCACATGGTTGAGGACAAGATGCACGCCCGTTCTATCGGACCGTACTCACTGATTACGCAACAGCCTCTTGGAGGTAAAGCCCAGTTCGGAGGTCAGCGTTTCGGAGAGATGGAGGTTTGGGCACTCGAAGCGTTCGGTGCCGCCCACATCCTTCAGGAAATCCTGACCATCAAGTCCGATGATGTGGTAGGCCGTTCCAAGGCATACGAGGCGATTGTCAAGGGTGAACCGATGCCGACACCGGGCATACCGGAATCTCTGAACGTGTTGTTACACGAGTTGAAAGGTCTTTGCTTAAGCATCAACCTGGAATAATTTAGTAACTCTTTACAATATATACAATATGGCTTTTAGAACAGAAACAAAGATAAAGAGTAATTTCACGAAAATCTCCATCGGATTGGCTTCGCCGGAAGAGATTCTGGAGAACTCAAGCGGTGAGGTATTAAAGCCGGAGACTATCAACTACCGTACCTACAAGCCGGAACGTGACGGTTTGTTCTGCGAACGCATCTTCGGTCCGGTAAAGGATTACGAATGCCATTGCGGTAAGTACAAACGCATTCGTTACAAAGGTATCGTCTGCGACCGATGCGGCGTGGAAGTTACCGAAAAGAAAGTCCGTCGTGAGCGGATGGGACACATCCAGTTAGTGGTGCCTGTAGCGCACATCTGGTATTTCCGCTCATTACCGAATAAGATAGGCTATCTGTTGGGATTGCCGACAAAGAAGCTCGACGCCATCATCTACTACGAGAAGTATGTGGTGATTCAGCCGGGCGTGATGTCGGAGCAAGGTGTTCAGACGTATGACTTGCTGACCGAAGAGGAGTACCTCGACATTCAGGACAAGCTCCCGAAGGAAAACCACCTTCTCGAAGACAACGACCCCAACAAGTTCGTCGCCAAGATGGGCGCAGAGGCAATCTACGAATTGCTGTGCAACCTCGACCTGGATGCCCTCTCCTACGAACTGCGTGACAAGGCAGGAAGCGACTCCTCTCAGCAGCGCAAGACGGAAGCCTTGAAGCGTCTGCAGGTCGTAGAGTCGTTCCGTGCGTCCCGTGGCCGCAACAAGCCGGAGTGGATGATTGTCAAGATTGTTCCTGTCACTCCTCCCGAGTTGCGTCCGTTGGTGCCGTTGGATGGTGGACGTTTCGCCACGTCCGACCTCAACGACCTATATCGTCGTGTCATCATCCGTAACAACCGTCTAAAGAGACTGATAGAGATAAAAGCTCCTGAAGTGATTCTCCGTAACGAGAAGCGCATGTTGCAGGAGGCCGTTGACTCCCTGTTCGACAACTCACGCAAGTCGAGTGCCGTGAAGACGGATGCCAACAGACCCTTGAAGTCGCTCTCCGATAGTTTGAAAGGTAAACAAGGACGTTTCCGTCAGAACTTGTTGGGTAAACGTGTTGACTACTCTGCCCGTTCGGTTATCGTCGTCGGCCCTGAGCTGAAGATGGGCGAATGCGGTATACCTAAGTTGATGGCTGCCGAGCTTTACAAGCCGTTCATCATCCGGAAGCTGATTGAGCGCGGCATCGTGAAGACGGTGAAATCGGCCAAGAAGATTGTTGACCGCAAAGAACCTGTCATCTGGGACATTCTGGAATACGTGATGAAGGGACACCCCGTGTTGCTGAACCGTGCACCGACACTGCACAGACTCGGTATCCAGGCGTTCCAGCCTAAGATGATTGAGGGTAAAGCTATCCAGTTGCACCCGTTGGCATGTACGGCGTTCAACGCAGACTTCGATGGTGACCAGATGGCCGTTCACTTGCCTTTGAGCAACGAAGCCGTTCTGGAAGCGCAAATGCTGATGCTGCAATCTCACAACATCCTGAATCCCGCCAATGGTGCTCCTATCACCGTGCCGGCTCAGGATATGGTACTCGGTTTGTACTACATCACCAAGTTGCGTAAGGGAGCCAAAGGCGAAGGACTGAAGTTCTACGGACCGGAAGAAGCCATCATCGCCTACAACGAGGGCAAGGTGGACATTCACGCGCCGGTGCAGGTTATCGTAAACGACCTGGACGAGAATGGAAACATCGTGAAGATGATGCGCGAAACCTCCGTAGGACGTATCATTGTCAACGAGCTTGTCCCCGACGAAGTTGGATATCTGAACACGATTATATCAAAGAAATCTCTGCGCGACATCATCAGCAACGTCATCAAGGTTGTCGGTGTAGCCCGTGCCTGCGAATTCCTCGATGGCATCAAGAACTTAGGATACAAGATGGCATACCAAGGCGGTTTGTCGTTCAACCTGGGTGATATCATCATCCCGAAGGAGAAAGAGGAACTCATCAAACGCGGTAACGAGGAGATTGAGCAAATCATGATGAACTACAACATGGGATTCATCACCGACAACGAGCGTTACAACCAAGTCATCGATACTTGGACACACGTCAACAGCGACTTGTCAAACATCCTGATGAAGACCATCTCCGAAGATGACCAAGGTTTCAACTCCGTATACATGATGTTGGATTCCGGAGCCCGTGGTTCTAAGGAGCAGATTCGTCAGTTGTCCGGTATGCGTGGTTTGATGGCCAAGCCGCAGAAAGCGGGAGCCGAAGGCGCACAGATTATTGAGAACCCGATTCTTTCGAACTTTAAGGAAGGTCTGTCCGTGCTGGAGTACTTCATCTCCACCCACGGTGCCCGTAAGGGTTTGGCCGACACCGCCTTGAAGACTGCCGATGCCGGATACCTTACCCGTCGTCTGGTTGACGTGTCTCACGACGTGATTGTCAACGAAGAGGATTGCGGCACGCTGCGTGGCCTGGTTTGCACCGCACTGAAAAACAACGATGAAGTCATCGCTACGTTGTACGAGCGCATCCTGGGTCGTGTTTCGGTTCACGATATAATCCATCCGAGCACCGGTGAGTTAATTGTTGCCGGCGGTGAGGAGATTACCGAAGATATTGCACAGAAGATAGAAGAGTCGCCCATCGAAAGCGTCGAGATACGTTCCGTATTGACCTGCGAATCGAAGAAGGGTGTCTGCGCGAAGTGTTACGGACGTAACCTCGCTACCAGCCGTATGGTCAACAAGGGTGAGGCCGTGGGTGTCATCGCCGCACAGTCTATCGGTGAGCCGGGTACACAGCTGACACTGCGTACGTTCCACGCCGGTGGTACGGCGGGTAACATCGCCGCCAACGCTTCTATCGTGGCTAAGCACAACGCACGACTTGAGTTCGAGGAGCTCCGTACGGTAGATGCCGTTGAAGAGACGGGCGAAGCAGTGAAGGTGGTTGTCGGCCGTTTGGCCGAGGTTCGCTTCATCGACGTGAACACCGGCATCGTCCTTTCTACACACAACGTTCCTTACGGCTCCAAACTCTATACGAGTGACGGGGAGACGGTGGAACAGGGCAAGCTGATTGCCAAGTGGGATCCGTTCAACGCGGTTATCATCACGGAGGCCGGCGGTCACATCAAGTTCGACTCAGTCATTGAAGGCGTTACCTACAAGATTGAATCGGACGAGGCAACCGGTCTGCACGAGATAATCATCACGGAGTCGAAGGACAAGACGAAAGTTCCCTCTGCGCAGATTGTTGCGGAGGACGGTTCGGTTATCCGTACGTACAACTTCCCTGTAGGTGGCCACGTTGTCGTTGAGGACGGTCAGAAGGTGAAACCGGGCGACATCCTCGTGAAGATTCCGCGTGCCGTTGGTAAGGCCGGTGATATCACCGGTGGTCTTCCCCGTGTCACCGAGTTGTTCGAGGCGCGTAACCCGTCG
>CAVFNZ010000083.1:3963-10995 GCA_963624095.1 Clostridium sp. CAG:217 | reverse complement strand
CACGAACACCGGCAAGGCAGCAGCGGAGCTGTCAAAGCTCTTCAACTACAACATACCCCTTCGCTGGAGCATCTCACATTTGTATGAGGCCATCCTGGACAATGAGGAGCATGTGGCGGACATCAACTATCTCACCACTCTGGCAGGTTATGTACACTGGCAGATTACCGGGGAGAAGGTGTTGGGTGTCGGCGACGCGTCCGGAATGATTCCGGTTGACCCGAAGACCAAGACCTATGATGCCGCAATGGTGGAGAAGTTCGACAAGCTCATCGAGCCAAAAGGCTTCGCGTGGAAGCTGCTCGACATTCTGCCTAAGTCTCTTGGCGCAGGCGAGGATGCCGGTTTCCTTACACCGGAAGGAGCCAAAAGGCTGGATGTCTCCGGACACTTGAAGCCGGGTGTCCCCGTATGTCCTCCCGAGGGCGATGCCGGTACGGGCATGGTTGCTACCAATTCCGTGAAGCAGCGCACCGGAAATGTCTCCGCGGGAACATCTTCTTTCTCTATGATTGTGCTTGAGAAAGAACTCTCGAAGCCGTATGAAATGATTGACATGGTGACTACTCCTGACGGAAGTCTCGTGGCCATGGTTCACTGTAACAACTGCACGTCCGACATTAACGCTTGGATGAAGATTTTCAAGGAATACGCGGAACTTCTCGGAGTCGAGCAGACTCCCGACCAGTTGTATACCCGCCTGTTCAATCTTGCGCTCAAGGGTGATTCCGATTGCGGTGGACTGATATCGTACAACTACATATCCGGTGAGCCTGTCACGGGTCTTGCCGACGGACGGCCTCTCGTCATACGTTCAGCCAACGACAAGTTCACCTTGGCTAACTTCATGCGCGCGCACCTCTATGGTGCCATCGGCGTATTGAAGTTCGGCAATGACATTCTGTTGAAGGAAGAGCATGTGAAGGTAGACCGCATCACAGGTCACGGAGGCTACTTCACGACCAAGGGCGTGGGACAGAAGATGCTTGCCGCCGCGCTCAACTCCCCTATCTCCGTCATGGAGACGGCGGGCGAAGGTGGAGCCTGGGGCATCGCCCTGTTGGCGGCATACCTGGTCAACAACACGGCCAAGCGGTCACTTGCCGACTATCTCGACGAAGTGGTATTCGCCGGCAACGAAGGCACGTCAGTGCAACCGGACGCTGTTGATGTCGAAGGATTCAACAGCTATCTGGAGAACTACAAACAGTGTCTGCCCGTTGAGCAAGCGGCGGTTAATTGTAAAAGTAATAATTAAACAAATAGATTTAGATGAATTCAATTCAAGTTTTAAATCATGCGGCCGACAACATCCGTATCTTGGCCGCTTCTATGGTAGAGAAAGCAAAGTCGGGTCACCCGGGAGGTGCCATGGGTGGCGCTGATTTCATCAACGTACTGTACTCGGAGTTCCTGCAGTATGACCCGCAGAAGCCCGAATGGGTGGGTCGCGACCGTTTCTTCCTCGACCCGGGTCACATGGCTCCGATGCTCTATGCACAGCTGTCCCTTATCGGCAAATTCTCTCTCGAAGAACTGGAGCAACTTCGTCAATGGGGCTCTCCCACTACGGGTCATCCCGAGTTCGACATAAAGCGCGGCATTGAAAACACATCCGGTCCGCTCGGACAAGGACATGTGTACGCTATCGGTGCCGCCATCGCCGCCAAGTTCCTTGCAGCGCACACAGGCAACCCGACGTTCGCCAAGGAGACCATCTACGCATACATCTCCGACGGAGGCGTTGAGGAAGAGATCAGCCAAGGCGGCGCACGCATTGCGGGCATCCTGGGTCTGGACAACCTCGTCATGTTCTACGACTCGAACGACATCCAGCTGTCTACCGAGACAAAGGTGGTCATGAATGAGGACACGGCAGCCAAGTACAGAGCACTCGGTTGGGAAGTGAAGGAGATCTGCGGTAATGACGCGGCGCAAATCCGTGAGGCTATCCAGTGGGCGAAAGCCGTACAAGGCAAGCCTGCACTCATCATCGGTAAATGCATCATGGGTAAGGGAGCGTTGAAAGAAGACGGCTCTTCGTACGAGGCAAACTGCAAGACCCACGGAGCTCCTTTGGGAGGAGACGCGTTCCGCAACACCGTTAAGCATCTGGGAGGTAATCCTGACGAGCCATTCCGGATTTTTGACGACGTGAAGGAATTGTACGCAAAGCGTGCCGAGGAACTGAAAGGTATTTGCGCCGCACGCTATGCCGAGGAGGCGGAATGGGCAAAGGCCAATCCGGAGAAGAAAGCGCAGCAGGACGAGTGGTTCAGCGGTGCGGCCCCCAAAGTGGACTGGTCAAAGATTCAGCAAAAGGCGAACGATGCCACTCGCAGCGCGAGTGCCGCGGTACTTGGAGCTCTTGCGGAACAAGTGCCCAACATGATTTGCGCATCCGCCGACCTCTCAAACTCCGACAAGACAGACGGATTCCTGAAAAAGACGCATGCGCTTGCCGCCGGCGACTTCACGGGAGCGTTCTTCCAGGCCGGCGTTGCCGAGCTGTCCATGGCATGTTGCTGCATCGGTATGGCACTCCATGGAGGAGTCATCCCCGCATGCGGAACGTTCTTCGTATTCTCTGATTACATGAAACCTGCCGTACGTATGGCGGCTCTCATGGAGCTCCCCGTGAAGTTCATCTGGACTCACGACGCGTTCCGTGTAGGCGAAGACGGTCCTACCCACGAGCCTGTTGAGCAGGAAGCGCAGATTCGCTTGATGGAGAAACTGCAGAACCACCATGGCAAGAACTCCATGCTCGTTCTCCGTCCCGCTGACGCAAAGGAAACCACGGAAGCGTGGAAGCTGGCCATGGAGAACACCTCTACACCCTCCGCGCTCATCCTCTCGCGTCAGAACATTACGGACCTGCCCGTTGGCAATGACTATACGAATGCCGCCAAGGGTGCGTACGTCATTGCCGGAAGCGATGCCAACCCGGATGTCATCCTCGTGGCTTCCGGTTCGGAAGTCTCCACACTGGTTGCCGGTGCCGAA
Organism: Clostridium sp. CAG:217; assembly: GCA_963624095.1. Lineage (GTDB taxonomy): Bacteria > Bacteroidota > Bacteroidia > Bacteroidales > Bacteroidaceae > Phocaeicola_A. The sequence continues at coordinate 7,989 of CAVFNZ010000083.1, read as the reverse complement.
TTGCTCCGCAAGGACGGAGTGAAGTGCTCCATCGTGAGTGTACCCTCTGAAGGTCTCTTCCGCACACAGCCCGAGGAGTACCAGAATGCCGTTCTCCCTGCCAACGTCAAGAAATTCGGTCTCACGGCCGGACTTCCCGTCACGCTCGAAGGACTTGTTCCGCGCAGCGAAGGAACCGTATGGGGATTGAAGAGCTTCGGTTTCTCAGCACCCTACAAAGTGCTTGACGAAAAACTTGGCTACACGGCTGAGAACGTCTACAACCAAGTGAAGCGGATGTTATGAAAGTGATTGGTTTGGCCTCCGACCATGCGGGCTTCGAGTTGAAACAGTACGTAAAAAGCTGGCTCGAAGCGCATGGTATGGAATACAAAGACTTTGGCACATACACCGAAGAGAGTTGTGACTATGCCGACTATGCTCACCCCTTGGCGTTGGCCGTCGAGAACGGCGAATGCTATCCCGGTGTAGCCATCTGCGGCAGTGGTAACGGCATCAACATGACGCTCAACCACCACCAAGGTATCCGTGCAGCCCTCTGCTGGATACCGGAGATATCCCACTTGGCCCGTCAGCACAACGATGCCAACGTGTTGGTCATGCCGGGACGTTTCATCGACACGGCCATGGCGGACAAGATACTCACCGAATTCTTCAACACGCCGTTCGAAGGCGGTCGCCATCAACGACGCATCGAGAAGATTCCCGTGAAGTGACCTCCGCGGCACAGCAGCGAAGCCCTCATCGGGCCTAACGCACCCGCATAAAGAGAAAGACCGCTTCCTCACCGTCCAACCGGACGTAAGGAAGCGGTTCTTTTATCCCTGTGTTCTACCCGGAACTTGTATAGTATGCGCATGGCAGCCTTCAACCGCAATGAACGGCTGAATGGAGAAGCACATTCGTGTCAATAGCTTATACGACCATGCACCCGGCTACGATTAGGAAGACCGCCAGCACCTCCGCACGAAGATTGATGTTTACGGCAAGTCGCATGTCATCGGAAGTAAGAGGGCGGTCGTTATGGCCGATGTAAGGCTTCCACACCTCTTCGCCAAAATAGGTGTGCGGGCCACCAAAACGACAATTGAGGATGCCGGCCAACGCGGATTCGGGATAACCGGAGTTGGGACTCGCGTGCGCTTTGCCATAACGACGGACAAAGCCGAACAGCCGCCACTTTCCGGACACGGCAATCATCAGCAGTGCCGTCAGACGGGCTGGAATGTAATTGGCCACATCATCGATGCGCGCCGCCCAACAACCAAACTCAGCATATCGCTCGTTGCGATAGCCTATCATGGAATCGAGCGTGTTGACCATCTTATAGGCCAACATGCCTTCTACTCCCAACACGACATACCAAAACAGGGGGGCAATGACTCCGTCACTCAGGTTCTCTGCCAATGTCTCCAAGGCGGCCGTGCGCACTTCCTGCGCGGAGAGGTTGGATGTGTCGCGTCCCACAATACGGGAGACCTGCCTACGGCCTTCGTCCAAAGAGCGGTCCAAGGCTTGGAACACCATGCGTACTTCACGCGACAATGTGGTGCCGGCCAGGCAATAGAAGACCCCAATGGCGGTAAGCGTCATCACCCAATACCTCCCTCCTACCCAGTCGACCAACCCAATCAACAGGTGGGCCAAAAGAAAGACGGCAAGTATGAGCGTAACAGCCGTCAACGCTCCGTTGCGCCGACGATGCGCTCCACGATTGAAACGACGCTCACCAATGGCAATCATCTTGCCAAACCATACGACGGGGTGCGGCAAACGAATGGGGTCGCCCAGCCATTTGTCGAGCAGCCATCCCGCTACCAACGGAATAATCAGGCAGAGGTTATCCATAGATTAATGGCTTTTGTCAGTTTATCATTCTCCGAAGGAGTCTGCGTGGCGACACGGAAAAAATGGTCGTCGAGCCCATCAAAGTTGGAGGCATCCCTTATCAGCAGTCCGTGTTCCTGCACCAGGTATTCCTTCAGAGCCGAAGCCTTTCCGTAACGAAGGCGCGCCAGCATGAAATGGGTGTCACTGGGCCACACCTCTATCAATCCGGTCGACAAGAGAGCTTGCCGCAACCGTTCCGCTTCGCGGAGATATCCCGTAAGGTCAAAAGGCAACGCCATCCGCTGTTCGAGGGCATAGAATCCGGTTGCGATGGCCATGGCATTGACAGACCATGGCATGCGGCGCAAACGGATTTCGTTGAGTAGCCGTTCATTCGCGGTCATGTAGCCCAGCCTCACCCCCGGGACGCTGTAGTGTTTGGTGAGCGAATGGAGCAGCACCAAATTGGGAAAGTCCACGCCCTCCCTAACGGAGAAGAGGCGTTGCAGGGTGAACGATTCATAGGACTGATCGATGACAAAGATGGTCCGAGGACGCTTCTCGATGAGTTTTATCAAAGCGTCCCGACCATGTACCTGACCCGTGGGATTGTTGGGGTTACACAACCATACGAGTCGAGCTTCCGCCGGAATGGCATCAAGTGCATAGAAGGGCATTACCCGATGCGCATGCATGCGGCAAGCGTCCGCATACTCACTAAATGTAGGCATGAGGATGGCCGACTTCGCTTCGCGGAATGTCTGCGCTATCAGATAGATGGCCTCCGTCGCGCCATTCGTGACGCATACGTTACCGGCTTCCACACGAAAGAAATCGCTGAATGCCTTTTCCAGTGAGGTCGGTACGGGTTCCGGATAGCTGAAGACATTGTCTATCCGTTCCTGCAAGTAAGACTTCAGTTTACTCTTGTCCGGATAGTTGTAGACGTTGGAACTGAAATTTCCCTCTATCCGTTGGCTATAGTTGTATAGGTCGTCGCCGTGTCCGTTAATCATGGTTCTGAAGTATGTCGTAGAGCCGTGGCAGGTCGATGTGTTTGCGCACATGGTCTGCCAACAGGTCATACTGTTGGTTCTTGAAAGTTTGATAATCCGTGGTGGATGTCATCGTCCGTGACCTCTTTCGCAAATAGGGCGAGAGCAGAAAGTCAATAACAGACGGATTGTCCAGGATGCCATGTATGTATGTCCCCATGCAACGGTCATCCACCCTGTACCCGTCCGTAGTGCCGTCAACGAAACAGTTCAGAGGAGAAGCCTCCGCACCCTCCACGGGTTCAGTATGCCCCATGTGTATCTCATAACCGCTGCAGAGCGTGTCGCATTGCATAAAGCGGAACTGCGTTTGCCGGGTTCTTTTCTCTCCCTGCATGGTAGTGACGGTCGGCAACAGTCCCAAGCCGGGGAGTGAGGCGATGTCTCCTTCCACACCATCCGGGTCGAGTACTTGCTGACCCATTATCTGATAGCCACCGCAGATGCCGAATATGGTCGTGCCGTTGCGACGGGCTTTCAGGATGGACTTTGCCACTCCGTTGCGGCGGAGCTCATAAAGGTCGCCCAAGGTGTTCTTGGTGCCGGGTATGAGGATAATGTCCGCCTTTTCGAGTTCATCGACGTTGTTGGTATAGAACAGGTGTACCCGTTCATCCTGTTCCAAGCGGTTGAAGTCGGTGAAGTTGGAGATGCGGCGCAACAGGACGACAGCGATGTTGACCAGCCCTCGCTCAGCCTGGATGGATTTCCGGCAAAGCTCCACGGAATCTTCCTCCTCTATGTGTATGTCATTATAATAAGGTATGACACCCAACACCGGGATGCCGCAGAGTTTCTCCATCATACGCGCGCCATTCTCGAAGAGTCGCAAGTCTCCACGGAATTTGTTGATAAGTATGCCCTTGATTCGTTTGCGGTCTTCCTCGTCCTGCAACATCACCGAACCGTAGACACTTGCGAACACTCCACCGCGATCGATATCTCCCACCAAAATGACATCCGCGTTGGCGTGACGCGCCATGGCCATGTTGACGATGTCCGCCTCCTTGAGGTTGATTTCGGCGATGCTTCCCGCTCCTTCCATGACGATAGGATTATAGCGTTGGCTCAGGCGGTCGAAGGCAGCGTTAACTTCACGGCGCAAGGATTCCCGACTGTTCGTTCGCAGGTAATCGTAGGC
>CAVFNZ010000083.1:0-3953 GCA_963624095.1 Clostridium sp. CAG:217 | reverse complement strand
GGCTTGCCGTTGAGCACCAGTTGCGATGTGTGGTCAGAGTTTGGTTTCAGCAGTAACGGATTCATATCCGTGTGGCAGGGGATGCCGGCGGCTTCGGCTTGCACGGCCTGCGCCCGTCCAATCTCCAGCCCGTCGGGCGTGACGAAAGAGTTCAGTGCCATATTCTGGGCCTTGAAAGGGGCGGGATGATAGCCGTCTTGCCTAAAAATGCGGCACAAGGCTGTGGCGATGACGCTTTTACCCACATCACTGCCTGTACCCGCCAGCAGAAGGGGATGTAATCGTTTACCATTCATATCAGTGGGCAAAGGTAGCATATTTTCATGAAAACTCCCCGATAACGTAGGGCTACCGGGGAGTGGAATATGAAAGTAAAAATGATATTATTCCATCATTTTCTCGATTTCCTTGAACTCAGCGTCCATGCCAAGGTTATAGTAGATGGTGTACAGACCGTTCATCCACAACTCCTTGTTGTCCGGTTTCAAATCCCTTGCCTTCTCGTAGTAGGGTCTTGCGGACTCATAGAAAGCCTTAATCTTGGCCTGGTCTTCTTTGTATTTCGGATCGTTGAGGTCAGTTGTAGCCTTGCTTCCGTAGTCCAAGCCCTGTTGGCAGTAGCAAAGACCCAGGTTAGAGTAAGCCTCGGCGTACTTCGGGTCTTTCTCGATGGTGCGCTTGTAAGCGTCGATAGCCTTTTCGTAATCTTTCTTGTTCTGATACAAGTAACCCATTACGTAGAGCATGAACGGAGTCTCGCCACCCTTCTGGATCATGTCCTGCGCAAACTGGAGAGCCTCGTCATATTTGCCCGAGTTTGAGTAGTAATCAATCAAGTGACCGGAGAAGAACGCATAGTCGGGATATTTCTCGATACCTTGTTTCAGGGTGTTCAACCAGTTAACCGTGTCGCCAAGAGCTTTGTAAGCCGTAGCCTCGAACTCCAGTCCGGCCTTGCCGTTCTCTTTGTCCGTAGCGGCAATCTGAGAGAACGCGAGCACCTCTTTGTAGTGTGCCTTCTCAGCCTCGGGGTCACCTTGGCTGGACTGTGCCATTCTGATGGCTGCCAACGAAGCGTAGTAAGCGACAACAGAAGCGAAGGTATCTGTCACGGCATAGTTCTCTTTCTCCAGCATCGGGTTCTTTGCTGAGTTGAGGTACATAGCGAAGAACTTGTAGGCGCTGGCATCGTCACTCTTGTTGAAGAAGAATACGCCACCGTTAATCAAGTTCGGACGGTCCATCTTCATCGATGCGGCGTTTGCCTTGCGGAATTTCATTTTCACTTTGCCCTTTGCGTCAGGAATCTGCTCCAGTTTGTCGCACTCGGTATAGTACTCGAACATCTTGTAGATGCTGTTGTACATCTTCGTAGTGTCAAAGGCTTGCTTCAGATAACCTTTGGTGTTCTCCTCTTCGCTGATTTTCTTCTGGATGTATCCAGCCGTGTTCCAAGTGCTGGCATCCTTCTTCATCGTCTCGTCAGACAAAGCCTGGTTAATCAGTTTCTCAGCCTGGTCGAACTTTTTGCTGTCGGCCAACGACTTTGCTTCCTTCACGGTCTTCACCTGTGCCGTAGCGAAACAGGAGACCGTCAAGAGTGCTGCTACAAATAAACCTTTTTTCATGTTTCTTGCGAATTAAAAGTTACTAATTGTGTATGAATTATTCATTGTTGTTCTCCGTTGTCCCTTCTTCCGCCGAAGCCTCTTCCTCCTCGGCTTCGGAGCTTACTTTGCAAACCGACGCGATGCGGTCGTTGCGCTTTTCGAGATTGATGAGGCGTACACCCTGTGTGGCGCGTCCCATGACGCGGACATCGGAAACCTTCAGACGGATGGTGATGCCGGACTTGTTGATAATCATCAAGTCGTTGTCGTCCGTTACCGATTTAATCGCCACTAATTTTCCGGTCTTGTCGGTGATGTTGAGTGTCTTCACACCCTTACCGCCACGGTTGGTCACACGGTAATCCTCGATGTCGGTACGTTTGCCATAGCCCTGTTCCGAAACGACCATAACCGTCTCGGCCTCTTTGTCCTTGATGCAAACCATGCCGATGACTTCGTCTCCACAGTTCTCGTCGAGCGTCATGCCACGGACTCCGGTTGCCGTACGTCCCATCTCACGCACCTTACTCTCGTGGAACCGGATGGCGCGTCCATTGCGGTTGGCCAAAATGATTTCGTTGTCACCATTTGTAAGTCTCACGGCTATCACCTTGTCGTCTTCACGGATGGTGATGGCGTTCACGCCATTCTGGCGCGGACGTGAGTACTGTTCGAGCAGGGTCTTCTTCACGACACCATTCTTGGTACAGAATATCAAGTAGTGATTGTTGATGAACTCGGCATCGTTGAGTGTCTCCACCCGGATGAAGGCGTTCACGCTGTCGCCCGCCTCAATGTTGAGCAGGTTCTGAATGGCGCGTCCCTTTGAGACTCTCGTTCCTTCGGGGATTTCATACACTTTGAGCCAGTAGCAACGGCCCTTCTGTGTGAAGAAGAGCATGGTGTTGTGCATCGTGGCCGGATAGATGTACTCCACAAAATCCTCGTCGCGCGTCTCCGTGCCCTTGGCTCCTACTCCACCCTTCTTCTGTTGGCGGAACTCCGTGAGCGGTGTACGCTTGATGTATCCTAAGTGGGAAATGGTGATGACCATCTCATCATCGGCATAGAAGTCCTCGGGGTTAAACTCCTCTGAAGAATAAACGATTTCAGAACGTCTTTCGTCGCCATACTTCTCTTTCACCTCTATCAGCTCATCCTTGATAATCTTCTTGCAGAGTTCGTCGTTGGTGAGTATTTCCTCCAGAAAAGCGATTTGTTTCTCGATTTCTTCGTATTCGGCATGCAGCTTGTCCTGCATCAGACCCGTCAATTGCGCCAGACGCATGTCCACGATGGCCTTGGCCTGAATGTCGGTCAAACTGAAGCGGCTCATCAAGTTGTCAATGGCATCGTTCGGTGTCTTGGCCGCACGGATGATGCGGATTACCTCGTCAATGTTGTCCGACGCAATAATCAGACCTTCGAGGATGTGGGCTCTCTCGCGCGCCTTTTTCAGGTCGAACTGGGTGCGGCGGATGACCACTTCATGCCGGTGTTCCACGAAATACTGGATACACTCCTTCAGGCTGAGGCTCTTCGGACGGCCGTGTACCAAGGCGATGGTGTTGACACTGAAAGAGGACTGCAACGCTGTCATCTTATAGAGTTTGTTGAGCACGACATTGGCGTTCGCGTCACGCTTCACGTCTATAACGATGCGCATTCCCTCGCGGTCGGACTCGTCGTTGGCATTGGAGATGCCGTCGATTTTCTTTTCGTTCACGAGGTCCGCAATGTATTTGATAAGCTCGGCCTTGTTTACGTTGTAAGGTATTTCCGTGATAACAATCTTGTCGTGCGTAGCTCCCGTTTCTATTTCGGCCTTGGCGCGCATAACCACACGACCACGTCCCGTTTCGTATGCCTCGCGCACGCCTTTTATACCATATATATAGGCACCCGTCGGAAAATCCGGTGCCTTGACATACTGCATCAGCTCGTCTATGGTGATGTCGTTGTTGTCAACATAGGCAACGCAGGCATCAATCACCTCTCCCAAGTTATGGGTGGGGATGTTGGTCGCCATACCTACAGCGATGCCGGAAGCTCCGTTCACCAACAGGTTAGGGATGCGCGTAGGCATCACGGTGGGTTCCTGCAACGTGTCGTCAAAGTTATTTTGCAAATCGACGGTATCCTTGTAGAGGTCTTGCATCATCTCCTCACCCACTTTCTTCAAGCGCGCTTCGGTGTAACGCATAGCGGCGGGGCTGTCACCGTCGACCGAACCGTAGTTACCTTGTCCGTCGACCAACGGGTAGCGCATGCACCAGTCTTGAGCCATTCTGACCAAGGCTCCATATACGGAAGAATCGCCGTGTGGGTGATACTTACCAAGTA
>CAVFNZ010000082.1:0-11133 GCA_963624095.1 Clostridium sp. CAG:217 | reverse complement strand
CTCCCTGCTGCCCAAGTTCGTGCCCGACATGGAGGTGCGTCTGCCGGACTTCGACAACTGCGTGGTCCTGCGCAATATCCTCGAAACCTCGGACGTGACCGGAGGCGGCGCGGAACTGTTCCTCTACCAGAGCGGCTACCTCACCATCAAGGGGTGTGACGAGTTCGGCTACACCCTCGGATTCCCCAACGAAGAGGTGAAGCAGGCGCTTTATGACACCGTGCTCCCGGCACTGACCATGCGTCAGCAAGGCAACATCGTGTCCCTGCAGTCGAACCTCTATCGTCAGTTGGGCTTGGGCAATCTGCCCGAGGCGATGAAATGCCTCAAGGCTCTCATCTCCGACGTACCCTACAGCAACAAGAAGATGGCCTCGATGGACATGGAAGAGCGTTACCGCCTCATCATCAGCACCGTGCTCAACGCCATCGGTTGCCGCGTGGAGGTGGAGCGCATGCTGGCCAGCGGACGCATCGACATCGTGGCGCGCACCACCCGCTACACCTATATCATGGAGCTGAAGTTGCAGAAGAACGGAGGCATCGCCGCCGCGGCCGAACAGATAAAGCGCAACGGCTACGCCGAGCCGTTCAAGGCGGACAAACGCACGCCCGTCTGCCTCGCCATTGAGTTGGACGACCTCGGCAAGGGTTTGCTCGACTGGCGGGAGGTGAAGGAGTAAGCGACGAACCGGGTTCTTGTGTCGCAACATTTTTCGTCATCGACGTATTTTTTTTGCGAAAGGTGTTGCGTATATCAATTATTCACCGTACTTTTGCACCGCATTTGAGAAAAGAATGTTGCTTCAATAGCTCAGTTGGTTAGAGCACCTGACTGTTAATCAGGGGGTCGTTGGTTCAAGCCCATCTTGAAGCGCAAAGGAGGTTTCCGGTCGGAGACCTCCTTTTATTTTGCACAAAGGTTGACAAGAAATTTAGTTATATAACCGGAAAACTGACAAGTGAATTCAGGATATGACACATCAGCTTGACCCCAGAAAAACGCAAGTACTTACGATGGCTGATGAAAGTACTTACGATGGCCAATGAAAGTACTTACGTTGACACATGCAAGTACTTACGATAGCAGTTGAGACTACCACGAAGAAAAAACCCGAGGATACAGCTTCAAAGATTGACAAGAAATTCAGTAGTATAACCGGGGGAACTGACAAGCGAAAATCATGCAGAATATGAGTACAGTTTGAGAGGTTAACCTCACAAGCCGATGAGGTTAACCTCTCGGGGCTATGAGGTTAACCTCTCAAATCAACGAGGTAGCACCTCATCAGCCATCGAGACTATACCTCGCCTTCGATGGCGATTGAATGCAATCTTTCGTAAGGGACGACCGGGATTATTCCAAGCCGATCTTCTTGTCGATGAATTCCTTGATGTATTGCGTGGTGCCCTCCTCACCCATCACGGACGAGTTGACGCAGAGATGATAGGTGGCGGCGGCTCCCCACGTGTTGCAACTGTAATAGTTGTAGTAGGCGGCACGCTTGCGGTCGGCACTCTCCATCAGAGAGGCGGCCTCAGCCTCGCCCACGTTCTGCGTGGCGCAGATGCGACGGATGCGGTCGGCGCGGTCGGCACTGATAAAGATGTTCACGCAGCGGGGATTGTCGCGCAGGATGTAGTCCGCGCAACGACCCACGAAGATGCAGCTCTCCTTCTCCGCCAGTCCGCGGATGACATCGCTCTGAATCTTGAACAGGGCATCGTTGCTCAGGTAGTTGTCGTAGATGGACCCGTTGCCCATGAACGGAGCGCGCAAGCTGCCCACCAACGAATGGACAAAGCTGTGCGAGGCTTTCTCATCGGCCTTCTCGAATAACTCCTGGCAGAAGCCGCTCTCCTGGGAGGCCAATTTCAGCAAGGTCTTGTCATAGATGGCAATGCCGTAAATCTCCGACAGGCGTTTCCCGATGGCCTTGCCGCCGCTGCCCAACTGCCGGCCTATGTTGATAATGAACTTTTCGTCTTTCATAAGGCTGTGTTTATTTCAATTATGCACGCAAATATAGAAATTATTTCCCGTTTGTCAAGCCAACGCCTTGAATTTTCTCAGCTGCGCACGATACATCACCACCGCCACTACCGTGGAGAGGAAGTCCGAGAACGGCATGCTGCACCACACGCCCAAGGCACCGTCGCCCACCCATTGCTGCATGAACGAGGGCAACACCAACAGGCAGGGAAGCAGGAAGAGCAGCTGACGGGTAAGGGAGAGGAATATGGCCTTGTTGGCCAAGCCGATGCTCTGGAAGAAGTTGGTTATCACCATCTGCAGACCCACTATGGGGAACACAGCCACGACGATGCGCATACCCACCGCGGAGAGTTCTATCAGATGATGGTCCGTGGTGAAGGCCGAAGCCACCAGCACCGGACAAAACTCGCCGATGAGGAATCCCAGTGTCGTCACCATCGTGGCACCCATCATGGTCAGTTTCACCACACGCTGCACACGGTCGTACTGCCGCGCGCCCAAGTTATATCCGGCAATGGGCTGCATGCCCTGGTTCAGTCCGATAACCACCATCACGAAGACGAAGACCACGCGGTTGACAATGCCGAAGGCACCGATGGCAAAATCGCCTCCATACTCCTTGAGGCCTTTATTGATGAGAATGACGATGAGGCAAGCGGCCAAGTTCATCAGGAAGGGGGACATGCCGATGCTGAGCGAGTCCACGACGATTCTCCGCTTCAGCCGATAGATGCCCCGCCGCAGGTGGAGCAGTTCGTCCTTGTTGCTCATCAGATGAATCTGCCAAGCCAAGGCGACAATCTGGGCCAGCACGGTGGCCAGCGCGGCACCGCGGATGCCCCACCGGAAGGCGTAGATGAAAAGGGGTGCCAGCACCACGTTCACCAGCACCGTGAAGATGGTAGCCATCATGGCCTCGCGGGGATGTCCGGCGGAGCGAAGGATGGCGTTCAGCCCCAGATACATGTGCGTCACCACATTACCGAGCAGAATGACGACCATGAAGTCGCGCGCGTAGGGAATGGTGGCTTCGCTCGCCCCGAAGAAGTAGAGGATGGGGTCGAGTGCCAACAGCGTGATGAACCCAAGCGCCAATCCGATGATGACGTTCATCGTCACCACGTTGCCGAGAATGCGTTGGGCGGTTTCGTAGTCCCTCTGTCCGAGGCGGACGGAGATTAGCGTGGACGCACCCACGCCCACCAACGATCCAAAGGCGGTGGTGAGGTTCATCAGCGGGAAGGTGATGGCCAATCCCGAGATGGCCATGGCTCCCACGCCCTGTCCGATGAAGATGCTGTCGATGATGTTGTAGAGTGAAGAAGCCGTCATGGCGATGATGGCCGGCACGGCGTATTTGACGAGTAGCTTCCCGATCTTCTCCGTTCCGAGTTCCGTCGCTACCAGTTTTTTCGATGTTTCCTGCATATCCTTAGAAATTTGGCCGCAAAGATACGAATTATATAGCGGTGATTGATTACCTTTGCCTGTTAAGATAGGTGAAAGACCCTCGGGCAGGCGATTCGGGGAAGTGCTTTCTCCTTATTGATGAAGAGACAACAAGTATGCAGACGGAAGTGATATCGCTCTACGAACTGAACCAGCAGGTGCGGCACCAGCTGGAGCAGGGTTTTCACGATGAGGTGTGGATCCATGCCGAACTGAGCGACGTGCGCACAAACGCCAACGGACATTGTTACCTGGAGTTCATCGAGAAGGACAGCCGGGGCAACACGCCGATAGCCCGGGCGCACGGCGTAATCTGGGCCAATGTCTACCGCATGCTGAAGCCCTACTTTGAGGAGGAGACGGGACGACCGTTCGCCTCGGGCATCAAGGTGTCGGTATGCGTCAAGGTGGACTTCCACGAGCTGTACGGCTATTCGCTCACGGTGAGGGACATCGACCCCACCTACACCATCGGCGACATGGCGCGCCAGCGCAGGGAGATACTCCGGCAGCTGGAGGAAGAGGGGGTGCTGACACTGAACAAGGAGCTGCGGATGCCCCTGTTGCCCCAACGCGTCGCCGTCATCTCTTCCGCCACAGCCGCCGGTTACGGAGATTTCCGCAATCAGTTGTTCGGCAACCCGCAGGGGTTTGTCTTCTACGTGAAGCTGTTCCAAGCCCTCATGCAGGGCGACCGGGCCGAAGAGTCCATCATCGAGGCGTTGAACCGCATCTTCAGTGAGGCGGAGCGATGGGACGCGGTGGTGATTATCCGCGGCGGAGGTGCCACGTCGGACCTCTCCTGCTTCGATTCGTACCTGCTGGCGGCCAACTGCGCCCAGTTCCCCTTGCCCATCATCACTGGCATCGGCCATGAGCGCGACGACACGGTCATCGACTGCGTGGCGCACACGCGGGTGAAGACCCCCACGGCGGCGGCGGAGTATCTGATAAGCGCGATGCAGGCCACCGCCTCCCACTTGGCGACACTGCAAAGCGGCGCGGAGGCGACCGTGACCAACCTGTTGCACGAAGAGCGGCGAAAGACGGAACAGTTGTCCGACAGGCTGTCGTCGTTCTTTGCCCTGCGCAAGCTGCACGAGGAGCAACGCGCGGCCTCGCTCTGGCTACGGCTGGCGCAGGCTTGCCGGTTACGCGTCGCCCAAGAGCGGCACAACGTGGAGCTGATGGAGCAGACCGCCAGACACGCGTCGCCCGAACTGCTGTTGAAGCGGGGATACAGCATCACGCTGCACAACGGCAAGGCGGTGACGGACGCTACCCTACTGAAGGAGGGAGACGAGCTGGAGACCCGCCTGGCCAAGGGGAGAGTGAAGAGTATAGTGAAGAAATAAACAAGTGAAGAGATATGGCAGCAAAGAAAGAATCGTACGAAGAGTCCATGAAGCGGTTGGAAACCATCGTGGGACAGATAGAGAACGGCGAGTTGGACATCGACCAACTGAGCGCGGGACTGAAAGAGGCGAAACGGCTGATAGCCCTCTGCAAGAAACGGCTGTTCGAGGTGGACAAGGAGATAAAGGAGTTGCTGAAAGCGGACACGGAGGCTTAGTGCCCGACGGGCGTGTCCCGTCCTTTTGCGGACGTTCAGCAAAATAACTCCCGGAATGAGGGAATGTTATTGAACTTTTTCCTATTTTTGCTTCAAATTTGAATAATTGTAAACTGATATAGATATGAAAGAGATTGATTGGTCCAATCTGTCGTTTGGCTACATGCAGACAGATTACAACGTACGTTGTTGCTATCGGGACGGAAAATGGGGGGAGATAGAGGTTTCTTCCTCCGAATACATCAACCTGCACATGGCGGCAACGTGCCTCCACTACGGACAGGAGGCCTTCGAGGGACTGAAAGCCTATCGTTGCAAGGACGGCAAGATTCGCATCTTCCGCATGGAAGCCAACGCCGAGCGTCTGCAGAGTACCTGCCGCGGCATCCTGATGCCGGAGTTGTCCACCGAGCGTTTCTGCGAGATGGTGAAGAAGGTGGTGAAGATGAACGAGCGTTTCATCCCGCCTTACGAGAGCGGCGCGTCGCTCTACATCCGTCCGTTGCTGATAGGCACGGGTGCGCAGGTCGGTGTTCACCCCGCCAACGAGTATATGTTCCTGATTTTCGTCACCCCGGTAGGTCCTTACTTCAAGGGCGGTTTCGCTACCAACCCGTATGTGATTATCCGAGAGTTCGACCGCTCCGCGCCTTTGGGCACGGGCATCTATAAGGTGGGCGGAAACTACGCCGCCAGCCTCCGAGCCAACAAGATGGCTCATGACTTGGGCTACTCTTGCGAGTTCTATCTCGACGCCAAGGAGAAGAAATACATCGACGAGTGTGGCGCAGCCAACTTCTTCGGCATCAAGAACAATACGTACATCACACCGAAATCCACTTCCATCCTGCCCTCCATCACCAACAAGAGTCTGATGCAGCTGGCCGAGGACTTGGGCATGACCGTGGAGGTGCGCCCTGTTCCCGAGGAGGAGCTGACCACGTTCGAGGAGGCCGGAGCCTGCGGCACGGCGGCTGTCATCAGTCCTATCGAGCGCATCGATGACCTGGAGAACAAGAAGTCGTACGTCATCGCCAAGGACGGCAAACCGGGGCCTGTCTGCACGAAGCTCTACAACAAGCTGCGCGCCATTCAGTATGGCGACGAGCCCGACGTACACGGATGGGTGACTGTGTTGGATTGATTTACACAATTATACACTAACAAACGATAGACAATATGAAAAGCGCGAAAGAGTACAGGGCGGCAGCCCGGGCTTCACTCTCCAACAGATGGGGCGGTGCGGTCATCATGACATTGGTTTTCGTAGTAATCATGTGCGTTGCTTCGAATTTGAATTATGTCATTCCCCTTTTGGGATCGATAGCTACTATACTTTTACTGCCTCTGCCGTATGGTTTCTTAGTTGCCTTCCTGGACAACAATCGAGAGAACAAGGATTATAAGGTTGGGCAGATGTTTGACGGGTTCAACGACTACTCCCGCATCCTCGGAACGCTGCTACTGAGGGGTGTCTACGTCTTCCTTTGGATGTTGCTACTCATCGTTCCGGGAATCATCAAGCAGTATTCTTACGCGATGACCGAATATATCCTGCGCGACTATCCGGAACTGAGGTACAATGCCGCCATCGAACGCAGTATGGCGATGATGAGAGGCCACAAGTTCGACCTCTTCTACCTCCATCTGACTTTCATCGGATGGGCGTTGCTCTGCTGCATCACTTTCGGAATCGGTTTCCTCTGGCTTTACCCGTATGTGTATTCAGCCCAGGCCCACTTCTACGAGGAGCGCAAGGCTGAATTCGAGGGACAGACGGCCATGCAAGCGGTAGAGGTTCCGGCATGACAAATAACTGACTGACCGAAGGGGCGTTCCATCGCTGACGAAGTGTGGGACGCTCCTTTCTTTTCCACTATTCCTATACCTATTATATATATAGAAACAGAATCGCATGACGAAAGGTAAATTGGCGAAGTTCGCGGATATGCGCGACTACCCTCACGTGTTTGAATACCCCTTCTCCGTGGTGGACAATGTCCCCTTCGGGATGAAAGGCGCATGGAACGAGACGTTCTTCCACAACGAAAACCCCATCGTACTGGAGCTGGGCTGCGGACGCGGTGAATATACGGTGGGACTGGCACGCATGTTTCCGGACAAGAACTTCATCGGGGTGGACATCAAAGGGGCGCGCATGTGGAGCGGAGCCACCCAATCGCTCAACGAGGGACTGACCAACGTGGCCTTCCTGCGCACCAACATCGAGATTATAGACCGCTTCTTCGGCAAGGACGAGGTGAGCGAGATATGGCTCACCTTCTCCGACCCGCAGATGAAGAAAGCCACCAAACGGCTGACCTCGACCTATTTCATGAAACGCTACCGCAACTTCTTGCAGCCCAACGGACTGGTACACCTGAAGACGGACAGCAACTTCATGTACACCTACACGGATTACATGGTGAAGAAGAACCGCCTGCCCGTGGAGTTCCAAACGGAAGACCTCTACCACTCGGGACTGGTGGACAAAATTCTGGGTATACAGACCTACTACGAACAGCAGTGGCTGGACCGCGGACTCTCCATCAAATACCTCAAGTTCCGTCTGCCGCAGGAGGGAGAGCTCACGGAGCCGGACGTGGAGATAGAGTTGGACGACTACCGCAGCTACAACCGCAGCAAGCGAAGCGGTTCACAAACGAGTAAATAACAGCTTATCAACAGACAAAGTATGACAATATATCCCAAACTGATACTGGACGCGCTCGCCACCGTGCGCTACCCGGGAACGGGTAAAAACATCGTGGAGGCCGGAATGGTGGAGGACAACATCCGCATCGACGGCAACAAGGTCTCCTTCTCGCTCATCTTCGAGAAGCCCACGGACCCTTTCCTCAAGTCGGTAGTAAAGGCCGCCGAGACGGCCATCCTGACCTATGTGGGCAAAGAGGTGGAGATACAGGGAAACATCAGCGTGAAGACCATCCAACAGGCACGGCCCGAGGTGGGAAAACTGCTGCCCGAGGTGAAGAACATCATCGCGGTCTCCTCCGGCAAGGGAGGCGTGGGCAAATCCACCGTGACCGCCAACCTGGCCGTGGCATTGGCCAAGCAGGGATACAAGGTGGGACTGTTGGATGCCGACATCTTCGGTCCGTCCATGCCCAAGATGTTCCAAGTGGAGGATGCCCGTCCCTATGCCGAGTCCATCGGAGGACGTGACCTGATAGTCCCCGTCGAGAAATACGGGGTGAAGCTGCTCTCCATCGGATTCTTCGTAGACCCGGAGCAGGCCACGCTATGGCGCGGCGGCATGGCGAGCAACGCCTTGAAGCAACTGATTGGCGACGCGGCCTGGGGCGACCTGGACTATTTCCTCATCGACCTGCCTCCCGGCACGAGCGACATCCACCTCACCATCGTGCAGACCCTGGCACTCACAGGCGCCGTGGTGGTGAGCACCCCGCAGGAGGTGGCACTGGCGGACGCGCGCAAGGGCATCAACATGTTCACCAACGACAAAGTGAACGTGCCCATCCTCGGATTGGTGGAGAACATGGCGTGGTTCACGCCGGCCGAACTGCCGCAAAACAGGTATTACCTCTTTGGCAAGGAGGGAGCCAAACGGCTCGCCGAAGAGATGCAAGTGCCGTTGTTGGGACAAATCCCCATCGTGCAGAGCATCTGCGAAGGAGGTGACAACGGACAGCCGGTAGCACTCGACGAGCGGAGCGTCACGGGACAAGCCTTCGCGCAGTTGGCAGCCAACGTGGTGGAGCAAGTGAAGCGTCGCAACGCCGAACTGCCTCCCACACAGATTGTGGAGACGCACAAGTAAAGACCTTGGCAATTGGACGGTTTTGTAAACGCTAAAGGTTTTTCAGAAAGGATGGATAGGGAGTGAAATGGTTCTCATTTGCTCCCTTTTCTTCTATTGCATTCGCGACAAAGCATCTGACAATTGTCCTCCACCGTGCGACCTCCCTCCTTCCAGGGTGTAATGTGGTCTCCCTCCATAAACACTATGTCAAACTCCTTGCCGCAGAGGGCACACTTGTGTCCTTGTTTCTCCCATACAGAGAGTTTTGTTTTTTCCGGGAATGACCTAAGGTCGAGACAATGCTCATCGTCCGTCAGCACATAGGGAATAATGCCACTCTGACGCTGTATCTCATCATCCATCATCAACTCGGATATCCGCCGCTCCATAGTTGCCACATCGAGTGTTTGATTATGGTAGCGGTCGTATAGTTCCGCCCAGTCCAGTCCTTTCATTATCTTATGGAACTTCTTGAGGTTGAAGTTGGTAATTGCCCAATTGAGCACATTTTGGAAATAAGTCCACAGGTTGTTGGCATTTGGGTCGTGTTGGTGAATCGACATGTAACCTACGACAGAAGTCGGCTTTCCCCCTCTCGTCTCATGCGCCGCCATCCACTCCAGGGCTTTCTTCAAAAAGTCTTGCCGTATGGGCGAACCGTTTACCAAGTCCTTGCCTAACCTTGAAGCTCCGCAGTTGGACTTGGAGAAATGTCGTTTGGCATCGCTGACAAAAGGGCCGGCATAGATTGCATTATTGATTTCCTGCTCGTTGAGTTGTTTTCCAGCTATGTTAATGGTCTTAAACCACTCCAACTTTTCCGACTCATCCCCCTCACACACATAGACGGTAAGTTTGTAGTCAAGTATCTTCCGCTGTATATCCTTAGGTTGGTTGAAGAAGTTCTTGAATTCGTAGGAGAACTTTCCGTCTACATATTCGCAGAGCGAGAGTGTCCGCTGTTGGCCATCCATTACCTCGTAGGGACATTCGGCATCGTCACTGCGGCGCACCCAATACATTACGTTAAGCGGATAACCATGCAACACTGTGGTAATCACGGCCTGTTGTTCTTTATCGTTGTAAATAAACTCGCGTTGATAGGCCGGACGAATGTCGAGTTTTCCATCATAGCCTCTCACTCCCTGTTCGTCATTGTTGATATACCCCTTGGCTATCTCGCCAACGGTTACTTCTATTTGCTTGATTGCCATCATAAGGCTTGTGGGTGTTTGTTACGGATAATTATTCTATGATACTTCTTTTGGCATAAATGACCATTGCACATCTTCTGCCTTGACTTAAACTCTTTAAATTTAGGCATCTTCCGTAAGAGGCTTAGTTTAATGCAAGGTTCACAACAATCAATTATTTCGAACTGTTCTGGATTAAAGTAATTCAAAAACGTTATTGGCACTCCAATTAAACCGACATAATCCATTGGAATTGCAAATGAATCAGAAACATCAATAGCATTTTTATCTTCATACTGTGGATATTCATCCTCCGAATATTTGCAAACGAGGTCAAGATTTTCGCTTCTTTTCCTTATGTCAAGATTGGTATACCATGTAATACCGGAAACTCTTATCATCCCATTCTTATGGTCATTGGCCGTTGCGACATCTTCATAAGGGGAATAGAAATGAGCGGCAGCACCCTTGAAACCATATCCCCACCAAATGCAGAAATCTCTTATCAATGGGAATACCTCTTTATATGTAATGGCATTTTGCGGTCCTACTATCAAGAACTTCTTCCCATACTCAATCAACTGTCCGATGTATTCACGGAATAGCGAGAAGGGAGGGTTAGTGACTACAATGTCCGCCTCCTTGAGTAACTCAACACATTCCTTGGAACGGAAGTCTCCAGTTTGCAAAGTAGACATCACGTTTTTATCGTTCTGCAACAGGTATCGTACGTCTGCAAGGTCTACCGCTCCGTCTCCGTTCTCATCCTTCACCTCCGTTATCTCAACCTTATACGCTACTTTGGTGGGTTCTTCATCGTCATAGCTATCGAAATGCAGTATAAGTTCCGTACCGATTACAGGCGAGCCGTTGTAACAGGTACAGATGAGTTTCTTCAACCCAAGTTGGTTAAAACGAAGAGCGAAATACTTGAAGAAGTTGCTCTCATAAGGATCGTCACAATTGCAGAGCACAACCTTGTCACGGAAATGCCGCTGATAATGCTGCAGTTCACGCTCTATATCCGTAAGTTGGGTATAGAACTCGTCTTTCTTGTTCTTCTTGGCAGTGTTGAGATTTTTATTCGCCATTGTCTGATTGATAGTTATACGATACACGTTTGCATACAACTATCAATC
>CAVFNZ010000081.1:0-11243 GCA_963624095.1 Clostridium sp. CAG:217 | reverse complement strand
CAGGCAAAGGCATATAGTCGCATGCCCAGTACCGTTCAGTTGGTACGCCCGTACCATTCGTTCGGTACTCCAGTCCCGACTAATCGGTACGCCAGTACTGATTAGTCGGGACGAAAAAGAGTACTGATAGAATGAGGCAACAAAACCGACAGTTCAGACCGGTGAACGCTACTGAAGAAACTCCTCCGATTACGACAGAAAGGGGTGAGGGAATGGGAATAATTCTTAATCTTGTGCAAGTGGAACTAAAAAAACGCTTCCAATTGAATAGAATTGTCTATATTTGCATCTCTTAGGACTCATATAACCTATATAAAGGAGAAGATACATGGGAAAAATTATAGCATTAGCCAACCAGAAAGGCGGTGTGGGAAAGACCACAACAACCATTAACCTCGCGGCCTCGCTGGCTACGTTGGAGAAGAAGGTGCTGGTCATTGACGCTGACCCACAGTCCAATGCGTCGTCGGGGTTGGGTGTCAACCTGAAGGATGTTGACGTGTCCATCTACGACTGCCTGGTCAGTGGAGCGGACATCAGAGAGGCCATCTTCACCACCGACATCGAGGGACTGGACATCGTTCCTTCACACATCGACCTGGTGGGTGCCGAGATTGAAATGATTCAGATGAGCAACCGCGAGAAGGTGATGAAGAAAACACTGGAACCGATGCGTGCCGACTACGACTACATCCTCATCGACTGCTCGCCGTCACTGGGCTTGATTACGGTAAACTCGCTGACGGCCGCCGACTCGGTCATCATCCCCGTGCAATGCGAATACTTCGCCCTGGAAGGTATCAGCAAGTTGCTCAACACCATTAAGATAATCAAGTCGAAGCTGAACCCGTCGCTGGACATCGAGGGTTTCCTGCTGACCATGTTCGACGCCCGTCTGCGCTCGGCCAACCAGGTGTACGAAGAGGTGAAGAGCCACTTCCAGGAGCTGGTGTTCGACACGGTCATCCAACGCAACGTGAAACTTAGCGAGGCACCGAGCCACGGGATACCCGTCATCCTCTACGACGCGGAATCGAAAGGTTCGCTCAACTATCTTTCGCTGGCAAAAGAAATCATCAAACGAAACAAGTAATAAGCTATGGCTAAAAAGAAATATTCCGCTTTGGGCAGAGGTCTCGATGCCTTGATGTCCATGGACGACATACAGACAGAGGGTTCTTCCTCCATCAACGAGATAGAGCTCAACAAGATTTCGGTCAACCCCAACCAACCGCGTAGGGAGTTTGACCCGGAAGCCTTGCGCGAACTCTCGGAGTCCATCGCCGAAATCGGCATCATCCAACCCATCACACTGCGCAAGATGAGCGACGACTCGTACCAGATTATTGCCGGCGAACGTCGTTTCAGGGCCTCACAGATGGCCGGGCTGAAGTCCATCCCCGCCTACATCCGCACGGCGGACGACGAGAACGTGATGGAAATGGCCCTCATCGAGAATATCCAACGCGAGGACTTGAACTCGTTGGAAATAGCCCTCGCCTACCAGCACCTTATCGAGCAGTACGAACTGACACAGGAACGGCTGAGCGAGCGCGTGGGCAAGAAACGCACGACCATTGCCAACTACTTGCGCCTGCTGAAACTGCCCGCCCCCATCCAGATGGCACTGCAAAACAAAGAGATTGACATGGGGCACGCACGTACCTTGCTGACGCTGGACAATCCGCAGACACAGATAAAGGTTTTCGAGGAAATCATGAAACACGGCTACTCCGTGCGTAAGGTGGAAGAGATGGTGAAAGACCTGAGTCAAGGCGAAGCGGTGGTGAGCGGCAACAAGAAGATAGCTTCCAAGGAGAAGAAACTCTCCGAGGAGTACAACCTGCTGAAGACCCATCTGTCCGACTTCTTCAAGACAAAAGTGCAGCTCACCTGCACGGCGAAAGGAAAAGGTAAAATCAGCATTCCCTTCAACAACGAAGGGGACCTGGAACGTATCATGGAGATACTGGACAAGATAAAACAGAACTAACCCGAACGAAGTCTTGAAACACTTTATACAGACATACCGTTACCGAATCTTGTTGCTCATCTGCCTCCTGCAAGCGGCGGGTGCGCTGACGGCACAGGAAGTGAGGAGTGACACCACCGCCGTACCCAATGCGCTGAAACGGCGGATGGGCATCGTGTCGCCCGCGCAGAGAGACAGTCTGACAGCGGAGGAACAAAAACGGATGAGACAACTGGAAGCACCGGTGGACACGGCAAGCCTGATGGCCAAGAGCGACTCCCTGCAGGGTGCGCCCGTCAAGGAAAAGAAGCAGTGGATTCCCGACCCGAAGAAAGCCACATGGCTGGCGTTGGTCATTCCCGGAGGCGGACAGATTTACAACCGTAAATACTGGAAACTGCCAATCGTCTACGGAGGTTTCGTGGCGTGCGCCTACGCCCTGTCGTGGAACAACCAAATGTACTCCGACTACTCGCAGGCTTACCTCGACATCATGGACGACGACCCGACCACAAACAGCTTTATGGACTTCCTGCCGCCCAACTACAACATCACGGGCAACGAGTCGCGTTTCCAGACTATCTTCAAGAACAAGAAGGACTTCTACCGCCGCTACCGCGACCTGAGCATCTTCTGTTTCATCGGCGTGTATGTGCTGTCGGTGATAGACGCTTACGTGGATGCGGAGCTCTCCAACTTCGACATTTCCAAGGATTTGGGACTTCGGGTGGAGCCCACAATCATAGAAAACAAAACCAACAGAAAAGGTTCCGTAGGTTTACAGTGTAGCATAAGATTTTAGCATAGCATGAAAACATTTCTAACCACATCAATCATTCTATTCCTGTCATTGCAGGCCTCGGCGCAAGGCAGTATCGTGTTGCATACCGAAAAAGACGGTCAGGACGAGGAAGTCGTGTTGCCCGAAAGCATGACATTGGGAATAGACACCCTCTTGCAAGACTGGCGCGTGAAGAATTTCCTCGCGCCCATGAACGACTGCGAACAGAACAGTGTGAATCCCGTCTACCCCGACTCCGTGTACATCGCCCGCCTGTCGCGCATCCCCGGTGTGATAGAGATGCCCTACAACGATATTGTGCGCCAATGCATTGACTTGTATAGCGGCCGTCTGCGCAACGTCGTTTCCGTCATGCTGGGAGTCGGGAATTTCTACATTCCCCTCTTCGAGGAAGCGTTGGACGCTTACGGCCTACCGCACGAACTGAAATACCTGCCCGTCATCGAATCGGCACTGAAACCCGAAGCCACTTCGCGTGCGGGTGCTTCCGGACTTTGGCAGTTCATGCTGAAAACAGGCAAGCTCTACGGACTGGAGTCGAACAGTCTGGTGGACGAACGTCGTGACCCGATAAAGGCGACCTACGCCGCGGCACGATACTTGCGCGACCTCTACAACATCTTCAAGGACTGGAACCTGGTGATTGCCGCCTACAATTGCGGACCGGGCAACATCAACAAAGCCATCCACCGCACAGGCGGAAGCACGGACTACTGGGAGATTTACAACTACCTGCCTCGCGAAACCCGTGGCTACGTGCCGGCCTTCATCGCCGCCAACTACATCATGAACTATTATTGCGACCACAACATCTGCCCGCTGGACGCCACCTTGCCGGCAGACACGGACACGTTGCACATCAACCGCGACCTGCACTTCCAACAGATAGCCGACATCTGCCACATTCCGTTGGAAGAGATCCGGACCCTCAACCCGCAATACAAGAGAGACATCGTGCCGGGTCACAGCATGGCAGGAAGCATCCTGCGACTTCCCCAAACCGAAATCAACACGTTCATCGATGCCGGTGATTCCATCTACAACCACCGGGCGAACGAACTGCTGAACAAACGCACGTTCGTGGCAGTGAAGAACAATACCAAAACCGTAAGCCAGAAGAGCTCCCGTACGAAAAGCGGCACATCGAGCAAAGCTGCCGCTTACCATAAAGTGAAGAGAGGAGACACGCTCTCGACCATCGCGGAAAAATACGGTGTGAGCGTGAAACAGCTGCAACGGCTCAACGGAATGAAGGACACCCGCATCACGGCAGGAAAATCAATCCGTGTGAAATAATATAAATGGAGGATGAGTCTATGGATGACATGCAACTAAAAGAGATGCAAGACGAAGAGATGATAAACAGCGCCTTTCAGGAGCTGCTCAACTGCTACTTGGCGACCAAGCACCGCAAGAAAGTTGAAATCATCACCAAGGCTTTCAACTTTGCCAAGCAGGCGCACAAAGGAGTGAAGCGACGCTCGGGCGAACCGTACATCATGCATCCAATCGCCGTAGCCCGCATCGTCTGCGTGGAAATCGGACTGGGTTCCACCTCCATCTGCTCCGCCCTGCTCCACGACGTGGTGGAGGACACGGACTACACGGTGGAGGATATCAAGAACATCTTCGGCCCAAAGATTGCGCAAATCGTTGACGGACTGACGAAAATATCGGGAGGAATCTTTGGCGACCGGGCCTCGGCTCAAGCGGAGAACTTCAAGAAGTTGTTGCTCACCATGTCCGATGACATCCGCGTCATCCTCATCAAGATTGCCGACCGTCTGCACAACATGCGCACGCTCGGTTCCATGCTTCCCAACAAGCAGTACAAGATTGCGGGCGAGACACTCTACATCTACGCCCCGTTGGCGAACCGCCTGGGACTGAACAAAATAAAGACCGAGCTCGAAGACTTGAGCTTCCGTTACGAACACCCCGAAGAGTACGCTGAGATAGAAAAGAAACTCCTTGCCACCGAGCAGGAGCGTGATACGCTGTTCAAGGAATTTACCGACCCTATCCGCGCCGAACTCGACAAGATGGGGTTGGAGTACGAAATCAAGGCGCGCGTCAAGTCGCCCTACTCCATCTGGAGCAAGATGCAGAACAAGCACATTCCCTTCGAGGACATTTACGACATTCTGGCCGTACGCATCATCTTCAAGCCGAAGGACCCGGAGCAGGAGCTCAACGAGTGTTTCAACATCTACGTCTCCATCTCGAAAATCTACAAGCCGCATCCCGACCGTCTGCGCGACTGGGTAAGCCACCCGAAAGCCAACGGCTACCAAGCCCTACACGTCACGCTGATGAGCAACCGAGGACAGTGGATTGAGGTGCAGATTCGTAGCCAACGGATGGACGACGTGGCTGAGCAAGGATTTGCCGCGCACTGGAAATACAAAGAGGGAGGCGGCAGTGAAGATGAGGGCGAACTGGAGAAATGGCTCCACACCATCAAGGAGATTCTGGACGACCCGCAACCGGATGCCATGGACCTGTTGGACACCATCAAGCTGAACCTCTTCGCCTCGGAGATTTTCGTCTTCACGCCGAAAGGTGAAATCAAGACCATGCCGCAAAACTCTACGGCCCTGGACTTCGCCTTCTCCATCCACACCTTCCTGGGCAGCCACTGCATCGGTGCCAAGGTGAACCACAAGCTGGTTCCGCTGAGCCACAAACTGCAAAGCGGAGACCAGGTGGAGATTCTCACCTCGAAGGCACAACGCATTCAGCCGTCGTGGGTGGACTTCGTCTCCACCGCCAAGGCGAAAGCGAAAATCCTGGCCATCATCAAGAAGGAACAACGTCAGGCACAAAAGGCCGGAGAAGAGTTGCTCAATGAGTTCTATGAGAAAGAAGATTTGGTAAAGTCACCCGACAACGTCGCCAAGCTCTGCCAACTGCACAAGCTAAACACGGAAGAAGAGTTGCTCATCGCCATCGGCCAGAAGACCATCGTGCTGGGCGAGGAGGACAAGAACATCCTGAAAGATAAGGGGAACAACAAGACTTGGAAAAAATATCTCTTCCCGTTCACCGGCAACAAAAGCAAGAAAGAAGCGACGGACAAGCCGGAAGAGACGGTGGCCGACGCGAACATCGACCGCAAAAAGCCCATCAAGCTGACCGAGGAGACTATCCAGAAGAACTACATCATAGCCAGCTGTTGCAAGCCCATCCCGGGCGACGACGTGTTGGGTTACATCGACGACACCAACCACATCGTCATCCACAAGCGCCAATGCCCCGTAGCGGCAAAGCTGAAGAGCAGCCACGGGAACCGCCTGTTGGCAGCGAACTGGGATACGCACAAGACACTCTTCTTCCCCGTCAACCTGCTCATCAAAGGCATCGACGGGTTGGGCGTGCTCAACCAGATTACGCAAGTCATCTCCCAGCAGTTGAGCGTCAACATCCACAAGTTGTCCATCGAGAGCAACGACGGCATCTTTGAAGGCAAGGTTCAGCTCTATGTACACGACGTAAACGACGTGAAGACAATCTGCAACAACCTGAAGAAAATCAGCGAAGTGAAGAGTGTGAACCGCTTCTGAGTACGGGAAAGTCCCACCGCACCTGGTTTGGTGAATAGTAAGGACGGAAAACGAGGCTATACCTCGTTGGCCCATGAGTACTACCTCGTTGGCCAGTGTTAGGTATAGGTGCTTAGACCGCACTACTTTTCGAAAAATATTCCGTACCTTTGCGCGCTGAAAAAAGAGTTCATTATCATGCTAAGAAAAGAAAAGGTTATCTCGTTCATTTGGCAACACGTGTTGCTGCTCATTTCTCTCTTCATTATGACCTTGGGCGTGGCACTTTGCGTACGCAGTATGCTGGGTTCCAGCGTCATCTCCACCATTCCTTACGTATTCGAGAATGCGGGCGACCGGTTGGACTACGTCCCCGACCTGACCATCGGCCAATATACCTACATACTTAACGCCGTCTTGGTGTTGGGACAAATCGCCGTTCTGCGTAAGCGGTTCGAGGCAGTTCAGCTGTTCCAGCTGCTCATCGGTTTCGTGTTTGGTACACTCATCGACGTGAACATGATTCTAACCTCCTGGCTTCAGTGCGATACGCTTTGGGCGAAATGCGCCGTACAATTGGCCGGCTGCACGGTGCTTGGCATCGGCATCGCCTTCGAAGTGCGTTGCGGTTCGGTCACCATGCCGGGCGAAGGTTTTCCGGTGGCTCTCAGCAGAGTAACGGGCTTTGAGTTCGCGAAGATGAAGATTGCCGTGGACATTACGCTGGTGGCGTTGGCACTCGTGTTTTGTTACGTCTTCTTCGGCAGTTGGCAGTGGCACATTGTTGGCGTAGGCACATTGTTCGCCATGGTCTATGTGGGTATGGTGGTGCGCTCCATCGGTCGCCACATAGGCTGGTTCGACCGGATATTGGCTTACCGTCCGGGCTTCCGTCGCTACGTCTACGGACTGGCCAGATACCTGAACAGTTACCACAAACAGGACTGACCGACGGAATTGCAGATTTCATTTTACACGGTTCAACATTTATACGATTCGATATGGCTACCTCTAAAGAGATGACTTCAGGAGCTCCGATGCCCCTCATCTTCAAATTCGCAATGCCGCTCCTGCTGGGCAACCTGTTGCAACAAGCCTATTCGCTCATTGACGCGGCTATTGTAGGTAAATTCCTTGGAATAAACTCTTTGGCCGCCGTGGGAGCCAGCACGTCAGTAGTCTTCCTTATCCTGGGATTCTGCAACGGATGCTGCGGTGGCTTTGGCATCCCCATCGCACAGAAGTTCGGTGCGCGTGACTACGTCACCATGCGGCGATTCGTCAACATTAGCCTACAGTTGGCCTTGGGCATTTCCGTCGCGTTGGCCATCATCACCAGTCTCCTCTGCAAGGACATTCTGACGATGATGCAGACCCCGGAAAACATCCTGCAGGAGGCCTTCTACTATCTGCTCATTACGTTCATCGGCATTCCGTTCACCTTCTTCTATAACCTGTTGTCGAGCATCATCCGCGCGTTGGGCGACAGCAAGACCCCGTTTTGGTTTCTGTTGTTGGCTACCGTACTCAACATCGTGCTCGACCTCTTCTGCATCCTCGTGTTGGACTGGGGCGTTGCCGGAGCGGCCATCGCCACGCTGGTGTCACAGGCGGTGTCCGCCGTGCTCTGCTACTTCTACATGATGCGTCATTTCGACATCCTCGTCTCCACGCCCGAGGAGCGCAAATACAAGCCCGAACTGGCACGCAGGCTACTAAGCATCGGCGTTCCGATGGGGTTGCAGTTTTCCATCACCGCCATCGGCAGCATCATGTTGCAGAGTGCCAACAATGCGTTGGGAACGGCTTGCGTGGCCGCCTTCACCGCCGCTATGCGGCTGAAGATGTTCTTCATGTGTCCGTTGGAGAGTCTTGGAATCGCCATGGCCACCTACGCCGGACAGAACTACGGAGCGGGCAAGCCCTTGCGCATTTGGCAAGGTATAAAAGCCAGCACATGGATGATGTTGGGCTATTGCGCCGTAGTGTTTGCGATTCTGATGACGAGCAGCGAGTGGCTTTCGCAGATGTTCATCGACCCGTCGGAAACGGAGATTCTGAAAGATTCGGCGCTCTTCCTTCATACCTCCGTCACTTTCTTTCCTATCCTGGGACTGCTATGCATCCTGCGCTACTCCATTCAGGGTGCCGGCTACACCACTTTCGCGATGCTCTCCGGCGTGTCCGAGATGGTCGCACGCACAGTAGTGAGTCTCTTCGCCGTCCCGGCTTTCGGATACATGGCGGTCTGCTACGGCGACCCGACGGCATGGTTTGCCGCGGACTTGTTCCTTGTCCCCGCGTTCATTCACGTCTACAATCGTATCAAAGTCATCGCAGCCAACCATCAAGTGGATTAGCTTGCGGGAAAGCGGCGTAGGCGGAATAAAGGTTACGGACAGATAAAGGTCACGGACGGATTTTGCGGGAGCTATTCCATGGAGGAACCTTCAGGCTTTTTGTCTTTGGTATCCTTCACCGGAGCGGCAGTAGTGGCGTGAAGTTTCTTCTTGCCCAGCTTGCGCGCACGCTCCCAAGCGGCCTTTCGGGCTTCGTATTCAGCGTAATGTTTTTCCAGATAGTTGTCTGCCATAGTTTCTCGGGTCAATAAGGACGTTACTTTTCAAATGAGCGAAGCAGACGGATTTCTTCCGCCCACAAGGTTTCGTCGGGAGTCTCCAGAATGATAGGTATCTCATCGAAACGCGGGTCGCGCATCAGGCGTTGGAAGAAACGGATATCCATCAGTCCCTTGCCAATATTGTCGTGGCGGTCCACATGGCTCGCCAGGGCTTTCTTGGAATCGTTGAGGTGAATGGCCCGCAGATAGTTGAAACCCACAGCCTCATCGAACTCCGTGAACACCCGGTCGTATTCGTCTACCAAATCGTAGCCGGCAGTGAAGGTGTGACAGGTGTCGAGGCAAACGCCCACACGGCTCTTGTCGTCCACCCGGTCGATGATGTGACGAAGCTGCCAGAAGGCGAATCCCACATTGCTACCCTGTCCGGCGGTGTTCTCGATGACAGCCGTCACGCCCTGCGTGCGCTCAAGGGCGTAGTTGATGGACTCGGCCACACGGTCGAGACAGGCTTCCAGCGGAATCTTGTTCAGGTGGCTGCCAGGATGAAAGTTGAGCAAACGAAGTCCCAGCTGCTCGCAACGTTGCATCTCGTCAAGGAAAGCGGCGCGCGACTTCTGCAAGCCCTCCTCCTCGGGATGACCCAAGTTGATGAGGTAACTGTCGTGAGGCAGGATATGCTCCGGAGCGAAGTTCAGTTCAGCACAACGTTGTTTGAAGAGCGTGACACTCTCCTCCGTCAAGGGTTTCGACACCCATTGCCGTTGGTTTTTGGTAAACAGGGCGAAGGCGTTGGCACCTATAGCTTGCGCATTGAACGGCGCGTTCTCCACACCGCCGGAGGCGGGGACATGGGCTCCGAGATATTTCATGATTCTTGGTGAGTTAAGTAGTTCTATCGAGAAAGAGCCGGCCATCGACCGCTACAAAAGATATTCCCTGAGGCGGACGATGACCGGTTCGGTTTATTGTTAATCGAGGGCTTTCAGTTCGTCGATGTTCTTCTGTATCTCCTCATCGGTGAGGTCGTAGTTCACGAGGTTGCCCGAGAGGTATTGGTCGTAGGAAGACATGTCTATCAGTCCGTGACCCGAGAGGTTGAAGAGGATAACCTTCTCCTCGCCGCTCTCCTTGCACTTGAGCGCCTCATCGATGGTAGCCGCGATGGCGTGGCACGACTCGGGAGCCGGGATAATACCTTCCGCCTGAGCAAAGAGGCAACCGGCCTTGAACGAATCGAGTTGTTTGATGTCCACGGCCTCCATCAGTCCGTCCTTCAGCAACTGCGACACAATGACGCCCGCACCATGGTAGCGCAGACCGCCTGCATGGATGTTGGCCGGCATAAAGTTGTGTCCCAATGTAAACATGGGCAACAAGGGCGTGTAACCGGCCTCGTCGCCAAAGTCGTAATGGAACTTGCCACGGGTCAACTTCGGACAAGAAGATGGTTCGGCCGCAATGTAGCGTGTCTTCTTTCCTTCCAGAATCGTATGGCGCATGAAGGGGAAAGCGATGCCGCCGAAGTTGGATCCACCGCCAAAGCAGGCGATGACCATATCCGGATATTCACCGGCCAACGCCATCTGTTTCTCAGCCTCCAGTCCGATGATGGTTTGGTGCAACGTTACGTGACTCAGCACGGAACCGAGTGTATACTTACAGTTGGGCGTGGTCTGGGCCAACTCGATAGCCTCCGAGATGGCTGTTCCCAACGAACCTTGGCAGTTTGGGGTCTTGGTCAGGATATCCTTTCCGGCACGGGTCGACATGGAAGGAGAAGCGGTCACCTGCGCGCCGAACGTCTGCATGATGCTGCGACGGTAGGGTTTCTGTTCATAGCTGATCTTCACCTGATAAACGGCCGCTTCCAGCCCGAACACCTTTGCGGCGTAGGAAAGGGCGGCACCCCACTGTCCGGCTCCCGTTTCAGTGGTGACATTGGTCACACCCTCTTTCTTGCAGTAGTAGGCCTGGGCCAAGGCGGAGTTCAACTTGTGCGAGCCTACCGGACTCACGCTCTCGTTCTTGAAATAGATGTGCGCAGGCGTACCAAGGGCTTCCTCCAGTCCGTAGGCGCGAACCAACGGCGTGGAACGGTAATACTTGTACATGTCGCGAACCTCCTCCGGAATTTCTATCCAAGGGTCTTTCTGGTTCAGCTCCTGCCGACAAAGCTCTTCGGCGAAGATTGGGTACAGGTCCTCCGGTTGCAGAGGTTTCTTGGTACCCGGATGCAAAGGAGGAAGCGGTTTGTTCACCATATCCGCCTGTATGTTGTACCATTGGGTTGGTATCTCGCTCTCAGGCAAGAAATAACGTTTAATTTTAGAACTCATAGCTGTA
>CAVFNZ010000080.1:5218-11464 GCA_963624095.1 Clostridium sp. CAG:217 | reverse complement strand
GCGAATGAAAGATGTTGCCAATTTAATCACTGATGGAGAACAGAAGATTGTAGTTCTGTCGGCCATGTCCGGAACGACCAACACGTTGGTGGAAATATCGGACTATCTCTACAAGAAGAACCCCGACGGCGCTAACGAGGTAATCAACACGCTGGAAAACAAATACCGAAAACACGTTGACGAGCTCTACACCACAGAAGAATACAAACGGAAAACTCTCGACTTCATTAAAGAGGAATTCAACTTTATACGTTCATACACGAAAGACCTGTTCACGCTGTTCGAAGAGAAGGTGATACTGGCACAGGGCGAAATCATCTCCACCAACATGGTGACCAATTACCTGCTGGAGCGGGGTGTCAACGTGGTGCTGCTCTCCGCCCTGGACTTCATGCGCACGGACAAGAACGCGGAGCCGGACGCCGTCTACATCAAGGAGAAACTGGCAGTCCAGCTGGAGAAACACCCGAACGCGGACATCTACATCACACAAGGATTTATCTGCCGCAACGCTTACGGCGAGGTGGACAACCTGCAACGCGGCGGCAGCGACTACACCGCGTCCCTGCTGGGTGCCGCCATCAACGCTTCGGAGATTCAGATATGGACCGACATCGACGGCATGCACGACAACGACCCGCGCGTGGTGGAGAAGACCTCACCGGTGCGTCAGCTACTCTTCGAGGAGGCGGCGGAGCTGGCTTACTTCGGCGCGAAGATTCTGCACCCCACCTGCATCCAGCCGGCCAAATACGCCAACATCCCCGTGCGTCTGCTCAACACGATGGAGCCACAGGCTCCGGGTACACTGATTTCCAACGAGACAGAGCACGGCAAGATAAAGGCGGTGGCAGCAAAGGACAACATCACCGCCATCAAGATAAAGTCGGGACGCATGCTCCTGGCTTACGGCTTCCTGCGCAAGGTGTTCGAAATCTTCGAGAGTTACCAGACGCCTATCGACATGATCTGTACCTCCGAGGTGGGTGTCTCCATGTCCATCGACAACAAGAAACACCTGAACGAAATCCTGGACGAGCTGAAGAAGTACGGAACGGTGACGGTGGACGACGACATGTGCATCATCTGCGTCGTTGGCGACCTGGCCTGGGAGAATGTCGGTTTCGAATCGCTGGCCATGAAGGCGATGAAGGACATCCCCGTGCGGATGGTTTCCTACGGCGGCAGCAACTACAACATCTCGTTCCTCATCAAGGAGGCCGACAAGAAGCGCGCGTTGCAGGCATTGAGTGATACGCTGTTCAATCACTAAATACATACGATACATACACTAAACATGACCAAAGGAGTATTCCCGGTAGAGAAGTTTAGAAAGATTCAAACTCCTTTCTACTATTACGATACGACGCTGTTGCGCGAGACGCTGAAGACCGTGAACACCGAAAGCGGCAAGTACCCGAACTTCTGTGTGCACTATGCGGTGAAGGCCAACGCCAACGAGAAGATACTGACAATCATACGAGAGAGCGGACTGGGTGTGGACTGCGTAAGCGGAGGCGAGATAAAGGCGGCGATAGACGCCGGCTTCCCCTCCGGCAAGATAGTCTACGCCGGAGTGGGCAAAGCGGATTGGGAAATCAATCTGGGACTGGACAACGACATCTTCTGCTTCAACGTGGAGTCGATTCCCGAGCTGGAAATCATCGATGAACTGGCGGGGAAGAAGAACAAGGTGGCCAACGTGGCTTTCCGCATCAACCCCAACGTGGGGGCGCACACGCACGCCAACATCACCACGGGACTGGCGGAGAACAAGTTCGGCATCAGCATGGAGGATATGGACAGGGTGATAGACACCGCCGCCGCCATGAGTCATGTGAAGTTCATCGGACTGCATTTTCACATCGGTTCGCAGATACTGGACATGAGCGACTTCATCGCGCTTTGTAACCGCATCAACGAGTTGCAGGAGAAGCTGGCGGCACGCCAGATAATCGTGCCCCACATCAACGTGGGTGGCGGACTGGGCATCGACTACCAGCATCCCAACCGCCAGCCGATTCCCAACTTCGCGGAGTATTTCGCGGTGTACAACAAACACCTGAAGTTGCAGCCCAAGCAAACGGTTCACTTTGAGTTGGGCCGTTCGTTGGTGGCACAGTGCGGAAGCCTGATTACACAGGCACTCTACGTGAAGCAAGGCAAGCACAAGCAGTTCGCCATCGTGGACGCGGGCATGTCCGACCTGATTCGTCCCGCCCTCTACCAGGCTTACCACAAGATTGAGAACCTCACGTCGGAAGCTCCCACGGAGGCGTATGACGTGGTGGGACCCATCTGTGAGTCGTCCGACGTGTTCGGCAAGGCCATCGACCTGAACAAGGTGACGCGGGGCGACCTGATTGCCCTGCGCTCAGCCGGCGCATACGGCGAAATCATGGCGTCGATGTACAACTGCCGTCCGCTGCCCAAGGGCTATACGACCGAAGATTTGCGATAAGCCATCCCTCAGGGGATGAGTTTGGACAACGAAACTCCACAGCCGGTACGCACGCGTTGCGTATCGGCTGTTTTTATTCGAACCGGATGGACTTGGCCGGTTTGATGTTGGAAATCAGGAAGGAGGGGCCAACCAGAATCAGGATGGATACGACGAAGGCGGCCACGTTGAGGAGCAGCCAGGCGCAGGGGCTGAAATAGACGGGGACGGCATCGATGTAGTAGTTGGCGGGGTCGAGCTTCACGAGCCGCCACTTCCACTGCACGAAGCAGAGTGCCAGCGCGATGATGTTGCCCCAAAGCATTCCCTTGCCGATGATGAAAGCGGAGAAGTAGAGGAAGAGACGCTGGATGGAGCCGTTGCTTCCGCCTAAGGCCTTGAGCACGCCAATCATATTGGTGCGTTCGAGGATGATGATGAGCAGTCCGGAAATCATGGAGAAGCCCGCCACACCCATCATGAGTATCAGAATGACCCAGACATTCAGGTCGAGCACGCTGAGCCAGGCGAAGAGCTGGGGATTGAGTTCCACCACGGTCTGCGCAAAGTAGGTGTTCCCGTATCGGTCTTCGGCATCGCTGAGACGACTTCCCACGGCCGCCGACACCTCGTCCAACCGGTTGAAATCCGTCAGCTGCAGTTCCACGCCGCTGACTTGGTCGGCACTCCAGCGGTTGAGCCGCGTGGCGGTGTAGAGGTCGCCAATGAGGAAGAGGTTGTCGTAATCGGAGAAGTTGGTCCGGTAGATGCCGGCAATGGTAAGCTTGCGCACACGCACGTCTTTCTGCAAATAATAGGTGTAGACGGCATCCCCGAGACGGAGCTGCAGCTTGTCCGCAAGAGGCTGGGACAGCAACACTTTGTTGGAAGCGGCGGAGTCCGTGAACGCGGGGATTTCGCCCTCCACCAAACAGTGCCGCAGGAACGAGAGGTCGTACTCCTGCCCTATTCCCTTATAGATGATTCCCTGGAATTGCGTGTCGGTCTTGATGAGTCCCAACTTGGTGGTATAGCGTTGCGCATGGCTGACACCGTCCGTAGACCGGAGAGCAGAGAGCAGACTGTCAGTAGCGGCAATGGGCAGTGTCTCGTAGGACTGTCCGCTAAAGTAGTTGCTCACCTGGATGTGCGAGGTGAGACCGATGACTTTGGAGCGCACCTCGCGCTTGAACCCCATCACCACGCAGAGCGACACAATCATGACGACCAAGCCCAAGGCCATACCTATGGTGGCGATACGTATGGCCGGTTTGGCTATCTGTCGTTTATTTCCTTCGCTTTTGAAATAGATTCGTCTGGCTATGAAAAACTCAAAGTTCATGCAGTCACTCGGTTCTTCCCGGATAAGCCTCCAACGCTTTTTGCAAGACGAACAGGGCCCGTATCAAATCCTCTTTCTTCAGGACGTAGGCTATGCGCACCTCATCCTTGCCTGCGCCCGGTGTGGTGTAGAATCCGGAAGCGGGTGCCATCATCACCGTTTCGTTCTCGTAGTTGAACTCCGACAAGCACCATGCGCAGAACTTCTCGCTGTCGTCCACCGGCAAACGGGCTACCGTGTAGAAGGCTCCCATGGGGATTGGCGAGTAAACGCCCGGTATGCGGTTCAGTCCGTCAATCAGGCACTTACGGCGTTCCACATACTCATCGTACACTTCGCGCATGTAGTCCTCCGGGGTCTCCAACGACGCTTCCGCGGCAATCTGTCCTATCAAAGGAGGACTCAGACGGGCCTGGCAGAACTTCATCACGGTCTGACGGATTTGTTTGTTCTTGGTAATCAATGCTCCCACACGGATGCCGCACTCCGAATAGCGTTTGGACACGGAGTCGATGAGCACCACGTTCTGCTCGATGCCTTCCAAGTGGCAGGCAGAGATGTAGGGCGAACCCGTGTAGATGAACTCGCGGTAGACCTCGTCCGAGAAGAGGAAGAGGTCGTACTTCTTCACCAGGTCGCGGATTTGGTTCATCTCACGGCGTGTGTAGAGGTATCCCGTCGGGTTGTTGGGGTTACAGATGAGGATTGCCTTGGTACGCTCGTTGATGAGTTCCTCGAACTTTTCCACCTTCGGGAGCGAGAAGCCCTCGTCGATGGTGGTGGTGATGGTGCGTATCACCGCTCCGGCAGAGATGGCGAAGGCCATGTAGTTGGCGTAGGCCGGCTCGGGGACGATGATTTCATCGCCGGGGTTCAGGCACGACATGAAGGCGAACAGCACCGCCTCGGAACCGCCCGAAGTGATGATAATGTCTTCCGGAGTGAGGTTTATATCATATTTCTTGTAGTAGCCTGTCAGTTTTTGCCGATAGCTGAGGAATCCGTCACTCGGGCTGTACTCCAACATCTTGCGGTCGATGTTCCGAATGGCATCCAACGCCACCTGGGGCGTGGGCAAGTCCGGCTGTCCGATATTCAGATGATAGACGTGCAGTCCCCTCCGCTTGGCGGCTTCTGCGAGCGGAGCCAGTTTCCGGATGGGTGATGCCGGCATTTCAACTCCGCGAATAGAGATTTGTGGCATGTTCTTAGCAGTTGTTATTGTTAATACATCATGCAAAGATAGTTCATCGCTCCCAACGGACAAACAAAAAGCCCGACAAAATAGGAAAAAGAATCTTCGTGGCCGATTTTCGTGGTCGTTATGGAAATAATTGTGTAAGTTTGCGCTCCGAAAGAAACAATTAATCATTATGATGCACAACTGGTTTGAATGTAAGATCCGTTACGAGAAGACCTTGGAAAACGGACTCAATAAGAAAGTGACAGAACCCTACCTGGTGGATGCCCTGAGCTTCACCGAGGCGGAGAAACGAATCATCGAGGAGATGACCCCCTTCATCAGCGGAGAGTTTACCGTTTCGGACATCAAGCGCGCCAACTACAGCGAACTCTTCGCGTCCGACGAAGAGGCCGCCGACCGTTGGTTCAAGTGCAAGCTCTACTTCATCACACTGGACGAGAAGAGCGGAGCGGAGAAGAAGACCGCCACACAAATACTGGTGCAAGCTGCTGACCTGCGCGACGCGGTGAAGAAGCTGGACGAGGGGATGAAAGGCACGATGGCCGACTACTCCATCGCTTCTGTCAGCGAGACCCTGATTATGGACGTTTACCCTTACGAGGCCGAGCCGGACGTGAAGCCCGAGTTCCCCGAAGCCGGCCATACCAACTAAACCCGTGCGGCCATGACTGACATCGCTCATAATCTGCAAGCGGTAAAGGCGGAACTCCCGTCGTCGGTACGCCTCGTTGCCGTGTCGAAATACCAACCGATGGAGTACATCGAGGAGGCGTACGCGTGCGGCCAACGGGTGTTCGGCGAAAGCAAGGCACAGGAGCTCGTCGCCAAACAGGAGGCTTTGCCCAAAGACATCGAGTGGCACTTCATCGGACACTTGCAGAGCAACAAGATTAAGTATATCGCGCCGTTCATCTCGCTGATTCACAGTGTGGACAGCTACAAGCTGCTGACCGAGATTGACCGCCAGGCCGAGAAGTGCGGACACGTGATTCCTTGCCTGCTGCAGATACACATCGCCACGGAAGAGACCAAGTTCGGCTTCTCCGAAGAGGAGTGTACCGAAATGCTACGGGCGGGCGAATGGAAGAGCCTGAGCCATGTGAGCATCCGCGGACTGATGGGCATGGCCAGCAATGTGGACGACGAGAAGCAAATCCGCACCGAGTTCGAGACGCTGCACTCCTATTATAATAAGGTAAAGAGGGAGTACTTCAGCCAAGACCCCGCCTTCAAGGAACTCTCCATGGGGATGAGCCACGA